>DATDBI010000210.1:0-40631 GCA_036524915.1 Lysobacter sp. | reverse complement strand
GACGTGCTAAGCAGAACTTTTAGGCCTTTTCCATCGTGCACAGCAAGGGGTGTTGGTTGAGCCTTGAAAATTCATTCACCTGCGCCACCTTGGATTCTGCGACCTCCCGGGTGAAAACCCCGCACACACCGCGGCCGCGGGTATGCACGTGCAGCATGATCTGGGTGGCTTTTTCCGCGTTCATGGCGAAAAAGCGCATCAGCACCTCGACCACGAAGTCCATCGGGGTGTAGTCGTCGTTCAGTATCAGGACGGAGTAAAGGGGCGGGCGGGCGACCTCCGGCTTGCCGGTTTCCACCAGCACGCCGTGGTGTTGTTCGTGTTCGGTCTGTTTGGCCATGGCTGGAATTATAGGGCCCGGTCCAGCGCCGATCATGGACGCCCATGCCCGGGCGCCGGCACAATGCCGCTCAATCCCCCGCTTCCCACCATCCAAGGAGCGAAATTCGATGCGTCTGCTTGCTGCGGTCCTGATCGCGTTGTCATCGATGCCGGCTATTGCCGCCGACACCGTTGCTGGTGAAACACAGCATTCTGCCGGCGACCCGCAGATCGCCCACCACCTGGACAGCCTCGACTACCAGTACGAGGTGGACGAGGACGGGGATTACAAGCTGACTTTCAAAATGGACGACGAGCGCAGCCAGCTGGCCTACGTGCTGTCGGCCACCGAGAAGTTCGGCAACCTGAATATCCGCGAGATCTGGTCGCCGGCCTATCGCGCCTCCGCGGCGCAGTTCCCGGTCGAGGTCGCCAACCGCCTGCTCGAGGACAGCCAGTCGAGCAAGCTCGGCGGGTGGGTCAAGCAGGGCAACATGGCGGTGTTCGTGGTCAAGATCGCGGCCGATGCCGGGGAGAAGGAACTCGACGACGCCCTGGACTTCGTTCTGCGTTCGGCCGACCAGATGGAAGCCGCACTGACGCAGGGCAAGGACGAATTCTGAAATGAGCTATCGCGAGGGCCGGTTCTGGCAACCCGACGTGACCGTGGCGACCGTGGTGGTCGATGGCGGACGGCTGCTCGTGGTCGAGGAGTCGGTCGGCGGCCGCCTGGTGCTGAACCAGCCGGCCGGTCACCTGGAGCCGGATGAAAGCCTGATCGAGGCCGCCCTGCGCGAGACGCGGGAAGAGACCGGCTGGGACGTCCGCCTCACGGCATTTGTCGGCGCCTACCAGTGGAAGGCGCCGGCCAACGGCGATGGCGGCGGTGGCCGCCACTACCTGCGTTTCGCCTTTGCCGCCGAACCGGTCAGGCACGATCCTGCGCGACCGCTCGACGACGGCATCGTGCGTGCAATCTGGATGACCCCCAGCGAGCTCCAGGAAGCCAGGGAGCGCCACCGCAGCCCGCTGGTGTGGCGCGCCGCCGCGGACTTCCTGGCCGGGCACCGGCACCCGCTGGAACTGGTCGGACACCTGGTATGAGGCTCATGAGCACGCTGTCATGAGTGGGTACTGACGTGAACACTTCCATTGCGCGGACGATCGTCGGCATGTCCGGGGGCGTCGACTCCTCCGTCGCCGCGCTGCACCTGCGCGACGCCGGTGAGCCGATCGCCGGATTGTTCATGCAGAACTGGGCCGACGACGGCAGCGGCGATTGCCGCGCCGAGGACGATCGGCGCGACGCGGTCGCCGTCAGCGGGCGGCTGGGCATCCCGATCCACTTTCGCGACTTCTCCGGGGAGTACTGGGCCGGGGTGTTCGAACATTTCCTCGCCGAGTACGCCGCCGGCCGGACGCCCAACCCGGACGTGCTGTGCAACCGCGAGATCAAGTTCAAGCATTTCCTCGATGCCGCACGCGAACTGGGCGCGCAGTACATCGCCACCGGCCACTACGCCCGGGTGGAGGCCTTCGCCGGTCGTCACCTGCTGCTGCGCGCGATCGATCGCAGCAAGGACCAGAGTTACTTCCTGCACCAGCTCGGCCAGGCCCAGCTGGCAGCGACGAGATTCCCGCTCGGTGCACTGCTCAAGCGCGACGTGCGGCAGATGGCGCTCGACGCCGGCCTGCCAACCGCGGCCAAGAAAGACTCCACCGGCATCTGCTTCATCGGCGAACGCGACTTCCGCGAGTTCCTCGGCCGTTACCTGCCGGCCCGCGAAGGCGAGATGCGCACGCCCGATGGCCAGGTGATCGGCCGTCACCCGGGCGTGTTCTATTTCACCCTCGGCCAGCGCGAAGGCCTCAACATCGGCGGCGTTCGAGGCTTCGAGCCTGCGCCGTGGTACGTGGTCGGCAAGGATGTGGCCGGCAACGTCCTGTACGTCGACCAGGGCGCGGGGAGTCCCTGGCTGCTGTCACACACGCTGTGGTCCGAGCCGGCCCACTGGATCGCCGGCGGGGCCCCCTCTGCCCGCTTCGCCTGCACCGCGCAGACCCGCTACCGCCAGGCCGACGAGCCCTGCGAGGTCAGCGTGTCTGACGACGGCACGGTGGAAGTTCGCTTCGCCCGCCCCCAACGTGCGGTTACGCCAGGGCAGTCCCTGGTGCTCTATGACGGCGAGGTCTGCCTTGGCGGCGCCGTGATTGCAGCCACCGACGCGCCGCTGGAACAACGATTGAAGGCCCAAGCTGCATGAATCAAAGCAAATCCATGTCCACCCGCGTCCTGGCACTTGCCGGGCTGGTGCAGGCACTGGCGCAGGTACGGCGCGTGGCCGACACCGGCCAGGCCAATGCGGCCATCCTCGGCACCGCGATGGACTCGGTCTTCCGCATCGATGCGCCCTCGCCTGCCGCCATCTACGGCGACGTCGAGGCCGTGCGACCCGGGCTGGCCCTGCTGCGCGACTACTTCGGCAACCAGCAGCGCGACGAGCAGTTGCCGCGCCTGGTGTTGGCGGTGCTGCAGCTGGAGCGTCGGTTCGTTCGCGACCACGACATGGCCGAACGCGTCCAGGCCGGCATCCGTGCCCAGGCCGGCAACGCCGAGCGATCGGGCAGCAGCCACCCCGATGTCCTCAATGCCCTCGGCGGCCTGTACGCCGAGACCCTGAGCCACCTGCGCCCGCGCGTGCTGGTGCAGGGCAACCCGCACTACCTGGGGCAGGCCACGGTGGTTGCCGAAGTGCGCGCGATCCTGCTGGCGGCCGTGCGCTCGGCGGTGCTGTGGCGGCAATGCGGCGGCAGCCTCTGGGACTTCCTGCTGCGCAGGCGCGAACTGCTCACGGCGGTCAAGGACCACCTGGGCTGACGCCGGTAGGAGCCAGCTTGCTGGCGACCAGCCCCAAAGCCGGTCGCCAGCAAGCTGGCTCCTACGAAACGCGGTGCGGCCGTCAGGCCAACGGAACCAGCGCTCCCCCGCCCAGTCCCAGGGCCCAGCAAACCGCCGCGATCAATGCGAGCGCGAGCGTCCAGCGAAGCGCCTGTTCGACGCGATCCGTCCCTTTATGCGTCTTCATATTGTCCCCCTGCTGCGCGCGATGTAACGACAGCGCGCAACACAAGTCCTTGACTGTTGTCACGCACTGGACGCGCGGGGTCGACCAGTTTCGCGCTTAGCGATGGACGGCACAGTCCTGGTCACATCCTGGCGCACGCCGGGAAGCCACCCAAACAAAAACCCCGGCAGTTGCCGGGGTTTTTGTTCAACGTATTGCGGAGGCGATCAGGCCGCGACGGTCTCGGCCACCTGGCGGTAGTCCTCGATCTGGTCGAAGTTCATGTAGCGGTAGATCTCGGCGCCGTTGGCGTTGATCACGCCGATGTCCGCCATGTACTCCTCGCGGGTCGGGATGCGACCCAGGCGCGAGCAGATCGCCGCCAGTTCCGCCGAACCCAGGTACACGTTGGTGTTGCGGCCCAGGCGGTTCGGGAAGTTGCGGGTGCTGGTGGAGAACACCGTCGCGCCCTCGCGCGCCTGCGCCTGGTTGCCCATGCACAGCGAGCAGCCCGGCATTTCCATGCGCGCACCGGCGGTGCCAAAGGTGCCGTAGTGGCCTTCCTTAGTCAGCTCGGAGGCGTCCATCTTGGTCGGCGGCGCGACCCACAGGCGGGTCGGGATGTCGCGCTTGCCTTCCAGCAGCTTGGCGGCCGCGCGGAAGTGGCCGATGTTGGTCATGCACGAACCGATGAAGACCTCGTCGATGACCGCGCCGGCGACGTCGGACAGCGTCTTCACGTCGTCCGGGTCGTTCGGGCAGGCCACGATCGGCTCGACGATCTGGTCGAGGTCGATGTCGATGACGGCGGCGTACTCGGCATCGGCATCGCCCTCCAGCAGCTGCGGGTTGGCCAGCCAGGCTTCCATCGCCTTGATGCGGCGCGCCAGCGAGCGCGGGTCGGCATAACCCTCGGCAATCATCCACTTCAGCAGCGTGATGTTGCTGGTGAGGTATTCGATGATCGGTTCCTTGTCGAGCTTGACCGTGCAGCCGGCGGCCGAACGCTCGGCCGAGGCGTCGGACAGCTCGAACGCCTGCTCGACCTTGAGCTGCGGCAGGCCTTCGATCTCGAGGATGCGGCCGGAGAAGATGTTCTTCTTGCCCTGCTTGGCAACGGTCAGCGTGCCCTGCTTGATCGCGGCCAGCGGAATCGCGTTGACCAGGTCACGCAGGGTCACGCCCGGCTGCATGGTGCCCTTGAAGCGCACCAGCACCGACTCGGGCATGTCCAGCGGCATCACGCCGGTGGCCGCGGCGAACGCGACCAGGCCGGAGCCGGCCGGGAACGAGATGCCGACCGGGAAACGGGTGTGGCTGTCGCCGCCGGTGCCGACCGTGTCGGGCAGCAGCATGCGATTGAGCCAGGAGTGGATCACGCCGTCGCCCGGGCGCAGCGAGATGCCGCCACGGTTGCTGATGAAGGCCGGCAGGTCGTGGTGGGTCTTGACGTCGACCGGCTTCGGGTAGGCCGCGGTGTGGCAGAACGACTGCATCACCAGGTCGGCCGAGAAGCCCAGGCAGGCCAGGTCCTTGAGCTCGTCGCGGGTCATCGGGCCGGTGGTGTCCTGCGAACCCACCGAGGTCATCTTCGGTTCGCAGTAGGTGCCCGGGCGGATGCCCGGCTGCACGCCGTTGACTTCGGCCAGGCCACAGGCGCGGCCGACCATCTTCTGCGCCAGCGAGTAACCCTTGCCGCTGTCGACCGGGTTGGACGGCAGGCGGAACAGCGTCGACGGCGCCAGGCCCAGCGCCTCACGCGCCTTGGCGGTCAGGCCACGGCCGACGATCAGCGGAATGCGGCCGCCAGCGCGGACTTCGTCGAACAGCACGTCGGACTTGACCGCGAACTCGGCGATGACCTGCCCGTCCTTGAGCGCCTTGCCCTCGTACGGACGCAGCTCGACCACGTCGCCCATGTCCATCTGCGACACGTCGAGTTCGATCGGCAGCGCGCCGGCGTCTTCCATGGTGTTGTAGAAGATCGGGGCGATCTTGCTGCCCAGGCAGACACCGCCGAAGCGCTTGTTCGGGATGAAGGGGATGTCTTCACCGGTGAACCACAGCACCGAATTGGTGGCCGACTTGCGCGATGAGCCAGTGCCGACGACGTCACCGACATAGGCGACCAGGTGGCCCTTGTCCTTCAGCGACTCGATGAAGTTGATCGGGCCGCGCTTGCCGTCTTCTTCCGGCTCGATGCCGTCGCGCCGGTTCTTCAGCATGGCGAGGGCGTGCAGCGGGATGTCCGGACGCGTGGTGGCATCGGGGGCCGGCGACAGGTCGTCGGTGTTGGTCTCTCCGGTGACCTTGAAGACGGTGATGGTGAGGCTGGCCGGAACCTGCGGGCGGCTGGTGAACCACTCGGCGTCGGCCCAGCTCTGCATGACCGCCTTGGCGTTGGCGTTGCCGCCCTCGGCCTTTTCCTGCACGTCGTGGAAGGCATCGAACATCAGCAGCGTCTTCTTCAGCGCTTCGGCGGCGATGACACCAACCTGCGCGTCGTCGAGCAGGTCGACGAGCGGATGGATGTTGTAGCCACCCAGCATGGTGCCGAGCAGTTCGGTCGCGCGCTCGCGGCTGATCAGCGAATTGGATTCGGTGCCGAAGGCGACCGCGGCCAGGTACGACGCCTTGACCTTGGCAGCGTCGTCGACACCGGCCGGCACGCGATGGGTGATCAGGTCGAGCAGGAACTGCCCTTCGCCCGCCGGCGGATTCTTCAGCAGCTCGATGACCTCAGCAGTCTGGTGCGCGGTCAGCGGCAGCGGCGGAATGCCCAGCGCGGCGCGCTCGGCAACGTGTTGGCGGTAGCTGGAGAGCATTGAGAGTCCCGTCGGTTGGAGCGAATAGACAACTGCGAGCGCTGTCCGGCGCGCCGGACGGCGGGCCTGCAGGCTGGTCAGCTGGGGGTCGGGAGCGCCCTGGCAAGGGACTGCCCCTCGACTGCGTATTTTGCCTTGAATGGGCCTTTCGGGCAATGCGCAAAAGGTCTCGGGGCCATGTGCCACAAGGGTTTGGAGCGCCGCTGGAACACTCCGCGGCCAAGCTGCGACCAAGGTCTGCACGCTACCTGAATCCGATAGGGTGATAATCGCTGGACCGCGTCGGCAGCGCCGGCGCCGTGCAAGCCATAGCGCCCCTATTCCCTCACGGGGCCAAGCCACACGAACAGGAGCCCCACTCATGCTCGACTCCTTCTCCACCCGTCGCCAGCTTGTCGTCAACGGCCGGACCCTCACCTACAACAGCCTGCCGGCGCTGGGCGAGCGTTTCGACATCCGCAAGCTGCCCTACTCGATGAAGATCCTGCTCGAGAACCTGCTGCGCCACGAAGACGGCGGCATCACGGTCGGCACGGACCACATCGAGGCCGTGGCGCGGTGGGATGCCAGCAAGGAGCCCGACACCGAAATTGCCTTCATGCCCGCACGCGTGGTCCTGCAGGACTTCACCGGCGTGCCGTGCGTGGTCGACCTGGCAGCGATGCGCGATGCGGTCAGCAAGCTCGGCGGCAACGCCGGCCAGATCAATCCGCTGATCCCGTCGGAACTGGTCATCGACCATTCGGTGCAGGTGGACGTGTTCGGCCGCGCCGATGCGCTGGACCTCAACGGCAAGATCGAGTTCGAGCGCAACATGGAGCGCTACAGCTTCCTCCGCTGGGGCCAGAAGGCCTTCCACAACTTCAAGGTGGTGCCGCCCAACACCGGCATCGTCCACCAGGTGAACCTGGAAAACCTGGCGCGGGTGGTGGTCGAACGCGAAGTGGACGGCGAGTTGCTCGCCTTCCCCGATACCGTCTTCGGTACCGACAGTCACACCACGATGATCAACGGCATCGGCGTGCTCGGCTGGGGCGTGGGCGGCATCGAGGCCGAGGCGGCGATGCTGGGCCAGCCGTCGTCGATGCTGATTCCGCAGGTGGTCGGCTTCAAGCTCACCGGCAAACTGCCCGAGGGCACCACCGCCACCGACCTGGTGCTCACCGTCACCCAGATGCTGCGCAAGCTCGGCGTGGTCGGCAAGTTCGTCGAGTTCTTCGGCGAAGGCCTGCCGCACCTGCCGCTGGCAGACCGCGCCACGATCGCCAACATGGCGCCGGAGTACGGCGCGACCTGCGGCATCTTCCCGATCGATGCCGAATCGCTGACCTACCTGCGCCTGTCCGGCCGCAGCGACGAGCAGGTGGCGCTGGTCGAGGCCTACGCCAGGGCGCAGGACCTGTGGCACGAGCCGGGCCAGGCTGAAGCCAACTACTCGGCCACGCTCGAACTCAACCTCGCCGACGTCAAGCCGTCGCTGGCCGGCCCCAAGCGTCCGCAGGACCGGGTGCTGCTGAGCGACGTCAAGGCCAACTTCACCGAGAACCTCGGCGACCTCACCTCGCATCGCGTCAACGGCGCCACGCGCCGCATGGACGCCGAAGGCGGTCACCAGCCACAGGCCGAACACCTTGCCGCGCGACCGCGCTCCAAGATCCACGTCCAGGACCAGGACGCCGACCTGTGCGACGGCTCGGTGGTGATCGCCGCCATCACCTCGTGCACCAACACCTCCAACCCGGCGGTGATGCTCGGTGCCGGCCTGCTGGCGCGAAACGCCGTCAAGCTCGGGCTCAAGGCCAAGCCGTGGGTCAAGACCTCGCTCGGACCGGGTTCGCTGGTGGTTACCGACTACCTGCGCAAGGCCGGCGTGCTCGACGATCTGGAGAAGCTCGGCTTCTTCGTCGTCGGCTACGGCTGCACCACCTGCATCGGCAACTCCGGCCCGCTGCCGGACGAAGTCTCGCGCGGCATCGCCGAGAACGACCTTGCCGTCGCCTCGGTGCTGTCGGGCAACCGCAACTTCGAGGGCCGCGTGCATCCCGAAGTGAAGATGAACTACCTGGCCTCGCCGCCGCTGGTGGTCGCCTACGCCATTGCCGGCACGGTCGACATCGACCTGACACGCGAACCGCTGGGCCACACGCCCGATGGCCGCGCCGTGCACCTGCGTGACGTCTGGCCGAGCAACAAGGAAATCGGCGACGTCATCGCCGCGACCGTGGGCCCCGAACTGTTCGCGCAGAACTACGCCGACGTCTTCAAGGGTGACTCGCGCTGGAACCAGATCGCCTCACCCGAAGGCGAGTCGTTCGCCTGGGATGGCGCCTCGACCTACATCAAGAACCCGCCCTACTTCGACGGCATGACGATGGCGGTGGGCACGATCAACGACGTCCACGGCGCCCGCATCATGGGCCTGTTCGGCGACTCGATCACCACCGATCACATCTCGCCCGCAGGGAACATCAAGAAGGATTCGCCGGCGGGACGCTTCCTGGTGTCGCGCGGCGTGCAGCCGGTGGACTTCAACAGCTACGGCAGCCGCCGCGGCAATGACGACGTGATGGTCCGCGGCACCTTCGCCAACATCCGCATCAAGAACCTGATGCTCGGCGGCGAGGAAGGCGGCAATACGCTCTACTACGCCAAGGGCGGTGCGGCGCCGGAGAAGATGTCGATCTACGACGCGGCGATGCAGTACAAGGCCGAGGGCGTGCCGCTGGTGGTAATGGCGGGCAAGGAATACGGCACCGGCTCATCGCGCGACTGGGCGGCCAAGGGCACCAACCTGCTCGGAGTCAAGGCCGTGATCGCCGAGAGCTTCGAGCGCATTCACCGCTCCAACCTGGTCGGCATGGGCGTGCTCCCGCTGCAGTTCAAGGATGGCGAGAACGCACAGACGCACGGGCTGGATGGCTCGGAAGAGATCAGCGTCACCGGCATCGACGATGGCCGCGCGCGGACTGCAACGGTCACCGCGCGCCGCGCCGACGGCAGCGAGAAGCGCTTCGAGGTTCGCGTGCTGCTGCTGACGCCCAAGGAAGTCGAGTACTTCCGCCACGGCGGCATCCTGCATTACGTGCTGCGCCAGCTGGCAGGCAAGAAGCCGGTGTAAGGCGTCATGCCATGCGCCGTCATTCCCGCGAACACGGGGATGGCGGCATGGCGGCTACAACTTTGGGGTCCACGTTGCACTCGTCAGCCGCCACTGGCCGTTTTGCTCGCGCCAGCCGGTTTCGACTTCATAGAGTTGTGCGGCGTCGGGCAACACCTCGCCCGATCCGCCGGTCAGCGCCGCAGTGAAGCGAGCCGTTGCATGCCCCGGCTGGAGCTGCACCGAAACCGGCCCGAGGTTCACGCCGATCTGGCGATGCCGCAGGAACATCAGCCGCGCGATCCTGCCGGCACCGTCGCGGTCCAGCGAATCGGGCCCGACGAAATCCTCGGCCAGCACGGCTTCCAGCATCGACGCATCGCGTTGTTCGATGCCCTGCTGCAACGTCTCCACTGTCTCGCGCAGTCGCTGCTCCGGTGGCGTGCGGCTGCAACCGAGCACCGACACGAGCAACACCATCACTGTCACGCTGCACCGCACAAACGAATTCGTCGTCCGCATCCCCTGCCCCATGTCGTTCCCTCGGACCATGCTGCCATGCCCGCGCGCGCACTGTCGTGTTGCCCGAGCGCGCCTTGCCAGCCTTGGGGGCCTATGCTCCAATCGCTGGAAGCACCGTACGGCGGCGCATCCGATGCACGCACCGCCGAAGGCTATCAACTGCGATTTGAGAGGGGATCGCGATGAGTTTTGAACATCCTTGGCTGGCCCAGTATCCGCAGGGGGTTGCGGCCGAGATCGATGTGGACGAGTTCCCGTCCGTCGTCGCCGTGCTGGAAAACGCGATCGAGAAGTATCGCGACCGGCCGGCCTTCGCCAACCTCGGCAAGACCCTCACCTATGCCGAAATCGATCAGCTCAGCGCGCAGTTCGCCGCGTACCTGCTGGGTGAGCTGAAGCTCAAGAAGGGCGATCGCGTCGCGATCATGATGCCCAACTGCCTGCAGTACCCGATCGCCACGTTCGGCGTGCTGCGTGCCGGCCTTACGGTCGTCAACACCAACCCGATGTACACCGCGCGCGAGCTCAGGCACCAGCTCGTCGACTCCGGAACCACCGCCATCCTCGTGCTGGACAACTTCGCGCACACCGTGCAGGAAGTGCTGGCCGACACCCAGATCAAGCAGGTCATCACGACCGGCCTGGGCGACATGCTCGGCATCAAGGGCACGGTGGTGAACTTCGTCCTGAAGTACATCAAGAAGATGGTGCCCGATTACAACCTGCCCGGCTCGATCCGCTTCCGTGACGCACTGGCGCTGGGCCAGCGCCACAACCTGGCCGATGTCGATATCTCGCCGCAGGACATCGCCTTCCTGCAGTACACCGGCGGCACGACCGGCGTGGCCAAGGGCGCGATGCTGACCCACCGCAACCTGGTCGCCAACATGCAGCAGGCGGCCATGTGGGTGGGCACGGGCGTCAAGTACGGCGAGGAAGTGATCATCACCGCGCTGCCGCTGTACCACATCTTCGCGCTGACGGCGAACGGCCTGGTCTTCATGAAGTTCGGCGGCCTGAACTACATGATCACCAACCCGCGCGACATGAAGGGCTTCGTCAAGGAGCTCAAGAGCGTGCCGTTCACCGCGATCACCGGCGTCAACACGCTCTTCAACGGCCTGCTCAACACGCCGGGTTTCGATGAGGTCGATTTCTCCAGGCTGCACCTGACGCTTGGCGGCGGCATGGCCGTGCAGCGCTCGGTCGCCGAGCGCTGGAAGCAGGTCACCGGGGTGACGCTGGTGGAGGCCTACGGCCTGACCGAGACCTCGCCGGCGGCCTGCATCAACCCGATGGACCTGAAGGAATACAACGGCTCGATCGGCCTGCCGATCTCGTCCACCGACGCCTGCGTCAAGGACGAGAACGGCGTGACGTTGCCAATGGGCGATGTCGGCGAGCTGTGCATCAAGGGCCCGCAGGTCATGAAGGGCTACTGGCGCCGGCCGGAGGACACCGCCGCGGTGATCGATGCCGACGGCTGGCTGCACACCGGCGACATGGCGCGGATGGACGACAACGGCTTCTTTTTCATCGTCGACCGCAAGAAGGACATGATCCTGGTCTCGGGCTTCAACGTGTACCCGAACGAGGTCGAGGACGTGATCGCGATGATGCCGGGCGTGCTCGAGGTGGCGGCCGTGGGCGTCCCGGACGAGAAGTCCGGCGAGGCGGTCAAGGTGGTGATCGTCAAGAAGGACCCTGCCCTGACCGCCGAGCACGTCAAGGCCCACGCCCGAGAGCACCTCACTGGCTACAAGCACCCCCGGTATGTCGAGTTCCGGACCGAGCTGCCAAAGACCAATGTAGGCAAGATCCTGCGCCGGGAACTGCGCGACAGCCCCGCCCCGCATTGATCCGGGCCCGGGCCCCGGCCCGGGCTGAATCCAACCGCAAACGCCCGTAGGGTCCTGCGCCCTTGCGGGCGTTTGCATTTGTAGGCATAGAATCGAGCGGTCGGACGCACCCCCTTGATCGCAATGCCGTCCCGAACAGCGCGACCGGCCGGACGGATAAATCCACGGAGGATTCGCAATGTCAGCTGTCTACCCGTTCCACCGCACTGCATCCGGACGCAACCTGCGGGTCGTCGAGGAAACCGAGCGCGGCGTCTACTGGTGCCACATGCACGCCGGCGCCGTGCCGGGCCGCCGTGCCTGCTTCTCGATGGATCTGGTCGACGACATCATCCAGTACCAGCGCGGCCTCGGAGATCGCCTTCGCGCGGGCGCCGGCAGTCGCGGGCTGTCGCATGTGGTGCTGGCCTCCGACGCCGATGCCTTCAACCTGGGCGGCGACCTGGACCTGTTCTGCCGCCTGATCCGCGCCGGCGACCGCGAGGGCCTGCTGACCTATGCGCGCCAGTGCGTCCGTGGCGTGCATGCCTTCCACGATGGCCTGGGCGCAGGCGCGCACAGCATCGCCCTGCTTCAAGGTGACGCGCTCGGCGGCGGCTTCGAGGCAGCGCTGAGCTGCCACACCATCGTTGCCGAAGAAGACGTGTTGATGGGCCTGCCGGAGGTGCTGTTCGACCTGTTCCCGGGCATGGGCGCGTACTCGTTCCTGTGCAAGCGCGTCACCCCGCACGTGGCCGAGAAGCTGATGCTGGAAGGCAACATGTTCACCAGCCAGGAAATGCATCGCATGGGCCTGGTCGACGTGCTGGTCCCGCGCGGCGCAGGCGTGGCGGCGGTCGAGGACGTGATCCGGGGCAATCTGCGCATCCCGCATGCGCGCGCGGCCATGCACCAGGTCCGGCAGATGACCCAGGCCGTCAGCCTCGACGAGATGATGCGCATCACCGAAGTGTGGGTCGACACGGCGCTGCAGCTTGGCGACAAGTCGCTGCGAACGATGGATCGACTGGTGCGGGCGCAGGAGCGCAGGGCTGGAAACGGGGCTGCCTGAGCCGGGGCATCAGGCTGATTGTCCGGGGAACGCAGGAGAATCAGGCAGGTCGATGCCCGCCTGACAAGCACTACCCGCGAAGATGAGGGGAACCAGCGCCCGCAGGAGGGGAAATCCGGCGGGCCGGATCCTTTCCCGTCCCAACGGCGCCCGGCTGCGCCGATTTGTGTCCGCCTCGGGCGAGCGAGTCCGAAGACTCCTCACGACCAAGTAGTCCCAATGATCGTTTACTTGTAAGCGCATTGAGCCCAACTAACCACTCGTGATGCAATTGCTCCCGCCATGAGCCGACCATCAAGGACGAGATGAACGGGAAGCAATCGACTCTCTTGGGCGCAGGCGTCGGACTGGTTTTGATGGCTGCGTACTTGTGTGTAGCCACAACTGATACGGGCTCGGGCAATGGCAACGCGCCAGCGCCGAGCTCGGGATTGGCTTCAACGCCATTCAATACCGTCGCAGCGCCCCCTCCAACTGCGCTGCCACACGCATACCCGCGAAGATCGGAGTCTCTGGCAGACCAGTTCTCTCGGTCCCAGGACCTGCGCGGACTCGTCTCAAATCTCCAAAGCCTGTCGCAGCAAGGCAATGGTGAAGCCACCCGATGGATCGCGCAGACGTATTCCGAGTGTTGGACGTACGCCATGAATCCTGCCGGCTTTGAGCGCTCTGCCAAGGACTCCGCACAAGCCGAAGGCAATATATCAGCACGGGTTAAAGCGTCCTTTGATCGCGTAGCGTTCCGTTGCCGGCGCTTCGCTGGGGAGGAAATTGGTCCGCAGAGGATCCTGGAGCTTCAAGCGAAGGCGGCCTCCCAAGGCGATTTGACCGCAGAGATCGACATCTTCTCGCAAGCGGCCCCGCTCCATCCCGACGGTCCATCGTTCTCGGATGAGCGAAGGATACTGCTCATGCAACGCGCGCTTGCTTCGCGAGATCCGACTGCGATCGCCGCGATGGCGTCACTGATGGGAGTGACTGCTCGCCCTGGATTCGCGGGCTCAATGCCTGCTGGCTCATTGCGCTCGGAGGCGGCGTGGAACCTGGCTGCCTGCCAGTTGGGCATGGACTGTGGCCCGTCCAGCAGCCTTGTCGTATCCGCCTGCGTTTTCGGGGGCATCTGCGGGTTCAACAGTGTCGCAGACCTTTATAGCCGCGGTCTCCTCCCTCTAAGTGAGACCCCCTACCTCAACAAGGAGATTCTTTTGGTCGTGAATGGAGCTGCACAACATGGAAATAACCAATGACGGCCGGTTGGCCAAGAAGAGCGAAAGACGCGTTGCCATTGCCTTGGCGCTGGCGTCTGGAGTCGCAATCGCTGGGGCGATCGTCATTGACGGTGCGGCAGCTCCTTACAAGGACCTAAGCAACATCAACGGCACAACGATCGACTCACTGGCGGAGATACGGATGGCAGGTATGACACAAGCTGCCGCCAAGTATCGGCAGCTTCATGGGAGGGGTGAACTTCCAGCCAGTAGCACCTTCACGATGAAATGGGGCGATGGTTCGTCCGAAGGGGCGTTCGTCACTTCTCCGTTCTCATCCGTTGGCGCAGGCCCGCTCCCGGGCACGCAGAGCCCGCGTGGCAGATCGTTCGATTGTAAAAAGTGCCATAACCCTTCGGGATCGCAATGACGCGACCCGACTGAGATTTTCCAGTTGCTAGCGATACCGGCCGACGTGCCGGTGTCGCTGGGATCGGTCCACTATTGGAACAGTACTCCTTCGCCCGGCTACCGCTCGCCTTCTCCGCGCGCGGCACGCTGCCGTTCGCGCGCGTCGAGCGCTGCCCTGCCCTGTGCCATGCGCTCGCCCAAGCCGTTGAGTCGGGCCTGCCACTCGCGCGCGAGCTGCCAGTCCGGCAGCCGCATGATCTCGCCGCTGACCGCGGCCAGCTTGTTCAGGCCGAGGTTGCTGGCCACGCCCTTGAGCGCATGCGCATGGTCGCGGGCACGGTCCCAGTCGGCCTGTTCGCCGGTCTGGCGCAATCCGACCATGCAGCCGTCGGCATCGCGCAGGCACTGGGCGATGAACTCGCGCTCGAAGCCTGCGCCCATGCCAAGCGCGCCGAGCTCGTCGAGCACCGAACTGTCGAACGTGCCGTCGCCGCTGGGCAGCTCGCTGCGCACGGCAACCAGCGCAGTGCCGTCGAAGCGGGCATTGGCGGCAATCTCGGCCAGCGTGTCGAGCAGGCGCACCGTCGACACCGGCTTGGCCAGGAAGGCGCGCGCGCCGGCCTGTTCGCAGGCACGGATCGAGGCGGGGGTGACGTCCGCGCTGAGGATCAGGACCGGCGTGCGGCGGCCACCGCCAGCCTCCATCACCCGCAGCTGGCGCAGCAGGTCCAGGCCGCTGACGTCGGGCATATGGAGATCGGCGACCACGGCGTCGTAGTCCGAGCCTGACAGCGCATTGAGCGCCTCGCCGCCACCATCGACGCAGGTGACGCGATGGCCGGCCTTCTGCAGCAGGCGCTGCAGCACCATGCGGTTGGCGACATGGTCGTCCGCCACCAGGATGCCCAGGCTGCGCACGCGGGCGCGGTGACGCAGGAACGGATCGGAGAAGGCGATGACATTGGGCGAACCGGCGCCGTCGGCGCCGGCCTGTTGGCCACCGTCGAGCGCCACCACGGCCCCGGCCTCGGCGCCGGCTTCGTCGATGATGCGCTCGAACGGCAGGTCGACCCAGAAGCGGCTGCCGCGCTGCTCCACGCTTTCAAAGCCGATGCTGCCACCCATCGCCTCGGTAAGGCCCTTGGCGATCGTGGTCCCCAGGCCGGTGCCGCCATAGCGGCGAGCGAGGCTGACATCGGCCTGCTCAAAGGCCTCGAACAGGCGCTGGCGCATTGCGATCGGCACGCCGATGCCGGTGTCGGTCACCGAAAAACGCAGCTTGACCCTGGTCGGGTTCTGGTCGACCACGCTCACGTCGAGACTGACCGAGCCGTGATCGGTGAACTTGACCGCGTTGCCGGCCAGGTTGATCAGCACCTGGCGCAGATGGACGACGTCGCCGCGCAGGCTGACCGGGACGTCCTTGCCGATCCTGGCTTCGTAAAGCAGGTCCTTGGCGCGGGCCTGCGGCTGCAGGATCAGGCCGATGCTGTCGACCAGCTCCTGCGGGATGAACTCGACCAGGTCGAGCTTGAGCTTGCCGGCCTCGATCGCGGAAATG
The DNA here is from genome assembly GCA_036524915.1 of Lysobacter sp. GTDB lineage: Bacteria > Pseudomonadota > Gammaproteobacteria > Xanthomonadales > Xanthomonadaceae > Lysobacter_J. The sequence goes on along the minus strand of DATDBI010000210.1, from coordinate 24,711 downwards.
TCGAGTACATCCTCCACCAGCGCCAGCAGGCTGCGGGTCGAGGCCTGGATGGTGCTCAGGCATTCGCGCTGCTCGGCATCCAGGCGTGTGGTCGCCAGCAGTTCCGACATGCCCGCCAGGCCGTTGAGCGGCGTGCGGAACTCGTGGCTCATGTTGGCCAGGAAGCGGCTCTTGGCCTCGTTGGCCTTGCGCGCGTCATCCACGGCCCGGGTCAAGGCATTGAGCAGCGAGTCGAAGTACAGCGGCACCGCACCCAGGCCCAGCAGCAGGCCCCAGGCCAGATACGGGTTATCGCGCCAGTAAGGCGAGATCAGGATCACCGACAGGAACGACGCGGTCGCCAGCGCGGTGGCGATACGCAGGTAGCGGCTGCCATAGCGCATGCCGTTGCCGATCGTGACCCACAGGTACACGGCATACAGCGGCGCGGCGGGCTCGCCCTGCAGGCACATGATCGCGCCCATCGCCGAATAGTCGGTGAGCATCCCGATCCAGCGGCGCACGTGCGAAACGCCCGGCTGCAGCAGGATCGCAGCCAGCAGGCCCAGCGCCACGATCAGCTCGCCGAGCAGGATCATCCAGGTCAGCGGCAGGGTGTTGTCGGCGCCGTCCAGGTGCAGGAAGCGCCAGCCCAGATAGGTCGAGAACAGCGCCGTTATGACGATGCGAACCAGGTCCTGCGCGTGTTCGCTGTCGGGCCGGCCGGCCAGGCGCGTCTTCAGCTTGTGCAGGACCGAAACCATGGCTACTCCATGCCGGGGCGTGCGGAAACCGTAGAAAAGCGATTGCAGATGTCCTCGAGCCGCTCACGACTGCGGATCAGGGCGTCGACGCAGCGCGGATCGAACAGCCGCCCACGTTGCGCATACAGGTAGCCCAGCGCCGCGTCCGCGTCCCAGGCCTTCTTGTACGGCCGGGGCGAAATCAGCGCGTCGAAGACGTCCGCGACTGCCACTATCCTGGCTTCCAACGGAATTTCCTCGCCCACCAGGCCGTCAGGATAGCCGCTGCCGTCGTAACGCTCGTGATGGCGCAATGCGATCAGGGCGCCGGCCTGGATGAAGCGGTTCTGGCTGCCGCTGAGCAGTTCATAGCCGATCCGCGGGTGGCGGCGCATCACCGCGGTCTCGTCCTCGGTCAGCGGGCCGGATTTCATCAGCACCGCATCGGGAATGGCGATCTTGCCGATGTCATGCAGCGGCGCGGCCATTTCGATCACGCGCACTTCGTCCTCGAACATGCCCAGCTGCTCGGCAATCAGGCCGGCAACGTGGGCCATGCGCTCGAGGTACGCGCTCGTGCCGGCATCGCGGTACTCGATTGCACGCGCCAGTCGCGACAGCGTCTCGCGCTCGCGTTCCTCGACCTCGTGCATGCTCGACAGGAGCCGCTGTTCCAGCGACAGCGCACGCTGCTTCACGTTCTCGGACTGCTGGCGCAGCTGCAGCAGGTTGCGGCAGCGGGCGCGAAGTTCGCGCGGACGCACCGGCTTGACCAGGAAGTCGATGACGCCGGCCTCTAGCGCGGCCTGTCGCACAGGCTCGTCGCCGACCACGGTCACCAGGATGATCGGGATGTCGCGATGCATCGGCAGGCGGCGAAAGCGCCTGGCGAACTCGAGGCCGTCGAGCGCCGGCATCCGGTAATCCAGCAGCAACAGATCGGGCTGGTTGCTCTCGCACCAGCCCAGCGCCGCCTCCGGGTCGCCGAAGTCCGAGACCCTCAACTCGGAGGATATGTCTTCAATGATGTGGCGCAGCATGGTGCGCGCAGAAGTTTGATCATCGACGATTACGACGTTCACACCGGACATCCATTAGAGCCGCCACCCCCTGTGGTGGCCACGGGTCCGAGGATACCCCGCGGCGCGGTTGTCCGCTGGGTCCGGCATGCCAGGCCGGTAATCCGGCGTTGGCGGTTCAGGATCAGCCGCCCGCCTCGGGGCGCATGTACGGGAACAGCAGGACGTCGCGGATCGAGGTCGAGCCCGTCATCAGCATCACCAGGCGGTCGATGCCGATGCCCAGGCCGCCCGTGGGCGGCAGGCCGACCTCAAGGGCCCTGATGTAGTCGGCATCGAAATGCATGGCTTCATCGTCGCCGCCCTCCTTGGCCTCGACCTGGGCGCGGAAGCGCTCGGCCTGGTCCTCGGGGTCGTTGAGCTCGGAGAAGCCGTTGGCCAGCTCCTTGCCGTTGATGAACAGCTCGAAGCGGTCGGTCAGTTCCGGGTCGCGGTCGCTGGCGCGGGCCAGCGGGCTGACCTCGACCGGGTGGTCGACGATGAAGGTCGGCTGCACCAGCGTGTGCTCGACGGTCTTTTCGAAGATGTCGAGCAGCAGCTTGCCCCAGCCGTTTCCGGGCTTGGCCGGGATCCCGAGGCGGGCGCAATGCGCACGCATCTTGCCGATATCGCGCAGGTCCTCGCGCGCGATCTCCGGGTTGTGCTCGAGCACCGCGTCGGTCATCGACCAGCGGCGGAAAGCCGGGCCGACGTCGATGTCGTGGCCTTCCCACTGCAGCTGCGTGGTACCGAGCACGCTGCGGGCGACGTCGCGGATCACGCCTTCGGTCAGGTCCATGATCTCGGTGTAGGTGGCATAGGCCTCGTACAGCTCGAGCATCGTGAACTCGGGGTTGTGCCGGGTCGACACGCCCTCGTTGCGGAAATTGCGGTTGATCTCGTAGACGCGCTCCAGGCCGCCGACGACCAGGCGCTTGAGGTACAGCTCCGGCGCCACACGCAGGTACAACTGCAGGTCGAGCGCGTTGTGATGCGTGACGAACGGCTTGGCTGCGGCGCCACCGGGGATGTAATGCATCATCGGCGTCTCGACCTCGAGGAAGCGCCGGGTGTCGAGCCACGCGCGCATCGCGCGGATGATCTTCGAACGCTTGACGAACACCTCGCGCGCCTCGGGCGTCACGATCAGGTCGACGTAACGCTGGCGATAGCGCTGCTCGACGTCGGCCATGCCATGGAACTTGTCCGGCAGCGGACGCAGTGCCTTGGTCAGCAGTCGCAGGCTTTCGGCCTTGAGCGACAGCTCGCCGGTACGCGTGCGCGTGAGCTCGCCTTCGGCCGAGACGATGTCACCCAGGTCGAGCTCCTTGAACACCTCATAGGCATCGCCCAGCAGGTCCTTCTTGAGCCACAGCTGCAGGCGGCCCGACTCGTCCTGGATCTGGGCGAAACCGGCCTTGCCCATGTCGCGCTTGAGCAGCACGCGACCGGCCACCGCGACGCGGTGGCGCTTTCCTTCCAGCGCCTCGGCCGTCCACTGCTCCGGATCGGCGTAGGCGTCCTGCAGGTCGCCCGCGTAATCGGCACGACGGAAGTCATTCGGGAACGCGATGCCCTGCCCGCGCAGCGCCGTGAGTTTGGCGCGACGCTCGGCGATGAGCCGGTTCTCGTCCGGCGGGCTGCCGTCGGTGTGCGTCTGGGGCGTGGGCTGGTCGGTCATGGGTTCCTGCTCTTGCTGGCAATACTTGCGGGAAGGTGGAGATGACGGGCAATCGTGTATCAGACAGCGTCGGTGCGCTTGGAGCCCACTTCCAGGCCCGACTTCAGGCTGGCCTCGACGAACTCGTCGAGATCGCCATCGAGGACCTTCTGCGTGTCGCTGCGCTCGATGCCGGTGCGCAGGTCCTTGATACGGCTCTGGTCGAGCACGTAGTTGCGGATCTGGCTGCCCCAGCCGATGTCGGACTTGGTCGCCTCGACCGCGTCCCGCTCGGCGTTGCGCTTCTGGATCTCCAGCTCATAGAGCTTGGCGGCCAGCATCTTCATCGCGTTGTCGCGGTTCTGGTGCTGGCTGCGACCGGTCTGGCAGGCCACGACAATGCCGCTGGGCATGTGCGTGATGCGCACCGCCGATTCGGTCTTGTTGACGTGCTGGCCACCGGCGCCGGAGGAGCGGTAGACGTCAGTGCGCAGGTCGGCCGGGTTGATCTCGATGTCGATGTTGTCATCGACTTCCGGCGACACGAACACCGAAGTGAAACTGGTGTGGCGGCGGTTGTCGGAGTCGAACGGCGACTTGCGCACCAGCCGGTGCACGCCGGTTTCGGTCTTGAGCCAACCGTAGGCGAAGTCGCCTTCCACGCGCAGCGTGGCCGACTTGATGCCGGCGACGTCGCCGCCGCTGACTTCCATCAGCTCGGTCTTCCAGCCGCGCGATTCGCACCAGCGCAGGTACATGCGCAGCAGGATCTCGGCCCAGTCCTGGGCTTCGGTGCCGCCGGCGCCGGCCTGGATGTCGACGAAGGCGTTGGCCGCGTCCATCTTGCCGGAGAACATGCGGCGGAACTCGAGCTTCTCGACTTCCTTGGCATAGCGCTCGACGTCGTCGACCACCGCCAGCGCGGTGCCCTCGTCGTCTTCCATTTCGGCCAGCTCGAGCAGCTCGCCGGCGCCATTGAGGCCGTCGGTGAGATTGCGGATGCCGTCGACGACCTTTTCGAGCGAGGAGCGCTCACGCCCCAGGCCCTGGGCACGCTCGGAGTCGTTCCAGATGCTCGGGCTTTCGAGTTCGCGGTTTACTTCTTCGAGACGTTCGACTTTGCTGTCGTAGTCAAAGATACCCCCTGAGCGAATCCAGCCGACCGGTAAGGTCGGCGATTCGCTGGCGGACGGGATTGAGTTCGATCATGTCCGTGCGGTGCGGTCAAAGGAACCGCGAATTGTAGCAGCCGCGGAGCGATCGAGCCCCGCGGGCGCCGTCGCACCCCTGCCCCCGTTGTCCCGGACTCAGCGGAACTTGAACGGCCCGGGCCGCCAGCTGTCGTCGGTGTAGCGGCTCACCGGGCTGCCGTACCCGCTGCTGGAGCCGTAGCCTTGGCCGAAGCCACGCCCCGACTCGCGGCCGCGGCGACGATGCATGCGTTCCTGCAGCTCGTCCCGGCGCGCCTGCAGCCAGTCCGCACGCCCCACCGTCTCCGGTGTCAGCGAACGCCTCTCGGACTCACGCTGGCGGTAGTCGCAGAAGTCGTCGTAGGCCTCGATCTCGTGCGTCAGCGCACGGGCGCACAGCTCGATCATGATCGCGTCGTCGAGGAAGCCGAACACCGGGATGTCGTCGGGGATGATGTCCACCGGCGCCGCCAGGTAGTTCAGGGCGCCGCGCACGCGCAGGGAGTCCTCTTCCGACAGCGCCCAGGCTTCATCCTTGAGCATCGCGATCAGCGTGCCCAGCGCCGGCAGGCGCTGCTTCACGAACGACGGCGGATTGCCCTGCTGCGCCTTCTCCAGCAACACCGTGGCGGCCGCCACGATCTCTTCGTTGCTCTTGCTTCCAGCATCCTTGCGGGCTGCTTCGATCTGGCCGGTGAACCGCTCCAGGTCCTCGTCCGACAGGTCGATAGTGAGGGTCAGCGACATGGCTTGCTCCGTGGTCGGTGAAGGCGATCCACGCAGCGTAGGGGCGCGTCCGTTGAATCCGCGTCAATGCCCCCGATAAGCCGCGGGGCGATCTGGACCGCCTGGCGCCCGTCGCGCAGGACGTGTCGCCTTCCAGACGGCGACGACGAGTACCCGATGGGTGTCCCGAAATCAGCCGGCCCCAGTGAAAGCGCTCGACCGCCCGGTCCCGACAAGCGCCTCGCCCGATCTGGCGGGCGCCTTCGCGGCCATCACCTGCAATGCCATCCCGCGCAATCCGTTAGGAGAATTACCGCATGGACATCAAGCAGCGCGTACTGACCGCCTCGATCCTCCTGGCCATGGCCGCCACTGCCGCCACACCGTGGACGAAGTCCGAGGGGGCCGGCGACCCAGCCGGCCCGGCGTCACCGGCAAGCAACGACCCGCAACCGCACGCCCCTGCCGTTGGCCATGCCCAGGCCCGACCGGCGGCACTGAACCGGCTGGGCCCGGGTTTCGTACCGACCGTGGTCGCCTCCGGGTCCACGCCGGTTGCGGAACTGGAGCAACACCCCGTGGTCGCCCAGGCACGTGAACTCCTGCGTGCGCAGAAGGCGGCCGACAACGGTGCCACGGCTGCCAGTGCCACCGATCCCGAAGGTCTCGACGCCGAGGTCTATCGACCACGCGACCTGATCGTCGAGGCCGACGGCAGCCAGTACGTCCGTTTCGACCGGACGTTCCAGGGCCTGCCCGTGATCGGCGGCGGCCTGGTGGCACACATCAAGGACGGGCAGCTGCGCTGGGTCAACAAGACCATGGATCTCAAGCTCGGCGAGGGTGGCGCACCCACGCCTGCGCTGTCCGTCGACGAGGCCATCGCCAGCGCGGCGTCCTTTTTCGATGGCAGCAGCCAGCGGCGTCCCGGCACGAGAGTGGTCTATTTCGCCGAAGACAACCAGCCCAGGCTGGCCTACGAAGTGGCATTCCGAGGCACGGACGCGTCGCAGCGACCCGCGCACGATCTGATCTACGTCGATGCCGACAAAGGCGGCTTCCTCGGCAAGGACGCGCAGATCCTCAGCGCACAGGCGGCCACCGGCCGTGGCTTCACCATCGGCCGCGGCCAGGTCACGCTTTCAACCAGCAAGGTCGCCGCCACCGAGAGCAACGGGCGTGGGCGCGGCTTCCTCCTGCGCGACGACCGCCGTGGCGGCGGCACCGTGCACGACCTCGCCGGTGCGAACGTCAACGCCGACACCGCCGGCGGCGAGTTCGCGCAATTGCCCATGTTCGACCTGGACAATGTCTGGGGCAACGAGCGCGTTGGAAACGTCGGCCGTTCGGCGGCGGAAGTGCACTACGGCGTATCGGCGACGTGGGACTACTACCGCCAGCAGTACGAGCGGCTCGGCATCCAGGGCGATGGCACCGGCGTGAAGAGCTATGTCAACGGTCGCTTCGTCAATGACCGCGGTACGGCCGTAAGCAACGTCAACGCGTTCTGGGATGGCGTTCAGTCGCACATGGTATACGGCACCGGCGAACCCGGCACGACCCATCCGGTGGTTGCGATCGACGTCGCCGGCCACGAGATGTCCCATGGCGTGACCGACGCGACGTCCAACCTGTTCTATTCCGCCGATTCCGGCGGCCTGAACGAGTCGAACTCCGACATCCACGGCACCCTGGTCGAATACTTCGACAACAACGCCAACGACCCGCCGGATTATCTGATGGGCGAAGGGGTCAGGCTCGACGGCGCTCCACTTCGCTACCTGTTCAAGCCCAGCCTCGACGGGATCTCGTTCGACTGCTACCCGGTGGGCGGATTCAAGAGCGATTTCATTTCCGTCGTGCAACTTGGGCACGACCCGCATTACACCTCCGGTGTCGGCAACCATTTCTTCTACCTGCTCGCCGAGGGCCAGGTCGTGCCGGCATCCCACCGCACCACGGTCCGTCCGGCTGACCTGACCTGCAACGGTGCGGTCGAACTGGCCGGCATCGGTCGCGACGCGGCCGGCAAGATCTGGTACCGCGCCTCGCTGGCCATGACCGAACGCTTCACTTATCCGCAGGCGCGGCAGGCGACGCAGGTCGCGGCGCAGGAACTGGTCGACAAGGGCCTGCTTGAGGCCAGCGTCGTCAACTCGGTCGCGTGTGCGTGGGAGGCGGTGTCGGTGCCATTGCCGGGCGGGTCGAGTGCGGCGCGCTGCCTGAACTGACGTTCCGTTGAACCAGGCCCCGCGTTGCTGCAGGCGCGGGGCCTGCTGTCGGCTGACGCGCCAGCCTTTACGGGCAGGGCCCCTCCCGAACCCACTTGGTCGCGATCCATTTTTCGCCGCTCACGACCGGGGCGCCACCGTGGAGGCTGGACGCATCCAGCCGCCCTGCTCCATCGCAGTAGGCGAAATACAGCGCGCTGCCCGCACGCGGAACGCACGACAGTCCCGTCAGTGGAAATACGGTCTCGCCTCCGGCTTCGGGCGAGTTGAGATAGAGGATCAGCGAAGCCGTCCGCTGGCCGCCCTGCACCAGGTGTCTCGCGCTGTCGAACTGCCTGGGCGGAAAGTAGTCGTAGCCTGGCCGGTGCTCGCCACCTTGCAGATAACGCCTGACCTGCAGCCCTTCGCCGTGGGCAACTGGCACCTGCATCAACTCTGCCAGGCGCGCCTCGACCGCTGTGACCACTGCGTCGTGTCCGCGGGGAACCCCCGTCCGCGCGCTGTTGCCTGCCCGGATGGCCGACGTCTCAGCGGAGTCCGGCATCGCGTGCGGCGACGGACGCAGTCGCTTCGTCGACAGCATGACCAGGTGCGCGCACTCCTCCTCGGACAGGACGTTCTCCAACAGCACCGCCGAAGGACGCTCAAGCCTGGCGACCACGTGGATTTCGCGGTCGCCGACCGTGGCCCGGTTGCCAAAGCGAAATGCAAATCCAGGCGGCCAACACGAGGCCACGGCTGTTGCGCCAAGGCCGCCGTGCACCGTCAGTTCACGCGCCACCGCGCGTGTCGCCTGCTCCTCGCCAATGCGCTCGGCGAGCATGACGCGGATCAGCGAATCCGGCGTGCAACCCCGCCGCAGGTTCTCGCGCAGCCATAGCGTCCAGTCATCTGAAAGCATTTGCGTCCCCGGAAGCGCGTCGCCCCATCACTTGTCCGCGCAAACGCTATAGGCCGGCATCCTGGCGGCCTCTAAGAATTGTCTGAAAATCGGCCCACCCGGGAATCCGCACGGCCGCAATCAGCCGGCCCCGGGGTCTCGGTGACCTACAGGGGCTCGCTGTGCACGACCACCAGTTGCACCGCTTCGCCGCCGCGGTAGTCATCCGCCTCGAGGCGATAGGCGATGCGCAGCCACGGCGGCGGCGGTTGGCCCAGCCAGCCGCCAAACTCGATGGCGTTCAGACGCAGCCCGGCGAAGCCCAACACCAGCTTGAGATGACGTTCGCCGACGACTCGCCAGCTCACCACTTCGAACTCGCCATCGAACTGCGGTTCGGGGAATCCCTGTCCCCAGGGGCCGCCGTCGCGCAGCGTCTCCGCGCTGGCACGGTTGAAGTCGCCAGCGGCCAGTTCGCCGTCGCTGAGCACGTCGGCCTGCAACAGTTCGGGCGTCAGTGCCGCCTGGGCACACTGCTCGAACGCGCGGGCAAAGGCCGGATAGGCTTCCGCACGCAGCGACAGCCCGGCCGCCATGGCGTGGCCACCGAAGCGTTCGATCAGGCCCGGATGCCGGGCGGAAACGTCCGCCAGGGCATCGCGAATGTGGAAACCCGGGATCGATCGCGCCGAGCCGCGCAGCGCGTCGCTACCCGGCTCGGCCGGTGCGAACGCGATGACCGGACGGTGCAGGCGCTCCTTCATCTTCGACGCGACCAGCCCGACGACGCCCGGATGCCATTGCGCGTCGTACAGGCAGACCGCACTGCGTTCGGCCTGCTCCAGCACCGCCACCCGTGCCAGCGCCTGCTCCGCCTCTTCGGTCATCTGCTGCTGAACGGCGCGCCGTTCGCTGTTGATCTCGTTCAGCGTGGCGGCGATGTCGCGTGCCCGCGCGAGGTCGTCGGTCAGCAGGCATTCGATGCCCAGCGACATGTCTTCCAGGCGCCCGGCGGCATTGAGTCGCGGCGCCACCGCAAAGCCGATGTCGCTTGCGGTCAGGCGGCTGGGATCACGCTGCGCGACTTCGATCAGGGCGCGCAGGCCGACGCTGCCCTGCCCTGCGCGCAGACGGCGCAAGCCGGCACCCACCAGCGCCCGGTTGTTTGCATCGAGCGGCACGAGGTCGGCAACGGTGCCTACTGCAACGAGATCGAGCAGCGTGGAAAGGTCGGGCACCGGGTCGGCGAACGCCCCCTGCATGCGAAGGTGGCGACGCAATGCCAGCAGCACGTAGAACATCACGCCCACACCGGCGAGCACCTTGCTCGGGAACGGATCGCCGTGCAGGTTGGGATCGACGATGGCATCCGCCGGCGGCAAGTGCACGCCAGGCAGATGATGGTCGGTAACCAGCACTTTCCAGCCGCGCGCCTTCGCCTCGGCGATGCCGGCATGACAGGCAATGCCATGATCGACCGTCACCAGCAGCTCGGGCTGCAGCGCCGCCAGTTCCTCGACCAGCGCCGGCGACAAGCCGTAGCCATGGACAATGCGATTGGGCACTGCGTGCGAGACGCGTCGCGCCCCGAGCATGCGCAGGCCGCGCACCCCAACGGCGCAGGCGGTCGCGCCGTCGCAATCGAAATCGCCGACGACGACGATGTGGCGGTCCTCGGCAATGGCCGCCGACAACAATGCCACCGCGGCATCGAGGCCACCCAGTTCGTCCGGTGCCAGCAGATTGGCCAGGCGCGGCTGTGCCTGTTCGATGCTGGTCGCACCGCGCGCCGCGTAGAGGCGGCGAAGGAGCGGCGACAGGGTTTCAGGCCACTGCCCTTCCTGCGAAGAGTCGCGCCGGCGCAACCTCGCCTGTGGCCTCATGCGCCCTTGCTGCCAGTGGCGGCAATGAAGGAATGCAGCGGCCTGCGCCAGAAGCGCCAGCGTTGCCCGCGTGCCAGGTGGTAGATCGCACCGTCGGCAAAGTCGAGTTGCAGTCCATCGAGCGCGCCCTGCGCCTGCGCCGCCAGCAGCGGCGCAAACCAGTCGCGCTCGAGCAGCGCCAGATCGCGCGCATCGCGCAGGTCGAACAGCGCGACGTTGCCGTTGCCCGGCCACGACGGCGGACGCGGCCCCACCTCGACGCCGGCAAGACCGGCCAGCGCGGTCACCGCCTCATCGTCGCTGGCAACGCGGGCAAACCGTGTGCGGACATGATCAGGCAGCTTGCCCGCCCCCCAGAACCAGAGCGAGTTCACCGGCGCCAGCCCCGCGGCGCTGCGCTGGGCGTTGAGCGGGTGGTTGTGGAGCACCACCTGCGCCTCGCTCAGCAACGCGCGCCAGCGTCGGCCTTCGGCGCCTTCGGGCAGCTGGTCGAACAGGTCGGCACCGAGCGCCTGCTCGGGCGAGGTGAATTCAGGAAGCTTCGCACCCAGTGGCAAGCGCAGGTACCAGCGCGAAGGCACCGGGGCATCGATCGGGAAGCCGGCATCGCCGAACAGCGGCTTCAGCGGACGCAGCAATGCATCCGCATCCGCCGCAGTCAGGCCCAGGGCCTGGCCGTAGGACAGCAGCCGTGCACCGTTGATGTCCGGTTGCACGTACGCAGGATCGGCACGCAACCACATGGCGTTGGCGGCGTCACCTGCGTCGCGCTGGCGCGCGGCCGCGGCCACCGGCAGGCCTCGCGGCAGGACGTCGAGCATGCGCGCCAACTGCACGCGTCCATCCTCGGAAGCGTCTGCTGCCGCCTCAGCGCGATCGGCGCGGGCCAGGGCCTTGCCCGTCACGGGCGACAGGCGCTGGCCGCCGAAGCGACTGCGTGCCGGCAGCAGCAGCGTAATCATCAGCCGGCGTAACTGACGCCGATGATCTCGTACTCGCGGATGCCGCCGGGCGCTTCGATGGTCACCGTGTCGCCCTCGTGCTTGCCGATCAGCGCACGCGCCACCGGCGAGGAAATGGCGATCAGCCCCTGCTTGATGTCCGCTTCCAGGTCGCCAACGATCTGGTAGCTGCGCTCCTCGTCGGTCTCGCTGTCGGCCAGTTCAACCTTGGCGCCGAACACGACGCGCGAGCCGGCATTGAGCGAGGCCACGTCGATGATCTGCGCATGCGACAGCTCGGCCTCGAGCTGCTTGATCCGGCCCTCGATGAAGCCCTGCTGTTCGCGCGCGGCGTGGTACTCGGCGTTCTCCTTGAGATCGCCGTGGGCACGCGCTTCCGAGATCGCATTGATGACGGCCGGACGCTTGACCGACTTCAGCTCTTCAAGTTCCGCGCGCAGGCGCTGGGCGCCGTGCAGGGTGATGGGTGCTCGCATTGCAGTTTCCTTTGGATCCGGCCCAAGGGCCGGCGACGGCTTCGATAGCCGGATTCTCTATCAGATCGTGTCTGTCCGTCATCCCCGCTCGGGCGCGAATGACGGACAGGTGCGTGGCGGTCAGGCCGTGCCGTCGATCTCGGCGTGCAGTTCCTGCAGCGACCAGACCGGGCCGGTGCCGCGATACTCGAGCGAGTTGACCAGCGCACGTGCGCCGGACACCGTCGTCGAGTAGGTCACGCGGTGCTGCAGTGCCTCGCGGCGGATCGAGAACGAGTCATTGATCGCCTGGCGGCCTTCGGTCGTGTTGACGATGTAGACCAGCTCGCCGTTCTTGATCAGGTCGACCACGTGCGGACGGCCTTCGGTGACCTTGTTGATCCGCTCGCAGGAGATGCCCTGCGCGCTCAGGAAGGCGTGCGTGCCTTCGGTCGCGACCAGCTGGTAGCCGCGCTTGACCAGGTCCTGCGCCACCGACAACACGCGCGTCTTGTCCGGATCACGCACCGACACGAACACCTTGCCGCCCGCAGGCAGCGCCTTGATGCCGCCGGCCTCCTGCGCGCGCGCCATCGCCGCGCCGAAGTTGCGGCCGACACCCATTACCTCGCCAGTGGAGCGCATCTCCGGCCCAAGGATCGGATCGACGCCCTGGAACTTGGCGAACGGGAAGATGGCTTCCTTGACCGAGTAATACTCCGGAATGATCTCCTTCGTCGCGCCCTGCGAGGCCAGCGTCTGGCCGACCATGCAGCGCGCCGCGATCTTGGCCAGCGGCATGCCGGTCGCCTTGGAGACGAACGGCACCGTGCGCGATGCGCGCGGGTTGACCTCGATCAGGTAGATCGTCTCATCGCCCTTCTCGTCGAAGGTGATCGCGAACTGGGTGTTCATCAGGCCGACGACCTTCAGCGACTTGGCCAGCGCCCGCACCTGGTCGCGCAGCTTGTCCTGCACCGCCGGGGTCAGCGAGTACGGCGGCAGCGAGCACGAGGAGTCGCCCGAATGCACGCCGGCTTCCTCGATGTGCTCCATCACGCCGCCGATCAGGACGTTGCCATCCTTGTCGGCGATGACGTCGACGTCGACTTCCACGGCGTTGTCGAGGAAGCGGTCGAGCAGCACCGGCGAATCGTTCGACACCTTGACCGCGTCACGGATGTAGCGCGTGAGGTCGGCGTCGCCGTAGACGATCTCCATCGCGCGGCCGCCGAGCACGTAGCTGGGGCGAACGACCAGCGGGTAGCCGATCTGCGAGGCCAGCAGCAGCGCTTCCTCGGGGTTGCGCGCGGTGCGGTTGATCGGCTGCGCCAGGCCCAGCTGCTGCACCAGCTTCTGGAAGCGCTCGCGGTCCTCGGCCAGGTCGATGCTGTCCGGCGTGGTGCCGACGATCGGCACGCCGTTGGCTTCCAGCGCACGCGCCAGCTTCAGCGGGGTCTGGCCGCCGTACTGCACGATCACGCCCTTTGGCTTCTCGAGGTCGGCGATCTCCAGCACGTCCTCGAGCGTGAGCGGCTCGAAGTAGAGGCGATCGGACGTGTCGTAGTCGGTCGAGACCGTCTCCGGGTTGCAGTTGACCATGATGGTTTCATAGCCGTCCTCGCGCAGGGCGAGCGCGGCATGCACGCAGCAGTAGTCGAACTCGATGCCCTGGCCGATGCGGTTGGGGCCACCGCCGAGCACGATGATCTTGTCGCGGTTGGTCGGGTTGGCTTCGCACTCGTCCTCGTAGGTCGAGTACATGTAGGCCGTGGTGGTGGCGAACTCGGCCGCGCAGGAGTCCACGCGCTTGTACACCGGGCGCACGCCGAAGGCGCGACGCAGGGTCCGCACGGCGGTCTCGTCGGTGCCGGTCAGCTGCGCCAGGCGCGCGTCGGAGAAGCCCATGCGCTTGAGTGCGCGCATGCGGTTCTTGTCGAGCGAAGACAGGCCGGCGTCGGCCACCTGCTTCTCTTCGGCGATGATCTCTTCGATCTGGTCGAGGAACCACGGATCGACGAACGACATCGCATGCACATCCTCGACGCTCATGCCGGCGCGGAAAGCGTCGCCAATGAAGAACATGCGCTCCGGGCCCGGCTCCTTGAGCTCGCGGCGCAGCGTCGCCAGGTCCTGCTCGCTGGACAGGTCCAGGCCGGTCGGGTCGAGGCCGACCTTGCCCGTCTCCAGGCCGCGCAGGGCCTTGTGCAGTGATTCCTGGAAGGTCCGACCCATCGCCATGACTTCGCCGACCGACTTCATCTGCGTGGTCAGGCGGGCGTCGGCCTGCGGGAACTTCTCGAAGGCGAAGCGCGGGATCTTGGTGACGACGTAGTCGATCGTCGGCTCGAACGAGGCCGGGGTGGCACCGCCGGTGATCTCGTTGCGCAGCTCGTCGAGCGTGTAGCCGATGGCGAGCTTGGCGGCGATCTTGGCAATCGGGAAGCCGGTGGCCTTCGAGGCCAGCGCCGAGGAACGCGACACGCGCGGATTCATCTCGATGACGACGACGCGACCGTCCTTGGCGTTGATGCCGAACTGGACGTTGGAGCCGCCGGTGTCCACGCCGATCTTGCGCAGCACCGCGATCGAGGCATCGCGCAGGCGCTGGTACTCCTTGTCGGTCAGGGTCTGCGCCGGGGCGACGGTGATCGAGTCGCCGGTGTGCACGCCCATCGCGTCGAAGTTCTCGATCGAGCAGACGATGATGCAGTTGTCCGCCTTGTCGCGGACCACTTCCATCTCGAATTCCTTCCATCCCAACACCGACTCCTCAACCAGGATTTCGTGGACGGGCGACAGCTCGAGGCCGCGCTTGGCGATGTCCTCGAACTCTTCCTTGTTGTAGGCGATGCCGCCACCGGTGCCGCCGAGGGTGAACGACGGACGGATGATGGTCGGGTAGCCGACGCGGGTCTGGATGTCGACGGCCTGTTCGAAGCTGCGCGCGACTTCCGCCTTCGGGCACTCCAGGCCGATCTCGGCCATGGCGATGCGGAACAGCTCGCGGTCTTCGGCCATGCGGATCGCGTCGCGCGAGGCGCCGATCAGCTCGACGTTGTACTTCTCGAGCACGCCGTTGTCGGCCAGGTCGAGCGCGCAGTTCAGCGCGGTCTGGCCGCCCATGGTCGGCAGCAGCGCATCCGGGCGTTCCTTGGCGATGATCTTCTCGACCGTCTGCCAGTTGATCGGCTCGATGTACACGGCGTCGGCCATGTTCGGGTCGGTCATGATGGTCGCGGGGTTGGAGTTGACCAGCACCACGCGGTAGCCCTCGTCACGCAGGGCCTTGCATGCCTGGGCGCCTGAATAATCGAATTCGCAGGCCTGGCCGATCACGATCGGGCCAGCGCCGATGATCAGGACGGTCTTGATGTCGGTGCGCTTGGGCATGGTGTCCTCAGTAAAGTCGTTCCTGCCACGCGTGGGGTGCGCGCCAGGTGATCTGCTCGGCGGATCGTGCATCGATCGCGCCGCTCCTAATCGCAGCAAGCCGGCCGTGTGAGGGCGTGGCCTGCTGCATCGAATTCCAGCTGCCGGCGGTGGCGCCGATGCGCGCACCGATCCGGTTGTTGTGCGCATCCATCGCACGTGAGGCATTTCCCTGCCCGTCCCGCTCCATCACGACGTCGCCCCTCACGCCTTGGGCAACTCCACGCCGCACTGCGAGTGCACCTTCGCCGCCAGCGCCGACTGCTGCTCCTGCGGCAGGTCGACCTCCGGGAAATCGCGCTTGAGCACCGCAGCCGCCGGACTGGCAAGGAACCGCGAGACTTCGTCCAGCTGCTCGGGCGTCATGCCCTGCATGAAGGCCTCCGGTTCCGGGCGCGGCTGGTTGCGCACCGTGGCGACGACACCGCTGCGGACGAACTCCATGAAGCGTGTGCCGCCTGGCGTCTGCGCGAAGCGCTCCCAGTCTTCGACCACCGCGCCATCACCGAACAGGTTCCGGAAGGCATCATTGAGGGCGCCCGCAAAGGCCGGCCGGACCAGCCCGCTGACGCACGTGCGTTCGGAACTGCTGTAGTGGGACAGCTCCGGCGCGCGATCGAACTTTTCGTCCATGGTCAGCGCAAACGCCTCGTCGAAACCCAGCAACTGCTGGACCCGCACCACCTGGCTGTCGGTCGGCACGGCTGCCGCGGCCACGACGGGCAGCAGCATCAGTGCGACCGCGGCCATGCGGCGCAGGGCGTGGGTCACTTGGCCTGCTCCATCATCGCCACGAAGCGATCGAACAGCGGTGCGACGTCGTGCGGACCAGGGCTCGCTTCCGGGTGGCCCTGGAAGCTGAAGGCCGGGGCGTCGGTCAGGGCGATGCCCTGGTTGGTGCCGTCGAACAGCGAGCGATGGGTCACGCGCACGTTGGCCGGCAGCGTCGGCTCATCGACCGCGAAGCCGTGATTCTGCGAGGTGATCATCACCCGGCCACTGTCGAGGTCCTGGACGGGATGGTTGGCGCCGTGGTGGCCGGTGCCCATCTTCATCGTCTTCGCACCACTGGCCAGCGCCAGCAGCTGGTGGCCCAGGCAGATGCCGAAGGTCGGGATCTTCGCCTTGATGAACTCGCCGATCGCCGCGATCGCGTAGTCGCAGGGCTCCGGGTCACCGGGACCATTGGACAGGAACACACCGTCGGGCTTGAGCGCGAACACGTCGGCGGCGGATGTCTGCGCCGGCACGACGGTCAGGCGGCAGCCGCGCTCGGCCAGCATGCGCAGGATGTTGTGCTTGACGCCGTAATCGTAGGCAACGACATGGAAACGCGGCGGCGCCTTGACGAACTCGTTGCGGTCCAGGTCGAGCTGGCCGTCGCTCCACTCGTAACGCTTGGCGGTGGTCACTTCCTTCGCCAGGTCCATGCCCTTGAGGCCGGGGAACTTGCGCGCGGCTTCGAGCGCCTTCTCGACGTTGATCTCACCGGCGGTCGCGCCTGCCATCAGCGCGCCGTTCTGCGCACCCTTCTCGCGCAGGATGCGGGTCAGCTTGCGCGTGTCGATGTCGGCGATGGCGACGATGCCGCGCTTGGCCAGCCACTCCGGCAGCGACACCTGGCTGCGCCAGCTGCTCGGGCGGCGCGGCACGTCGCGCACGATCAGGCCGGCGGCCCAGGCCTGTGCGGCTTCGTCGTCCTGGTCGGTGCAGCCGGTGTTGCCGATGTGCGGGTACGTCAGCGTCACCATCTGGCGCGCGTAGGAGGGGTCGGTGAGGATTTCCTGGTAGCCGGTGATGGCCGTGTTGAACACGACTTCGCCGACCGAAAGGCCAGGCGCGCCTACGGAAACGCCCTCGAAGATGGTGCCGTCTTCGAGTGCGAGGATTGCGGGTTGGGTCACGGGGATCGCCTTGGCTGCCGGGGGGTGCTGACACCCCCACCGCTGCGCAGATGCCGGTAGCCAGAGATGGCAAAAACCGGCCTGCAGCAAAGCGCGGACGCGGTGCGGGACCGGTCCGACGGAAGGGGTTCAGGCGAGCGGGAATTCTAGCGACCCGAGGCCCCGGACGCCAGCCTTGAATGACTGGCGGCCAGAGTTTCTTCAGGCTTGGCGGGAGCTGGCGAGGCCGCGTATCGCCGCTTCAGCCACCGGGCCGGCCCCAAACCGTCGCAAATAGCGGTTCAGAGCAGATCGCGCAGGCGGTACTGGCCGGGGCCCTTTGCCGCCAGCCTGGCCGCCGCGTGCAGCGCGCCACGGGCGAAGACGTCGCGGTTGGTGGCCCGATGGACCAGCTCGATGCGCTCGCCCGGCGCGGCGAACTGGACCAGGTGCTCGCCGACGATGTCGCCGGCCCGCAGCGACGCGTAGCGCGGCTGCGCCCCGCCCTGCTCCGCACAGGCGCCCAGCGCGAGGGCCGTGCCGGAAGGTGCGTCCTTCTTGTGGACGTGGTGCGACTCGACGATGTCGCAGTCCCAGCCCGGCAGCGCGGCCGCGGCCCGCTCCACCAGCTCGCTGAGCACGGCCACGCCGAGACTGAAATTTGCCGCCCACAGCAGGGCAATCCGCTGCGCCGCTTCCGCCAGCGCATGACGCTGCCCGACTTCGAGTCCGGTCGTGCCCGACACCAGCGCCGCGCTGCGATGCACGCACAACTCAAGGATGGCGTCGAAGCCCTGCGGCAGGCTGAAGTCGATGGCGACATCGAATGCCGGCACGCCCGCCAGCTCCGCCGCGGCGAAGTGCGGCACACCCTCGACCACGCGTTGCGCCGGCTGCGATCGCGACACGGCTGCGACCACGACGACATCGTCGCGCTCGGCGGCAAGGCGCAGCAGGGCCTGGCCCATGCGACCGGTGACGCCGTGGATCAGCACACGGGCGGGATTACTGGAATCGTTCATCCGCGCAGGCTAATCGCAACACGGCCGCATCGACAAGCCGCAAGCAGGATCGAGCGGGACGCGGAGGTATCCGCGCCCCGCCTGGCAACGCCCTACTGGTAGACCACCTGCGCCTTGAGGTTGGTCAGCACCTTCTGCATGAACGCCTTGTAGTCGTGGTTGTACTTCGGCGCGCAGGTCGGACCCGGCGTGCGGTCATCGAGCACGCGCTTGACCCGGATGCTGTTGCCTTCGCGTTCGTAGCTGGCCTTGTAGCTGAAGTCCGAGCCGGACAGGTCGACGCTTGGCGGCACCGCCACGACCTGCGCCGGTGCGGCGAACTCGATCACGTACTCCTCCTGCGAGAAGCCGCTGATGCAGTACAGCTGACCCTCGTCGCTGACCTCGTCATTGGCCTGCGAAGCGAAGCGGGACACCGGGGCCTCGCTCGGGAACAGCGGCTGCAGGGCGAATGCACCCGGCATTGGCAGCGCCTGCCCGGCCTTGAAGCTGAGCTTGTAGCGGTAGCGGTCGCTCAGCGCCTGGGCATCCTCGAGCTCGATGCTGCCGGTCCCACCCGCGCCGACGCGCTGGAAGTAGCGGCTTACGGCCTGGTTTGCCTGCTCACGGCTCATGCCACGGAATCCGGCACGCGCCGACACCGCATACATTCCCTCCAGTTCGACGTCGGATTCGCCATCGATCGAGCCGTCGGCAGCCACCTTCAGGCGCGTGCGCATGATCTGGCGACTGCTGCCCGGTGCCTGCGCCGGAGTCCGCGTGTCGTCGCGGTAACCGTCCACCAGCAGCACCGGCTTGCCCATTTCCACGTGCGGCAACATCCCGAACGGGATGCCCTTGGCGGTCGCGTCCAGGTACATGTTCCATTGCGGCAGGTAGTTGATGACGTGGTTGACCATCGACACAGCCGGCGTACCTGGCAAGCGGAACAGGTTGCCGGAATTGATCAGGGCCTGCGTGCTCCGGATGCCCTTGGCGCTGAGCAGCGCCTGCAGCAGCGTTGCGTGGTCCTTGCAGTCGCCCATCCTGTTGTCGAGCACGAAGTCCAGGTCGTGTGGCACCACCGCGCCCAGGCCGATGCAGTTGCCGGCATAGGTGATGTTGGTCGACACCCACTCGTACAGCGCCCTGGCGACCTCCTGCGGCTCGCTGCGCTTGCCGACGATCTCGTCGGCGAGCTTGCGGACGCGCGGCGTCGGCGCGGCCTTGGGCGTAGCGCGCTCGCCGTAGGCCTGGGCAATGTCGGCGTAGCTGGCGAATGTGGAGTACACCAGCCCGGGCTGGCGCTCGAACTCGAACAGCGTCGGGTCATTGCCCGGACGCAGCGGCTGCTTGTTGCTGTAGCGCCATTGGCTGATGCGGCGCCCGTCGACGGTCTCGTCACGGACCTGCTGCATGTGCCAGGCCTCGTGCTTCACCGGCAAGCCGGCTGGCGCATCGAAGCTGACGTCCACCTGCCCGTAGTAGAACTCGCGCGAGAACGTCTCCACGTCCGAGAACTGGCGGTCGAACATGGGCTGCGAACCGGTCAGCCGGTACTTGAACACGGTGGTATCGCCGACGGCCAGTTCCGGAAACACGACTGTCATCGTGGTCTCGTCGGAAAACACCGGGCCGCCATCACCATGGCCGCCGTTGGTCTGGACCTGGTAGTTCGACTTGGGCACGGTGATGCGCTTGCCGTCGGCCTTGAGTGTGTACGCCTCCAGCACCTCCACCTTCTGGATGCTGGTGCTGTAGCCGACCGAGGCATCCTTGGCCGCTTCCAGTGCCTCGGCCTTGAGCACCTTGATCGCCTGTTCGCGGTCCTCGGTATAGGAGCCGTCGGCGTTGATCCGGAAGGCAATGCCGATCCGTTCCACCTGGGCCATGCGTTCGCTGGCGTCCTGCAGCTCCGGCGCCGCCATCAGCGGCGCGCAGACCATCCCACACGCCGCCGCCACGGCGCGCGCACTTAATCGATTCAACATTGGATCCCCCGTTGGCGGTGAATCCGTCACCGCTCCCGCCGGCGATGCTACCGCAGCCTCCGGGGCTCGCGCTGCAAGAAAGGGCGATACTTCCGACAGCCCCCCACCGTCAGAGCAGAATCGTGGCGCCATTGGACAAGGCCCTCCTGGTCGGCGAATCCTTCTCTCCCTGGACGCAGAAGGCGCGCTGGGCATTGGAGGCTTGCGGCGTCGACTTCGGCTATCGCGAGTACACCCCGACCCTGAGCGAGCCGTGGCTGCGCTGGCGGATGCGGCAGTGGTCAGGCTCGGTGTCGGTGCCGGTGCTGTTGGCGGATGCGCAGTTGGTGCGCGGCTCATGGGACATAGCCCGCTTCGCCGCGCATCACACCGGCGATGACCGGCTGGGCGACTTCGCCGCCACTGCGCCCTGGAACGAACTCAGCGAAGCAGCGCTGGCCGAAGCCCGGACTCGCGTCGTGCGCTGCGTGCTGAGCGATTCGCAGGCCCTCGACGAGGCATCCGCCGCAGTGCTGCCACGTCCGCTACGCAAGCCGTTGCGATTCGTCGCCCGCGACGCCGCGCGTCGGCTCGATCGCAAGTACCGGCATCTGCTGGTGCCGGGATCACTGCGGATCGCACTGGAGCGAACGCGCGCGGGCCTGCAGGCGTCGGGCGGGGACTACCTGCTGGGAAGTTTCAGCTACGCCGATATCGCCATGGCCGTGGTGCTGGAAGGCATTGCGCCGGTGGCGAAGGTCGAACCCCCGCTGGGACCAGCTACACGGCGTTGCTGGAGCGATCCGTTGCTGGCGGCGGAGTTTGAGGATCTGCTGCGCTGGCGCGAGCGACTGATGGCGTTGGCACGCTTCGCCGTCTATTGATAGACCATCTGCGCCTTGAGGTTGGCCAGGACCTTCTGCATGAACGCCTTGCGCTCGCTGCCGTACTGCGAGGTGCAGGTCGGGCCCGGGGTGCGGTCGTCGACCTCGAGTTTCGCCCGCACGGTCTTGCCGTCGAGGGCGTAGCTGGCCTTGTAGCTGGCAAACGGACTGGACAGGGCGATGCCCGGAGGAATTGACACCACCCGCATCGGCGACGCGAACTCGACGACGTACTCCTCTTGCGAGATACCGCCGGTGCAGGCCAGGTCGCCACCCATGTCAATTTCGGCGTTGCCAACCGAGGCGAGTTGCGACACGGACGCACCGGCCGGGAACGCCGGCGACAATGTCATTGCGCCCGGCACCGACACTGCCTGGCCGACCTTGAAGCGGACGGAATAGCGATAGTGATCGGCCAGCGGCGATGCATCCTCCAGCACGATGCTGCCGGAACCTTCAGAGCCGATGCCCTGGAAGTACCGGTTGACCGAGTCGTTGATCTCGGCGTGACTCCTGCCGCGGAAATCGGCACGCGCCGCGACCGCGTACGTTCCCTGCAGCTCCACGTCGCTCTCGCCCACGATCGACCCGTCCGCGGCCACCATCAGGCGCGTGCGTACGGTCTGCCGGTTCCTGTCCGGCGCGATGGTCGGTGTTTTCGCGCCTTCCCGGCTTCCGTCGGCCATCAGCACCGGCTTGCCCATCACCTCGGCGGGCAGCATCCCGAACGGCACGCCCTTGGCCGTCGCATCGAGGTACAGGTCCAGCTGCGGCACATAGTTGATGACATGGTTGACCGCCGAGGCCACCGGCGTGTCGGGCAAGCGGTACACCTTGCCGGCGTTGACCAGCGCCTGCGTGCTCTGGATCCCCTTGGCGCTCAACAACGCCTGCAGCAGCGTTACATGGTCCTTGCAGTCGCCCATCTTGTTGTCGAGTACCAGGTCCAGCTCGTGCGGGACGACCGCGCCCAGGCCGATCTCGTTGACCGAATAGGTGATGTTGGTCGAAACCCATTCGTACAGCGCTTTCGCGACCGCGCGCGGGTCTTTCTCCCTGCCGGCAATCATGTCCGCGAGCTTGCGGATGCGGGGCGTCACCGTCGCCTTCGGCAATGCCAGCTTGCCGTAGGCGCTGGCGATCGCGGAGTAGCCTGCAAAGGTGGAATAGGCCACGCCCGGATCGTGCCCGAACTCGAACACGCCCTGATCAGGGCCCTGCCGCAGCGGTTGCGTGTTGCTCAGTCGCCACTGGCTGATCCTGCGGCCATCGACCACGTCGTCACGGACCTGCTGCATGCCCCACGACTGATGCTTCACCGCCAGTTCGGCGGGCGCATCGTAGGTGACCTTCAAGTCGCGGTAGTAGATGTGCCTGGCAAACACCTCCGTGTCCGAGAACTCGTTCTCGAACATCGGCTTCGAGCCGACAAGCCGGTACGCGAACACCGTGGTGTCGCCAACAGCCAGGTCCGGGAACACGACGGTCAGCGATGCCTTGTCGGTAAAGACCGGTGCGCCCCCGTCATGGCCAGCGTTGGTCCGCACCTGGTAGTTGGACCTGGCGACGTCGATGCGCCGGCCGTCCGGCTTGAGGGTATAGGCAGCGACCACTTCGACCTTCTGGATGCTGGCGCTGTAGGCGACGCTGGAGTTCTTGAGCTGCTCCAGCGCTTCCGGCTTCAGCACCTTGACCGCTTCCTCCGAGCTCTCGATGTACGAGCCATCGGCGTTGATCTTGTAGACGATGTCCAGCCGCTCGACCTGGGCAGCTCGTTCGTCGGGCGATTGAAGGACCGGCGCCGCAATCACCGGCGCACAACAAAACGCAGACGCGACCAGCAAAGGTCGCGTCGCCCATCGCCACCGCAGGGGGGCCAGTATCACCATCATCGCCGCTCGCAGAAAAATCGTGATCGGCGAGGCTACGAGCGGTGGCCCTACTCCACCATGAGAATTCTCTGATTCGCCCGACCGGTCACCGGCCTGGCCACAGGCGCTGCGTCAGGACGTCATCCGGTCCCAGAAACCTTTCACTCCGTCCAGAAAGGTGGAGGCGCGCGGCGAATGTCGACGGGCTCCCTCCCCGACGAACGTCGCTTCGAACTTCTCCAGCAGCTCGCGCTGCTCGGGGGTCAGGTTGACCGGCGTCTCGACCACGATGCGGCAGTACAGGTCGCCGGTGGCACGGCTGCGCACCGACTTCACGCCCTTGTCGCGCAGGCGGAACAGCCTGCCGGTCTGGCTTTCGGCCGGAATGCGCAGCTCGACGTCGCCGCCCAGCGTCGGCACGCGGATGGTGTCGCCCAGTGACGCCTGCGAAATCCGCACCGGCACTTCGCAGTGCAGGTCGTCGCCGTCGCGCTGGAAGATCTCGTGCTCGCGCACGCGCACGTCGACATACAGGTCGCCTGGCGGGGAACCGGCCGGACCGGCCTCGCCCTCGCCGTTGAGGCGGATGCGGTCGCCGTTGTCGACGCCCGCCGGGATCTTGACCTGCAGGGTCTTGGTGCGCTCCACGCGCCCCTGCCCATTGCAGTCGCCACACGGGTTGGCGATGGTCTTGCCGCGGCCGCCGCAATGCGGGCAGGCCTGCTGCATCGAGAATATGCCACGCTGGAAACGCACCTGGCCGCGTCCCTGGCAGGTCGAACAGGTCTCCAGGTTGCCATCCGCCGAGCCGGTGCCGTCGCAGGTTTCGCACTCGTCGAGGGTCGGGATCTCGATCTGCTTCTCGATGCCGCCGACTGCCTCTTCCAGGGTCAGCTCCATCACGTAGCCGATGTCGGCGCCGCGACGCGGACCGCGTGCTCCGCCACCGCCGCCGAAGATGTTGCCGAAGATGTCACCGAAGATGTCGCCCATGTCGGCGTAGCCGGCACCACCGCCACCACCGCCGCCCATGCCGTGCTCGAACGCGGCGTGGCCATGCTGGTCGTAGGCGCGACGGCGATTGCCGTCGGTCAGGACCTCATAGGCCTCCTTGCACTCCTTGAACGCGGCCTCGGAGGCAGTGTCGCCCGGGTTGCGGTCAGGATGGTGCTTCATCGCGCAGCGACGGTAGGCCTTCTTCAGGTCTTCATCGCTGGCGTCACGGGCCACGCCCAGGACTTCGTAGTAATCGCGCTTGCTCATTGCCGGGTATGACTCGAAAACTCAGTAAAGGGGAATCGTCACAGCGAGGGACCTTGCGGTCCACGGACACAAGAAAGGGGAACCGGTCGCGGAAGCACTGCCGTTGGCTGCGCTGTCCTCACGTCCGGCCCCCCGTTCCGTATTCCCGCCTTACTTCTTGTCGTCCTTGACTTCGGTGAACTCGGCGTCCACGACGTCATCGGACTTGGGCGCACCGCCACCTTCCTGGCCCGGCTGCGACGCTGCCGCAGCCGCGGCGAACAGCGACTGCGCTGCTTCCTCCAGCGCCTTCGACTTGGCCTCGATCTGGCCCTTGTCGTCGCCCTTCATCGCCGTCTCGAGTTCCGCGATCGCACCTTCGGTGCGGCCGATCACGTCGCCGGCGACCTTGTCGCCGTTGTCCTTGATCGCGCTGCGCGCATTGTGGATCAGCGCGTCGGCGTGGTTGCGGGCCTGCACCAGCTCATGGAACTTCTGGTCTTCCTCGCGGTTGGCTTCGGCGTCGGCGACCATCTTGGCGATCTCGTCCTCGGACAGACCGGAACCGGCCTTGATCTCGACCTTCTGTTCCTTGTTGGTCTTCTTGTCCTTGGCCGACACGTGCAGGATGCCGTTGGCGTCGATGTCGAACGACACCTCC
>DATDBI010000209.1:0-3947 GCA_036524915.1 Lysobacter sp. | reverse complement strand
ATGCGGTGCGCTGTGCGATCGAGGCCGTGACGACCGTCCACACGGGGTGGATGGCGTCTTGCCACTGGCGGATTCCGGTGGCTGGGAGAGGTCGATAATGGCGGCGAGTCCACGTATGCGTAATGCCCTGACGCTGTTTTCTTCCACCGATTGCGTGCTGTGTCACCGCGTGCGCCTGGTGCTTGCGGCCAAAGGCGTCACCTACGATCTGGTACCGGTCGACCCGCAGAATCCGCCCGAAGACCTCGTCGACCTCAACCCCTATCACTCGGTGCCGACCCTGGTCGAGCGCGACCTGGTGCTCTATGCGGCCAGCGTGGTCAGCGAGTACCTCGACGAACGCTACCCGCACCCGCCGCTGATGCCGGTCGATCCGCTTTCCCGTGCGCGCCTTCGCCTTGCGATGCTGCGCCTGGAGCACGACTGGGTCCCGCAGGTGCAGGCCATCCAGCTGGGCAACAAGGCCCAGGCCGAGGCCGGCCGCAAGCGCCTGAAGGAACTGCTGACCGCCTCGGTGCCGCTGTTCAAGGCGAGCAAGTTCTTCCTCAATCCCGAGATGAGCTTGGCCGACTGCGCGATGGCGCCGATCATCTGGCGTCTGGATGCGTTGGGCGTGCCGATGCCCAAGGACGGCAAGGCAATCGAGGACTACGGCAACCGGATTTTCCGCAACCCGGGGTTCACCCGCAGCCTGACCGAACAGGAACGCAAACTGCGCGAAATGCCGGCCTGAGTTGCGGCCGCTGCATCGATTCGACGGGCGGGCCTGAGGGCCCGCTTCGTATTTCTGGCGGCCGATTCCACCTGCCCGCGACGTGACGGAGCTAAACTCGCCGCATGAGTCAGGACAGTCCCCCGATGACCAGTCACCGCCCCTATCTGCTGCGGGCGCTGTACGAATGGATCGCCGACAACGGCATGACCCCGCACCTGCTGGTCGATGCCGCCCGGCCGGCCGTGCAGGTGCCGGTGCACGCAGTGAAAGACGGCAAGATCGTTCTCAACATCGCCGAGCGTGCGGTCTCCCACCTGGAGATGGGCAACGACGCGATCCGCTTCAGTGCGCGCTTCGGTGGCGTCAGCTATCCGGTCAGCGTGCCGGTGCAGGCCGTGCTGGCGATCTACGCACGCGAGACCGGGCAGGGCATGGCGCTGCCGGACGACGTGCATGCGGCCGGCGATGACAGCGACCTCGACAGCGATGTCGGGAACGCCGAAGAAGGCGTGACCACTACCCTGAGCGCGGTGCCCAGCGATCCGGTGGCAGATGGCGACGACGACGGCCCGCAGTCGCCGACGCCGACACCGCGTCGCGGCGGGCATCTGCGCATCGTCAAATGATCTGGACGTCATTCCCGCGCGCGCGGGGATGACGCGAGTGCCTGCCGTCAGTGCAGCTGCGCGGGTGCCCGCGTTACCGGGCCGCTGAACGCAATGAGCCGGTCGCCGCGCAGCACCATCCGGCCGACGTGGCGGTCCTCGCCATCGATCGAATAATCGAAGCGGAACGTGCGCTCCCAGCCCAACCAGCCGTTCTCGTGGCGGCACACGCGGATGCCGGTCGCATGCACGCTCTGGTCGAGCCATTGCACCCCGGCCGCCTTGCAGGCGTCCCGGCCGACCGCCTCGGCGCGCTCGGCGGCGGCGCGGCCGGCGCTCCAGAATGCGAACACCATCGCAGCGGCAATCATCAGGATCAGTAAAGTCGGCATGCAATCGGGGACCTGTCGTCAGGTCCTCAATGTGGCGGCGCGCCGCGCCGGCCGCAAGGGGTACGGGACATTGCTAACAGGGGAGCAGGTCCACAGTGAAACTCGTCTTTCCGGGTGGTGAACACCCGCAGGTTCTGCTTGGCCACGGCATCAACCGCGTCGGCTCCGATCCACACTCCACCATCGTCATCGACCATCCTGGCGTGCTGCCGCAGCATTGCCAGCTGCACGTGACCGCCCAGGGCGTGATGCTCGACGTACCGCCCGGTACCGCGGTCAGCGTCAACGGCCGGCAGGTGGCCGGCCTGATCACGCTGCGCCCGGGTGACAGCGTCGGCTTCGATCAGGTCCAGGCCAAACTCGCCGCGCTGGGCCCTGCGCCCGTGGTCGGGCGCCAGCCGCAGCCGGCCGGTCCAGATCTGTTGCCGGCCAACGACGACCCGGGCGTGACGGCGGTGCGGCCGGTGGTCCCGCGCTTTTTCCTGCGCGGCGTTTCGGCCGAAGTGTCGGGGCGCAGCGAGCCACTGGTCGGTGTGATCACCGTTGGCCGCAGCAGCGAAAGCACCCTGCGCTTCGACTCGCTGGGCCTGTCGCGGAACCATGCCCGTTTGATGCCGACCGACAGCGGACTGCAGATCGAAGACCTCGGTTCCAGCAACGGCAGTTTCATCAACGGCAAGCGCGTGCTGCGCGGCGAGGCCAAGGTCGGCGACGAGATCGCCTTCGACACCTTGCGTTTCCGTCTCGCGGCCACGGCGAGGGTCGAGCCGGTGCAGGTGGTTGCGGTCCCGCGTCCGGCGCCGCGCCGTCGCACGCTGTGGCCGTGGCTGCTGGCAATTGCGCTGCTCGGCGGCGCGGCCGCTGCCGGCTACGTGCTGATGGGGCCGGGCCTGCCCGGGTACTGAGCCGCTGGTGCCGCCTCAGCCGGGCGGCGGGCCGAGCTTGAGCGACAGGTCGATCGCGTGCACGTGCTTGGTCAGGCCGCCGATCGAGATGCAGTCGACGCCGTCCTCGGCGATGCCACGCAGGGTCTGCATGTCGACGCCGCCGGAGACTTCCAGCGGGATGCGGCGATCGAACGGCGGGTTCGCGGCGATGCGGACGGCCTCGCGGCGCGTATCCGCATCGAAGTCGTCGATCAGGATGCGGTCGCAGCCTTCCCGCAGCGCCTCTTCCAGTTGCGCGATCGTCTCCACTTCCACGATCAGCGGCAGCTGCGGATGCATCGCGCGTGCGGCGCGAATGGCGGCGGTCAGCGAGCCGGCCGCGCGCACGTGGTTCTCCTTGAGCATCACCGCGTCGAACAGGCCGATGCGATGGTTGACGCCGCCGCCGACGCGCACCGCGTACTTCTGCGCCAGGCGCAGGCCGGGGATCGTCTTGCGGGTGTCGAGGATTTTCGCGCCGGTGCCACGGACCGCATCGACGTAGGCAGCGGTCGTGGTCGCGGTGCCAGACAGCGTCTGCAGGAAATTCAGCGACGCGCGCTCGGCACTGACCAGCGCGCGCGAGCGACCCTGCAGGATGGCCAGCACGGTGCCTTTGGCGACACGATCGCCCTCGGCCACGCGCCAATCGATGCGCACCTGCGGGTCGAGCGCGCGGTGGCAGGCATCGAACCAGGGTCGTCCGCAGACCACCGCGTCTTCCTTGCACAGCAGGTAGGCGCTGTCGGCGGCGTCCGGCAGCAGCGAAGCGGTGACATCACCGCTGCCGAGGTCCTCGGCCAGTGCGCGGGCAACGTCGGCGTCGATGATCCCGGCCGGCGGCGGGGCGAAGGGCAGGGTCATGCGCCGGGGAAGGCGTCGACCTGCGCGGTGGCGATGGCTTCTTCAGCCAGCAGCACCGGGATGCCGTCGTCGATGCGGTAGGCGATCTTGCGGTCGCGGGTCACCAGCACCTCTTTTACGGCTTCGGCCTGGGCGCTGCCGTCGCCGCGGACGATGCCGCCGGCCTGGATCGCGGCGTTCAGGGCCTGCAGGCCGCGGCTGTCCAGCAGCTGCAAGGGCTGGCGGGTGGTCGGGCAGACGAGCAGGTCGAGCAGCTTGCGATCCATACGGTGTGATGCCGGGAGAACGGAACAGGGCGTTAGAATACGTCTTTGCACAAGGGCAGGACCATGCCAACAGACCAAGTAGCGCCGCTTGTCGGCATCGTGATGGGCTCGCGCTCCGACTGGGAGACGATGCAGCACGCCGCCGCCAAACTGGAGGCGCTGGGCGTCCCGCATGAGAT
>DATDBI010000208.1:0-11032 GCA_036524915.1 Lysobacter sp. | reverse complement strand
CATCGCGGGGAACCTGCACGCGAAGTCAATGAAACAACTGCAGCGTTCGCAAGGAGGGGGTGGGGTGTATTTCGCGAACAGTTAACGGAGCGAAGCGGAGGTTCGCGGAATACACCCCACCCCCTCCCCACGCAGACACTGACCCCAGACGCGAAGCAGCCTTCACCCTCACCGCTCTCCCTGGGAGAGGAACCTTCTTTTGACGCTCATCGGCATAGGCATCGGCATCGGCAGGGCGCCGTCCGCCGGGCTGGGGATGCCCCGCCCCTTGATCAGCCATCCGTGGCTGATGCGGGGCGCGGGGCATCCATGTCCCGCTGCGGAACAATCCCTCACCCGGCGGACGACGCTTCGGCGAGTAGTTGCAGGGGCTTCGTCGGTTCGCAGGGGGCTGCTGGGCTAAGCGCTTCGCCAGTGCTGATTGCGGTCTGGCGAGCCCTCAAAACAAGGGCTTACAGGTCGCTTGGGGGGTACCGGCGCCGGCTGCGGCCATTACAATGGCTGTCTTTCCACAGTCGAGCGCGCCATGGCCCTGCACCCGTATGACCTCTACGACGTCCGCTCCCTGCTCAGCGAGGAGGAGCGCGCCGTACAGGACACGGTGGCGCGATTCACCAACGAGCGCGTGATCCCGATCATCGGCGACGCGTTCGACCAGGCGCGCTTCCCGAAGGAACTGGTGGGCGAGATCGCCGAGCTCGGCCTGCTGGGTTCGTCGCTGCCGGAGAAGTACGGTTGCGCCGGCCTCAACGCGGTCAGCTACGGTCTGATCTGCCAGGAGCTCGAGCGCGGCGACAGCGGCATCCGCAGCTTCGTCAGCGTGCAGTCCTCGCTGTGCATGTACCCCATCTACGCCTACGGTTCGGAAGAGCAGCGCATGCGCTGGCTGCCGGACATGGCGGCAGGCAAGGTCATCGGCTGCTTTGGCCTGACCGAGCCGCACGGCGGGTCCGACCCGGCCAACATGAAGACCAACGCCAAGCGTGACGGCGGCGACTGGATCCTCAACGGTTCGAAGATGTGGATCACCAACGGCAACATCGCCGACATCGCGATCGTCTGGGCGCAGACCGACGAGGGCATCCAGGGGTTCGTCGTCGAGAAGGGCACGCCCGGTTTCGCGGCGCAGGAAATCAAGCACAAGATGAGCCTGCGCGCATCGGTGACCAGCTCGTTGTTCTTCGACAACGTGCGCGTGCCCGAAAGCAACCGCCTGCCCAACGTCAAGGGCCTCAAGGGGCCGCTCGGCTGCCTGACCCAGGCGCGGTATGGCATCACCTGGGGCCCGATCGGCGCGGCCATCGCCTGCCTCGACGAGGCGCTGAACTACACCAAGGAACGCATTCTGTTCGACCGCCCGGTGGCGGCGACGCAGAGCGCGCAGATCAAGATGGCCGAGATGGCGCGGCGCATCACCCTGGCGCAACTGCTGGTGGTGCAGCTCGGCCGTCTCAAGGACGCCGGTGCGATGCAGCCGGCGCAGGTGTCGCTGGCGAAGTGGAACAACTGCCGCATGGCGATCGACATCGCGCGCGAGTGCCGTGACCTGCTCGGCGGCGCCGGCATCACCACCGAGCACGCGGCGATTCGCCATGCGCTCAACCTGGAGTCGGTCATCACCTATGAGGGCACCGAGACGGTGCATCAGCTGGTGATCGGGCGCGAGCTGACGGGCATCAGCGCGTTCTGATCCCATCCCGCTGCGGTCATTCCCGCGAAAGCGGGAACCGCGCGTCGTGGATTTCCGCAGCAGCGCAGAGTCACTGGGTCCCCGCATCCGCGGGGACGATGGCGGAAGGGTTGCAGGAGAATCGGCGTGTCCCACCTCGACATCCAACTCGAAACGCCGCGACTGCTGCTGCGCATGCCGTGTGCCGGCGACTTCGAGGCGTGGGCGGCGTTCCGCGCCGACGAGGAGGTCGCGCGCTACATCGGCGGCCCCGAAGCGCGGCCGATGGCCTGGCGCAGCCTGGCGGCGATGATCGGCGCCTGGCACCTCAGGGGCTTCGCCATGTTCTCGGTGATCGACAAGGCCACCGGCCAATGGCTGGGCCGGGTCGGCCCGTGGCAGCCGGAAGGCTGGCCCGGCACTGAGGTCGGCTGGAGCATCGTCCGGGCGCACTGGGGCAAGGGCTTCGGGCCCGAAGCGGCCACCGCCTCGATCGACTGGGCGTTTGATCAGCTGGGGTGGAGCGAGGTGATCCACATCATCGACCCGCGCAACGAGAACTCCAAGGCCGTCGCCGCAAAGCTGGGCTCGCGCCATCTGCGCACGGGTCGGCTGCCGGTGCCGCTCGATGCCAATGAAGTCGAAATCTGGGGACAGTCGCGTGAGCAGTGGCTCGCCCGACGTGCACGCGAGGAGCGCACATGATCACCGTCTATGGCTATTCCTGTTCCGGCAACTGCCACAAGCTGAAACTGCTGCTGACCCAGCTCGGTCGCGAGTTCAAGTGGGTCGAGATCGACAGCACCTGCGGCGAGACCCGCACGCCCGAGTACCTGGGCAAGAATCCCAACGGCAAGGTGCCGATGGTCGAACTCGAGGACGGACGCATCCTCACCGAGTCCAACGCCATCCTGTGCTGGCTGGCCGATGGCACGCCGTTCTGGGCCGGTGACGCCTGGCAGCGTGCGCAGGTGCTGAGCTGGATGTTCTTCGAGCAGTACAGCCACGAGCCTTACATCGCGGTGGCCCGCTTCATCCGCGGCTGGACGCCGCTGGACTCGCCGCGTCGCGCCACGCTGGCGCAGTTGCGCGAGCGCGGGAACCAGGCACTGGCCGTCATGGAGCAACACCTGGCAGCGGAGCACGAATGGTTCAGCGGCGACGCCTATGGCATCGCCGACATCGCCCTGTTCGCCTATACCGTGGTCGCCGATGAAGGCCGCTTCGACGTGTCCGCGTTTGCGCACACACGCGACTGGCTCGCGCGCGTGATGAAGACGCCTGGCTTCATCGCGATGCCGGCGCCGCCGGTCGAGGTCGCTTCGCGGCTGGCCCTGCCGGACTGACCTGCGTCACTTTTCACCCTTCCTGTCCCCGTCGTCCCGGACGCACATGCAGTCCGGGGCGACACAAGAGAATCATCCATGTCTGCACTGCCCAATCCGATCCCCGCGCGCATGAAAGGCCTCAACCGGGCCGAGATCTGCGATGTCAATTTCAGCGAGTTCGTCAACGCCTGGAACGGTCGCACCGAGGCCCGGCCGGCGGCGGGTGAGGCGATCCTCGATGGCAGCGCACTCGACGCGCGTGGCTTCCGCGAATTGTTCGAGTCGCAGCTGGTCAGCCGCCACCTCGACCTGATGGCGCGCGTGCTGCGCGTGCAGAACAAGGTCTTCTACACGATCGGTTCCAGCGGCCATGAAGGCAACGCGATGGTGGCGCGCCTGACGCGGCATACCGATCCGGCGTTCCTGCACTACCGTTCCGGCGGTTTCATGGCCGAGCGGTTCCGCAAGCTGCCCGGCATGGACCCGGTGATGGATTCGGCGCTGTCGTTCGCCGCCAGCAAGGACGACCCGGCCAGCGGTGGCCGCCACAAGGTCTGGGGCAGCAAGCCGTTGTGGGTGCTGCCGCAGACGTCGACCATCGCCTCGCACCTCCCCAAGGCGCTGGGCACGGCGGTCGCCATCGAAGCCGGCAAGCGCCTGGGCCACGCGCTGCCGATCCCCGACGACAGCATCGCGATCTGCTCGTTCGGTGACGCGTCGGCCAACCATGCGACCGCGCAGACCGCGTTCAACGCGGCCGCATGGACCGCCTACCAGAAGCTGCCGGCCCCCGTGCTGTTCGTCTGCGAGGACAACGGCATCGGCATCTCGGTGAAGACACCGGGCGGCTGGATCGGCAGCCGCTTCCGCAACATGGACGGCCTGGACTACTTCAGCGCCGACGGCCTCGACCTGGCGAGCGGCTACGGCGACGTACAGCGCGCGGTCGAGCATTGCCGCAACACCCGCCGCCCGACCTTCCTGCACCTGAAGACGACCCGCATCATGGGCCACGCCGGCACCGACTTCGAGATCGAATGGCGTTCGATCGAGGAGCTGTGCACGGTGGAGGCCACCGATCCGTTGCTGCGCTCTGCCGCGATCGCGCTGGAGTCGGGCCTGATGTCGAAGGACGAAGTGCTGGCGTTGTACGAACACACGCGCAGGAAGTGCTTCGCGGCCGCCGAGGAAGCCGACCGCCGACCCAAGCTCGACAACCTGGCCGAAGTGATCGCGCCGCTCGCGCCGTACACGCCGGCCAGGGTTGCGGCCGAAGCCAGCCGCGCCAACTACGGGCCGCGCCGCCTCGAAGTGTTCGGCAACGAGGCCAAGCTGCCGGAGAACCAGCCGGCGCGGCACATGGCGATCCAGATCAACAATGCCCTGCACGACATCTTCGCCAAGTACCCCGAGACGCTGCTGTTCGGCGAGGACGTGGCACAGAAGGGCGGCGTGTACACCGTCACCAAGGGCTTGCAGAAGGCGTTCGGCCCGCGTCGCGTGTTCAACACGCTGCTCGACGAGACGATGATCCTGGGCATGGCGCAGGGCTTCGCCAACGTTGGCATGCTGCCGATCCCGGAAATCCAGTACCTGGCGTACTTCCACAACGCCTGCGACCAGATCCGCGGCGAAGCGGCGAGCCTGCAGTTCTTCAGCAACAACCAGTACGCCAACCCGATGGTCGTGCGCATTGCCGGCCTGGGCTACCAGCGCGGTTTTGGCGGCCATTTCCACAACGACAACTCGATCACCGCGCTGCGCGACATCCCGGGCCTGGTGGTGGGTTGCCCCTCGCGCGGCGACGATGCGGCGACGATGTTGCGCACGCTGACCGCGCTGGCCAAGGTCGACGGGCGCGTGAGCGTGTTCCTCGAGCCGATCGCGCTGTACATGACCAAGGACCTGTATGAGCCAGGCGACGGCGCCTGGCTGACGACCTATCCAAAGCCGGATGAGGCGATGACGCTCGGCGAGGGGCGCATCTACGGCGAAGGCAACGACGACCTGGTGATCTTCACCTACGGCAATGGCGTGCCGATGAGCCTGCGCGCGGCGCGGACGATCGAGGGCAAGCATGGCTGGAAGGCGCGCGTGGTCGACCTGCGCTGGCTGGTCCCGCTCAACGAGGCGTTCATCCGCGACCAGGCGCGCGGCGCAAAGCGCCTGCTGATCGTCGACGAAGGTCGTCACAGTGCCGGCGTGGGCGAGGGCGTGGTGACCGCGATCGCCGAAGGCGGCTTTGGTGCGCGACCGTTCCAGCGCGTGGTCGGTGTCGATACCTACACGCCACTGGCCGGCGCCGCCTTCCTGGTGATTCCGGGCGAGGATGACATCGTCGCGGCCGCGGACCGGCTGGCCTGAATGTGCGGCCTTGCCGGACTGTTGCGCGCCACCGCCGATGCCAGTGACGCGCGGCTGACCACGCTCGCCGGCGCCATGGGCGATGCGCTGGTCCATCGCGGCCCGGATGATCGTGGCGTCTGGACCGATGCGGAGTCGGGCATCGCGCTCGCGCATCGCCGCCTGAGCATCCTCGACCTGTCGCCGCTGGGGCACCAGCCCATGGCGTCAAGCGACCACCGCTTCGTCATCGCCTACAACGGCGAGGTCTACAACTTCGCCGAACTTCGCGAAGTGCTGGTCGCGCGCGGCCATGCCTTCCGCGGCCATTCCGATACCGAGGTGCTGCTCGCCGCGGTGGTGGAGTGGGGTGTCGAAGACGCGATCGCGCGCTGCAACGGCATGTTCGCGATCGCGCTGTGGGACCGCCAGGAGCGCTGTCTGTGGCTGGCCCGCGACCGCGTCGGCAAGAAGCCGCTGTACTACGGCTGGGCAGGCCAGACCTTTGTGTTCGGATCCGAACTCAAGGCCCTATGGCGCCATCCGGATTTCGACAACGGCGTCAGCCGTGATGCGTTGGCGCTGCTGTTGCGACTGGACTACATCCCGGCACCGCACGCGATCCACGAGGGCACCTTCAAGCTGATGCCCGGTTC
Organism: Lysobacter sp.; assembly: GCA_036524915.1. GTDB lineage: Bacteria > Pseudomonadota > Gammaproteobacteria > Xanthomonadales > Xanthomonadaceae > Lysobacter_J. The sequence continues at coordinate 5,036 of DATDBI010000208.1, read as the reverse complement.
GTTGCTGCGCATCGACGCGGCGGCTGTGGCTGCCGGTGCCGGCGCGCACGACCCCGTTCGCGAGCAACGCCGCTACTGGGACCCGCGCGAGCGCATGGAAGCGGCGCTGCGGCAGCCGTTTACCGGCGACGAGCGCGAGGCGGAAAACCGGCTCGACGGATTGCTGCGCGAGGCGGTCGGCCTGCGCATGGTTGCCGACGTGCCGGTCGGCGTCTTCCTGTCCGGTGGCACAGATTCCTCCATCGTCACCGCATTGATGCAGGCGCAGAGCCGTCATCCGGTGCGCAGCTTCACCATCGGCTTCGAGCGCTCGCACCACGACGAGGCGCATCTTGCGCGTGAAGTCGCCGAGCACCTGCACACCGCGCACACCGAGCTGTACGTCAGCGGAAGGGATGCGCTGGCCGTGGTGCCGACCTTGCCGGCGATGTTCGACGAGCCGTTCGCCGACGCCTCGCAGGTGCCCACCGCGCTGGTGGCGCGTCTGGCGCGCAGCGCGGTCACCGTGGCGCTGTCGGGCGATGGCGGTGATGAACTGTTCTTCGGCTACAAGCGCTACGAGCGCGCGTTGCGCAACTGGCGCTGGCAACGGCGCGTGCCGTCGCCGCTGCGCAAGGCGCTGGCGCGCAGCGCGGGCGGCCATGGCGAGGCCTCGCGCACGGGCGGATTTGCCGCGCTCGCGGCCGAGATGGGGGCCAGCGGCATTGGCGATGTCTACCGCCAGCGCATCGCGCGCTGGCGCGATCCGGCCTGCGCGATCCCTGGCGCGAAGTTGCCGGCGACGCTGTACGACCAGCCCGATCCGCTGCACGGCGCCGGCACGGCCGCCGATGCGATGATGCTGGCCGATTTCAGCGTTTACCTCCCCGAAGACCTGCTGTGCAAGGTCGACCGGACCAGCATGGCCGTCAGCCTGGAAGCACGCGCGCCGCTGCTCGACTGGCAGGTGGCGGAGTTCGCATGGTCGTTGCCGCTGGCGTTCAAGCGCCACGCCAAGGGCAACAAGTACCTGCTCAAGCAGGTGCTGCGACGTTACCTGCCAGACGACATGGTCGACCGCGGCAAGCGCGGCTTTGGCGCGCCGGTCAGCGACTGGTTGCGCGGCGACCTGCGCGAATGGGCGTCCTCGCTCCTGGATGAGCAGCGACTGCGCGAGGAAGGATATTTCGATGCCGCCGCCGTGCACGGCCTCTGGCAGAAGTTCCTCGATGGCGAGCGCAAGTGGCACACGCACCTGTGGAACGTCCTGATGTTCCAGGCGTGGCATGTGCACTGGCGCGAGCAACGACGCGAAGCGCTAACCACGTAGCCCTGAGGCCTTGCCCGGACTAAGGTTTGCTAACGACCCAGACCGCCTCGCAGCGGCAACTCGCGCAGTGCGGCATCGCCGGTGGACAGCGCCTGCGGCTCACGCTCCAGCGGTAGAACGGCCAGCGCAACATTACGTCCATCGGCCTGTGCGCTGGCCACCAGTTTGCCCAACGGGGTGGGGCCGGCCATGACATCGGCTCCGGTGGGCAACGCCGTATCGCCTTCCAGCAATGCCAGGCCGCGTTTGGCCTGGCCGAGGAAATGCGTGCGGGCAACGATCTCCTGGCCCGGGTAGCACCCCTTCTTCACGCTGAAGGCCTGCAGGCGCTCCAGCGACAGCTGTTGCGGTGTCCAGTGACCGGCCTGGGAAGCGGGCAGGCGAGGCAGGCCATGCGCGAGGTCGAACGTCTGCCAGCGCGCAACCGCCTCGGCGTCGTCGGTGGCGACAGCCGCCAACGCGATGCGCAGCGCACGCGGCCCGGCCTCGCCACCGAGGTCCAGTTCGACCGCGTCGACTCCACCGTCACCGCCGAGGGCGGAGCCTTGTGCCATCGACGGTGCCGCAAAGGAGCCGCTGACGTGCAGGTCCTGGCAAACTTCGATCCTGACCTTGCTGCGGAACACGAAGCGCTGCAGCGCGGCTGCCAGTTCGGCCGGATCGGCGTCGGGAAGCAACAGCCAGAGCTCCTCATCGGACAGTTTCAGCAAAGCGAACAGCGCCAGGACGCGCCCTTTGGGCGTCAACCAGCCATTCCACTGCCAGCAGCGCGGCTCCAGCAGGCCGACGTCGTTCATGAACTGCGCCTGCGCGAACGCGACCGCATCGCGCCCTCGCAGCGCGATCAGACGGTGGTCGGGAAGGGCGAAGGCGCGGTCGTCTGCGGCCGGCAGGTTGTCATGCATGGGGGGCGGGAATTAACATTCAGCACCGTGATGATAGGCCAAACCCCACCCGTTGAAGCGCCCGAGGCAGATTCGACTCCGCAGCCCGCGCCATTGACGGACCCAAACAGGCCAAAGGAGCACGGCGGGCGCGAAGGCCCCGAACCGACCCGCTACGGCGACTGGGAAAAGAACGGCCGCTGCATTGATTTCTGACGCGTCACCACGCTTCCCCGCCACGCGGCTCCTGCCGCCCAGCTCAGAGAACGCCATACCCCATGGCTAACGATCCACGCGTCCGCGAACGCCCCCTGTCACCGCACATGCAGGTTTATAGCTGGCAGGTGCAGATGGTGACCTCGATCCTGCACCGTGGCACAGGCATTGTCCTGACCGTGGGCAGCCTGCTCGTTGTCTGGGCACTGGTGGCGCTGGCCGCCGGCCCCGAGTCCTGGAGCCACTTCACGGCCTGTGCGAGGTCGCCTCTGGGCTTCCTGGTGCTGTTCGGCTGGAGCTGGTCGCTGGCCTACCACCTGATCAACGGCATCCGCCACCTGGTGCAGGACGCCGGCTACGGCTACCGCATCGAATCGTTCGTGCGCAGCAGCTGGGTGTCGGTGTTCGGTAGCCTGGTGCTGACGGTGATCATCTGGCTCCTGGCCATGATGGCCCAGCGGGGTGGCGCATGAGCATCAACAAGAACCGCCTGCGCAATCCGCTCAAGACCGCACGCGGCCTGGGCTCGGCCAAGGACGGTACTCACCACTTCGTCGTCCAGCGCGTCACCGCGGTCGCCCTGATCTTCCTGACGATCTACGTGATCGGCCTGATCCTGTCGCTGATCGGCGGCGACTACGCCAGCGTCCGCAACACTGTTGGCCACCCGTGCAACGCGGTGCTGCTGTCGGCGTTCCTGATCGCCTCGTTCTGGCATGCCAAGCTGGGCATGCAGGTGATCATCGAGGACTACGTCCATACCCCGGGGCTGGCGATGGCATCGCAGCTCGCGGTCGTTTTCGTTTGCGTTCTCGCGGCATTGGCCAGCGTGCTCGCCGTCATCCGCATCGCGCTGGGAGCCTGATTCATGGCCGCCGCTTACAAGATCCACGAACACACCTTCGACATGGTCGTCGTCGGCGCCGGTGGCGCCGGACTGCGCGCCACCTTCGGTCTGGCCCAGAAGGGGCTCAAGACCGCCTGCATCACCAAGGTGTTCCCGACCCGTTCGCACACCGTGGCCGCGCAGGGCGGTGTCGCCGCGGCGCTGGCCAACATGGGCGAGGACGACTGGCGCTACCACTTCTTCGATACCGTCAAGGGCTCGGACTGGCTGGGCGACCAGGACGCGATCGAGTACATGTGCAAGGAAGCCATTCCGGCGATCATCGAGCTGGAGCACTACGGCGTTCCGTTCTCGCGCACCGACGACGGCAAGATCTACCAGCGTCCGTTCGGTGGCATGACCACCCGTTACGGCGAAGGCCCGCCGGCGCAGCGCACCTGCGCCGCCGCCGACCGCACCGGCCACGCCATCCTGCACACGCTGTACCAGCAGTCGCTGGCGCACGACGCGCAGTTCTTCATCGAGTACTTCGCGCTCGATCTGATCATGGATGCCAACGGCGCCTGCCGCGGCGTGCTCGCCCTGGACATGGCCGAAGGCACGCTGCACCTGTTCAAGGCGCAGGGAACGGTGCTGGCCACCGGCGGCTACGGCCGCGCCTACTTCTCGGCGACCTCGGCCCATACCTGCACCGGCGACGGCGGCGGCATGGCGCTGCGCGCGGGCCTGTCGCTGCAGGACATGGAGTTCGTGCAGTTCCACCCGACCGGCATCTACGGCGCCGGCTGCCTGATCACCGAGGGTGTCCGCGGTGAAGGCGGCATCCTGCGCAACAGCAACGGCGAGCGTTTCATGGAGCGCTACGCCCCGAGCGTGAAGGACCTGGCGCCGCGCGACATGGTCAGCCGGGCGATGACGATGGAAATCCGCGAAGGCCGCGGCGTCGGCGAGTTCAAGGACCACATCCTGCTCGACCTGACCCACCTCGGTCCGGAAGTGATCCACGAGAAACTGCCGGGCATCGCCGAGTCGGCGCGCATCTTCGCCAACGTCGACGTCGAGAAGCAGCCGATCCCGGTGATTCCGACCGTGCACTACAACATGGGCGGCATCCCGACCAACTACCACGGCGAAGTGGTGCAGCTGCGCAACGGCAACCCGGACGAAGTCGTCCCGGGCCTGTACGCGATCGGCGAAGCGGCCTGCGTGTCGGTGCACGGCGCCAACCGCCTGGGCTCGAACTCGCTGCTCGACCTGGTCGTGTTCGGTCGCGCCGTCGCCAACCGCGCCGCCGAGACGGTCAAGGTCGACGGCAAGCAGGCCCGCCTCGCCGGCGATGCCTGCGACTCGGCCCTGGCCCGCCTGGACAAGCTGCGCAACGCCAACGGCGGCACGCCGACGGCGGTCATCCGCGACAAGATGCAGCGCACGATGCAGGCCGACGCTGCGGTGTTCCGCACCGGCGAGACACTGGCCGACGGCGTGCGCAAGATGCGCGAGATCCACGCGTCCTTCGGCGACGTCAAGGTTGCCGACCGTTCGCTGATCTGGAACTCGGACCTGATCGAGACCTACGAGCTGTCGAACCTGCTCGACCAGGCGCTGGTGACGATTGTTTCCGCCGAGAACCGCACCGAGTCGCGCGGCGCCCACGCCCGCGAGGACTTCCCGGACCGCGACGACGCCCACTGGCAGAAGCACACCCTGTGCTCGGTCACTGAAAGCGGCGAAACCGCCATCGACTATCGCCCGGTGCACATGTACACGTTGAGCGACGACG
>DATDBI010000207.1:0-10466 GCA_036524915.1 Lysobacter sp. | reverse complement strand
CGCGGCTGCATTGCTACACTCTCCCGACTCCCCCGAGCCTTGTCCCGTGTCCGAAATTGAACTGCCCGACCTGACCGCCATCGAGGCCGAGAGCCGCCAGCTGGCCCTTGCTGCTTCACCCTTTGAGCTCCATGGCAGCCTCTGCGGCTGGCTGGCCGGGGGCGGTGCGGCAGTCCGCGAATGGCCGGCCCGGGTGCTGGCCGATGACGCCCTGCCGACGCCTGCCGAAGGCGGTGCACTCGACGAACTGCGCGAAGCGAGCGCGGCCCAGCTGGCCGACCGCAGCTTCGACTTCGCCCTGCTGCTCCCCGCCGCCGACACGTCGCTGGCCGAACGCAGTGGCGCCCTGTTCGAGTGGTGCCGCGGTTTCCTCGGCGGTTTTGGCCTGGCCGGCGGTGGCAAGACGAAGCTGTCGGAGGAAGGCCAGGAAGCACTGGCCGACCTGGGCAAGCTGGCCGCCGCACAGCCCCAGAGCGATGGTGACGAGGAAGACGAGATCGCACTGGTCGAGATCGAGGAATTCGTACGCGTTGCAGTGCTGCTGTTGCACGGCGACTGCGTGCTGGCCGCGCAGCATCGGCAGCGGTTGAACTGAGTCTGGCCACCCTCCACCCGTAAACCTGCCCGAGACGCCCCTCTCCCGCAGGTGGGACAGGGGCTCAGTCAGAGGGCTCTGTCAGCAGGCACCGATGACCAAGCCGATCACCATTCCCGCCAAGGCCTACGCACGCCGCCGCAAGCAGCTCATGCGCATGGCCGGCGACGACGCGATCCTGGTGCTGCCGGCCGCGCTGGAACGCATCCGCAGTCGCGACACGCATTACCCTTACCGCCAGGATTCGGACCTGCTCTACCTCACCGGATTTCCGGAGCCCGAGGCGGTGCTGGTGCTGGTGCCTGGTCGCAAGCATGGCGAGGTCCTGCTGTTCTGTCGCGAACGCGATCCAGAGCGCGAAGGCTGGGACGGCCCGCGCTTCGGGCCGGAAGGTGCGGTCGAGGCGTTCGGCCTGGACGATGCCTATCCGATCACCGATCTCGACGACATCCTGCCCGGGCTGCTCGAAGGCCGTTCGCGCGTCTACTACCACTTCGGTCGCGACCAGGAGTTCGATCTCAAGCTGATCGGCTGGCTCAACCGGGTACGCGCGATGGTGCGCCAGGGCGCGCAGCCGCCGCACGAGTTCCTTGAGCTGGGCCACCTGCTCGACGAACTGCGACTGTTCAAGGACCGCGACGAAATCCGCCTGATGCAGCGCGCCGCCGACATCAGCGTGCTCGCGCATGAAGCCGTGATGCGTGCCGCGCGTCCGGGCATGCACGAGTACCAGTTGCAGGCGGAAGTCGAACGCGTGTTCCGCCAGCACGACGCGGAGCCGGCCTACAGCAGCATCGTCGGCGCCGGCAGCAATGCCTGCGTGCTGCATTACCGCGCAAACAATGCGCAGGCGCGCGACGGAGATCTGGTGCTGGTTGACGCCGGCGCGGAGTACCGCGGTTACGCGGCCGACATCACCCGTACGTTTCCGGTCGGCGGGCGCTTCAGCAAGGAGCAGCGCGCACTCCACGACCTGGTCGGAGCGGCGCAGGCGGCCTCGCTTGCGCAGGCGCGTACCGGTGTCGCCTACGAAGCCGGTCACGTCGCCGCCGTGGAGACGCTCACCGAAGGCCTGCTCAAGCTCGGCCTGCTGAAGGGACGGCTTGAGAAGAATCTCGCCGACGGCAGCTACCGACGTTTCTATCGCCACAAGACCGGGCACTGGCTCGGTCTGGACGTGCACGACGTCGGCGAGTACCGCATCGACGGCGAGTCGCGCCTGCTCGAACCGGGCATGGTGTTCACCATCGAGCCGGGCCTGTATGTCGCGCCCGATGACACCAGCGTCGATGCAAAGTGGCGTGGCATTGGCATTCGTACCGAGGACGACGTGCTGGTGACGCAGGACGGTTGCCAGGTGCTGACCGACAAGCTGGCGCGCAGTGCCGACGAGATCGAGGCGCTGATGGCGGGAGCCTGAGGGCCCCTGACATTTCCGGCGACGCGTGCGCCGTGTGCGTGACCGTTCTACTGCTGGTGGCTGCGGGCGAACTGACCCGGTGGTCGGCCGACGTGCCGGCTGAAGGCTGTACTGAAGGTGCTCGTCGAACTGTAGCCCACGCGCTCGGCGACTTCGGCCAGCCCGAGGGTGCCGATGCGCAGCAGGTTCTTGGCCAGGGCCATGCGCCAGGCCAGCAGGTACTCCATCGGCGGCAATCCGACGGTGCGGCTGAACCGCTCGAAAAATGCGGATCTCGACAGAGCGGCCTTCTCCGCTAGCTGGGCCATCGTCCATGAGCGCGCCGGCTGGTCGTGCATCTGGCGGATCGCCGGTGCAAGGCGCGCATCGGACAACCCGCGCAGCAGTCCCGCAGGCGCGTCCTCGCCCGACGTCGAGCGCAACGCTTCGATGAGCAGCACTTCAACCAGCCGCATCAGCATCAGGTCGCGGCCGGGCCTGCGCGCGCCGGCTTCCTCGCCGACGAGGCGTACCAGTACCGAGAGCCGCTCGACGCCGCGCACATGCACCACCGCCGGCAGCAGCGGAACAAGCATTGCCGCGTCGGGGCATCCAAACACAAAATAGCCTCCCAGCAGGCGCACGTCCGGCTTTCCGCCGCGTCGGCCGTGACGCACTTCGCCGACAGGCGCGGGCGTCACCTTCGGATCGATGTACGCCGGCTGCCCGGGTTCCAGGCTCGACATCGTGAAGCCGGGGGTGGCCGGCAGCAGCATGAAATCGCCGGCCTGGAGCAGCAGGTCCGCGTGGCCGTCCACTGAGAGGCGACAACGTCCCTCAAGCACGGCGCAGAAACTGGGCTCACCGAATTCCGAATAGCGCACGGCCCAGCGGCCGGCGCCACTGATGCCTTTCGAGAAAACGGCGCGTGGTTGCAGCAGCGTGATGACTTCCGACAGCGGATCCTTCATGTCTGGACGCTCGCAAAACAAATCAGGACGTTTGATGGTAGATCGTCCAGCCTAAGCCCGCCATCCTGTTCAGCGCCAACTACCCGCGATGGAACCCACCCATGAAAACCATACTCATCACCGGCTGCTCGTCCGGCTACGGCCTGCAGACCGCCCGCCATTTCCACGCCCAGGGCTGGAACGTGATCGCCAGCATGCGCGCTCCGCGTGAGGGCCTGTTTCCCCAGTCCGACCGCTTGCGCGTGTTGCAACTCGATGTGACCAGCCCCGCCAGCATCGCCGCGGCAATCGATGCCTGCGGGCCGATCGACGTGCTCGTCAACAACGCTGGCATTGGATTGTTCGGCGCATTCGAGGCCACACCCATGTCTACCGTGCGCGAAGTGTTCGACACCAACGTGTTCGGTGTGATGGCAATGACGCAGGCGGTGTTGCCGCAGTTCCGCGCACGCCGGTCAGGCGTGGTGGTGAACGTCACCTCCAGCGCAACGCTGGCGCCGATGCCGCTCGTGGCGGCGTATACCGCCAGCAAGGCAGCCATCGAAGGGTTCACCGGCTCACTGGGACTTGAGCTTGCGCCGTTCGACGTGCGCGCGAAGCTGGTCGAACCCGGGTATGGGCCGGACACGCAGTTCTCGGCAAACACCGGCACGCGCATGGATGGATTGATTCCGGATGCCTATGCCGACTATGCGCAGCGGGTGTTCGCTTCATTCACGAAGCCGGGCGCGGTGACCAGTGCGGCCGATGTCGCTGACGCGGTGTGGTGCGCCGCCATGGATTCAACAGGGACACTTCGCTTCCCGGCCGGCGCGGACGCCCTGGCGCTGGCCCGGTCGAGCTGAGCGGCATACGAACGGATTCATCGATTGAGGCTGATCTCATGGACTGCACAGGGTGCGGCTCCTACGCTGCGGCGGCTGGATCGGAGGGGTACGCGGTGAAGCCGCGACCTGCCGGCCCGGACCGCCTTTCAGTCAAGGAGCAGTACACGCATGACGCATCGCAATCAGCGTTGCACCGTAGTCCGCGGCCTCCCGGTCTCCGCTGTCGTCGCGCTTGGCGCGGCGATCCTGCCGGCCGCCGCCCAGCCGGTGGTCGCAAGCACCCAGGCCCGCACCGCAGCCGTCACCGCAGAGCATCGGGGATGGACCGGCAGCGGCGAGTTCGGTTACGCCTCGGCGTCGGGCAACTCGCGCTCGCAGAACATCAACGCCAAGGTTGGCGTCGGCTTTGAAGACGACAAGTGGCTGCACCAGGCCAGCGCCGGCCTGCTCAAGTCGAAGGGCGAAGTGGATGTCGACGGCAACGCCGACGGCATCGATGAAGAGCAGTACGAGAGCACCGCCGACCGTTACAACGTGCTGGCGTCGTCGGCTTACAAGCTCACTCAGCGCAGCTACCTGGTCGGAACCGTGCGCTACGACCACGACGAGTTCAACACCTACCTGTGGCAGGGCACGGCCGGCCTGGGTTACGGCTACCGCTGGTTCGACAACGAGCGCACGCGCCTGCTGACCGAGATTGGCCCGGCATTCCGGCGCGTCCACAACGTTGACCGCGGTGTCGAGGACGACGCGGTGGCGCGCGGCGTTGTCGATTTCTCCTACGTGCTGACGCCGACCACCACCTTGCTCAACACGTTCCTGGTGGAAAGCGGGCGTCTGAACACCTACGTGCAGAACGACCTGGGCCTGCAGGTCGCAATGACCGACGCGCTTGCCCTGAAGGCGGGCTACCAGGTGCGTCACAACAGCGACGTCGGTCCGGGATTCGATCGCACCGATACGTTGACCACGCTGAACATCGTCTACCGCGTCGACTGACGCGCAGCCTCGCCGGCAGGTGGAGCGGACAGGCGCGTGGGGCGCTGATCGTCCCTTCACCGGCCGGCCGTAGGCTGCAGCGATGCAATCGACGTCTGCGCCATCACTCGATCCTCCGCGCCGGCTGTCACGAGCCACCGTCGCGATAGGCTTTGCGCTGGCACTGTTCGCCGGTGCGGCCGGCGCCGCGCCCGATCGCAATGCCGGCTGCACGCAGCGCCTGCTGCAGGAACTGGGGTGGCGTTTCGTCCCGGCGCAGGGGTCGACGGTTGAAGTCCGTCCCGGTACGCCGTGCGACCGCGCCAGCCTCGCCGAGGCCCGCGCCGCGGGTGATCTGCTGGTGGCCGTGCCCACGGGCACCGATGCGGCGAGCATCGATCGCGTCGCTGCCGGGCTGCTCCGGCATGCCGCCACGAAATGCGCATACGACTTCGCCCTCGGCGCGGCGACGCGACGCGCGATCGATCGGCTCATTGGCAACCCGGGCTTTCGTTTCTCTTCGGTGCAGATGGGCTGGATTGGATTCGGTCCGACCGGTTCCAGGCACGACGGCTGGAAACCGGTCGCGTCCTTCGGTCGCGGCTATCAGCCCAGCGGCAGCAACTCACGCGCGATCGAGGCCTTCTACGAGGGGCACGTGCGCGGCGAGTGCGGTCTGGGCCGGCAGGTGGCGCAGTACGCGGCGCAGGCCGAGCTTTACGGCATGGACGCCTTCGATGCCGAGTTCGCGGCCGACGAGATCGTGATCGGTACGTTCAACCGCTTGCAGGCAACGCGCAGCATCCTGGTCGGATCGTCCGCGGGTGCATTCACCCGGGACGGGCGCGCGGTGCAGGCATCGCAGCAAGGACGCCAGGCCTTCATGGGCCTGCCGGGCTTCATCTTCCACGTCTTCGATCGCAGCAAACTCGATGACCTCAACAACCAGGCCGAGAACTTCGTCGTCTACGACGTCACCGCGCAGGCGGCCGCGGCGTTGCGGGAACATGGCGGCTTCGAGTTCTACAACGACCGCAATCGCGAGGTGTGGTCGCTGGCGCGCTCCATCCAGGCGCGCAAGCCGCGCCGGTTCTTCGAGCGGCTTGTTTACGAACGCGACAGTGGACTGCGGTCGCAACAGTCGGTCGAGACCCTGGCGACACTCGCGCGGATCGATGAACTGCTCGACGATCCGTTCTATCGCGGTTTCGAGGTCTACGTGCACCATCTGGGCGTAAAGCCGGTTGGCTTTCATATCGCGCGCCTGCTCGATCGCAATCCGCGCACGCCGTTCCGGATCGAACTGGCACTGCACAACCTGCATACCACGCTGTACGACCGCTACGTCGCGCGCCGCCTTCGCGACTGCGTCGGGCCGCTGCCGCAGGGCGCCCCGACTGCCGCCGTGAACGCCTGGGGTGCGGCCCCGCGCAGGCCTCAGGCCGCCGCGTCGAAACCCTCGCGGGTCAGGTTGGCGGGCGCGCCGTCGGTGCAGGCGACGTCGTCCTCGATGCGGATGCCGCCGAAGGGCTTGAAGGCCTCCACGCGCGCCCAGTCGATGCTGTCGGCGTGGCCATTGGCCTTCACCTCGTCGAGCAGCATGTCGATGAAGTAGATGCCCGGCTCGATCGTGACCACCATGCCAGGCTCCAGCACGCGGGTCAGGCGCAGGTAGGGATGGCCGTCCGGCCTGGCGATGGTGCCGCCGTTGTCGGAGGCGGCGAAGCCGGCGACGTCGTGCACCTGCAGGCCGATGCCGTGGCCGATGCCATGCGGGAAGAACGCACTGCTCACACCGGTGGCCAGCGCCGCTTCGGGCGACACGTTGATCACGCCGAAGTCCTTGAGGATGCCGGCCAGCGCCAGGTGCGCATCGACGTGGATCTGCTTGTAGTCGGTGCCGGCGCGGACCTGGTCGCACATCTTCAGCTGCGCGGCGTCGACCGCCTCGATCATCGCCTGGAACTCGCTGCCGGCGTCGAGCGCGTAGGTGCGGGTGATGTCGCATGCGTAGCCATGGTGGGCGGCGCCGGCGTCGATCAGGAAGCTGCGCACCGGCCGGGGCGGGGTCAGGTCGCGATCGGTGTAATGCAGCACCGCGCCATGCTCATTGAGGGCGATGATGTTGTTGTAGGGCAGGTCATTGGCGTCCTGGCCTGCAGCCTGGCAGTAGACCAGGTGGATGCCGAACTCGCTGGCGCCGGCGCGGAATGCACGTTCGGCGGCGCGGTGTGCACGCACGCCGCGGCGGGTCGCCTCGCGCATCATTGCGATCTCGTAAGGCGTCTTGTAGGCGCGGTGGTACTCGAGGTAGTTGACCACCGGGGCAGGGTTGTTCGGCACGAATGCACCTAGCGCGCTCTGCGCTTCGCCGACGATCGCGCAGCGTGCCGCGTTTGCCGGCAGGTGCTGCAGCGCCTCGTCGGGCTTGCGGATGATGACGATGTCGAAATGCTCGGCCCAGTAGCCGCTCGGCGCGGACGGCACGACATGCCAGTAGTCGAACGGCTGCAGGAACACCAGCTTGGGCTTCTGCCCCGGCGTCACCACCAGCCAGCTGCCCACCGCGCGCGTCAGCGGCAGCCAGGCCTTGAACTGCGGATTGACTGCGTACGGGTAGTCGCGGTCGTCGAACACCTGGTAATGCGAGGTGCCGCTGGGGATGACCAGGTGGTCAAAGCCACCGCGGGCCAGGGCCTGCGCGGTGCGGCGGTCCAGTTCGGCAAGGTGCTGCGGGTACAGCGTGGCGAGCGTGCTCATGCGTATGCGGCGAATAGGCGGAAGACCCCGCTATTTTGCCGCATTGGCCCGGCGGGCGCCGTTACCCCGCTTGCCGGTTGCCCTCGTTGCGGTGCCGGGCGGGGGCGCGATGAACGGGCCTGCTCGTCCGGCTCAGGCCGGATGCCCGTTGCCCGAGTCCAGCCAGTTGCGCAGCTGTTGCAGCTCGCTTTCAAGCATCGTGATGAAGCGGAAACCCGACCAGGTCTGGCCCGGCGTGCTGGTCTTGTCCTGCCACAGCAGGTGCGCGCCGACTTCGATCGGTGACGTCTGGTGCGGCGTGCCGCGCAGGTTGAATCGCAGCTGGTAAAGCGCATCGTCGACCAGCGGTGCGTTGGCGATGAGCAGCATCCCGCTTTCGGAGAGATTGCTCAGCTGCCCGATCACGGTGTCGGTCATGGTGTCGACGACCTGCACCGGCTCCTGGATGGAGCGACGACGGGCGCGGCGGAATTCTTCGTTCATGCGCGCTCCAGGGCGGCTGCGTTGGCAACGTGCAGGTTGCGATGGCGGGGGTCCGGGCAGCGCATCAGGCGTGCGCCTCCTGCGGGGTCGGACCGGACACCAGGTGGCTCAGTGCGCTCACCACGGCATTCCAGGCGCGATCGACCAGGCGGCTCTTCTCGACGGTAACGACGCGTGCCCGTCCAGCGGCCATCTGCCGGGCCAGGCTGTCGAGCGACTGCTCACCGACGCGCTGGCCGCGCTGGTTGACGAACAGGGCGTTGTCGGTGAGCGGACTGAACCACGACAGCCGGCGGCGGATGATCTCGCCCGGCGCTTCCAGGTCGAATTCGAACCAGGTACCGAACGGCAGCGTGCGCAGGTGTTGCCAGCATTCCTGCTCATGCGGATCGCGAGGTTGCGTTTCCTGCGGTCGCGGCGCTTCGTCCTCGCCCAGCCGCGTACGCGACTTGAGCTTGAGCGCGAGCTCGGTACGCGTGGCGGCATCGTCGTTGGCGGCGTGGCCGGTGGTCAGCTGGCGCGAGATCGCGCCGGCATCGTCCACGTGGTAACCGACCTGGGTCAGGGCCTGCTCGATGTCTTCGCCCAGCGGCTCCGGTGCCGGGGCGCGGTTCTCGAGCGTGTTGGCGGCGATGATCTGGCGCGTCGCCTCCAGCTGGCGCTGCCACTCCTCCGACTCTTCGCCGTGCCGCAACAGGGTCAGCGTCAGTACGTCGGTCCACGCCTGCGTCAGCAGGGTGTGGACGAACTTGGGCAGCTTCTGTTCGTGCAGGGCTTCGCCGATCGCCTCGGTCGCCTGCTGCTTGGCCAGCACCAGCTTTTCCTTGCCGCGCGCGGCCTCGACATGGCGACGCTCGGCCACCTCGGCCTTGCGTGCCATCAGGCGCAGGTGCTCCTGCAGCTGCTGGTTGGCCGATTCGAACACGCCGTCATCGCCGTCGTAGTGCTCCACCACGTGGTCGACGGCGCGGCGCAGCTGCTCATTGAGCGCGGGATCGGCTTCGTCCCTGGGCAACCAGTGCGCGCCCGCTTCGGCGACTGCATTGAGCAGCTGCCGTGCCGGGTGCTCCTGGCGCACGAAAAAGGCCTGGTCCTGCAACGCCAGGCGCAGCAGCGGCACCTGCAGGCGATTGAGCATCGCCGACACCGCGGCGTCATTGCGCAGCTCGCGCCCGATCTCGTTGTAGAACTGGTCGAGCAGTTCGAACGTGTCGCCATCCGCGCGCGTCAGCGCGGTGGCCTCACCGCGCTGCTGGCGCGCCTGCGCGAGCAGCGTCTGGCGGACGTCGGCGAGGTTGCGCGGCGGCGTGAAATGCGTTGGCAGGGACTGCAGTCCGGCCAGTGCGCTGGAGACATCGCTGGGTGACAGCGTCGGGCGCTGCGGGCCGGCGTCGCCGCCGGGGCGCAGCTTGTCCATCAGCTCGCGGCGACCGTTGAGCAGGTTCTGCAGCGAGGCGTAGGCATCGTGGTCGTCACCGCGGTGGAGGCCGTCCGGCTGTCCCGGCCACGCGGTGTGCGGGCGTTGCGGGTCGAACAGCGGATGGCTGGCGTCGGTGCCGCGACGGGGCACCATCGAGTCCTCGCGCTGCTCCTGACCTTGTGCTTGCCCTTGTTCCTGTCCCTCGCCGCGGCCGTGCCCTTGCCCGTGACCCTGGCGCTGGCCCTTGGCGCGGCTGCGCACCGGCACGAACGACAGGCTCGGCAGCACGTTCTCGCGCGCCAGCAGCGCGTTCATCGTTTCCACGAGCTGCGCATAGCCGGACATCACGTGCTGGTCGAACACGCGGTACAGGTGCAGGCGCGCCTCGGGCGTGATCTGCAACGACTGCGTGGCATCGGACAGGATCCGGCACAGCTGGTACGGGCCGACCGGCAGGCGATCGGCGTCGAAGGCCGGAGCGCCGCCGAGCACGCCGAAGCGCTGGCCCAGCAGCAACAGGGGCAGGCCCGCGCGGGCTTCGTGGCGGATCGCGATGCTGCGCAGCAGGTTGGCTTCGTCGGCTTCGCCGTCGTCCACCAGGCGCAGGTCGCGGAACGTGGGCAGCGCCGCCGGCGCGTCCGGCGTCGGCGTCGGGTCGCGGACCGTCGTCAGTTCGCCTTCCAGCAACGCCAGGAAGTGCGGGACCAGGTCGGAGCGGTTGAGTCGGGCCGTGCGCAGCGTTTCAAGGTGCGCGGACTGCTGCGCCGACGTGCGCGCCTGGTCGGCATGCTTGAACAGCTGCTGCTCGAATTCGCCGAGCATGTGCTCGAGCTGGCGCGCCATTTCATCCGAGACCAGCGCATAGAGATGCTCCAGTACTCGTCGAACCCGCTTGGGCAACGCGGCTGACGCCAGCGTAGGCCGAGGGATCGAACTACCTAGGGGTTCGAACGTTGCGGACATTAAGGGGCACCGTGTAGATCGGGACGATCATGCATTGTCCCCCCGCGCCCCGCCAGCCTCTCGCCCCAGC
>DATDBI010000206.1:0-12093 GCA_036524915.1 Lysobacter sp. | reverse complement strand
GGCACGCATACCCATGGCACGTGGCATCAACAAGGTGATCCTGGTCGGCAACCTCGGTGACGATCCGGAAACCAAGTACACCCAGGGCGGCATGGCCGTGACCAAGGCCCGCCTGGCCACCACCAGCGTGCGCAAGGACCGTGAGGGCAACACCCAGGAGCGCACCGAGTGGCACCGGGTGACCTTCTTCGGGAAGCTCGGCGAGATTGCCGGCGAATACCTGCGCAAGGGTAGCCAGGTCTACGTCGAAGGCTCGATCCGCTACGACAAGTACACCGGTCAGGACGGCGTCGAGCGCTACTCCACCGACATCATCGCCGACGAGATGCAGATGCTCGGCGGCCGTGGCGAAGGCGGCGGCGGTGGTGGCGGCCGCAGCGAGTCCCGCGGCAGCGGTGGCGGTGATCGCAGCGAGCGTCCGTCGCGTGCACCGGCCAGGCAGGACTCGGCCCCGCGTCGCGAGGCCCCGGCCGCCAAGGCGAGCGACTTTGCCGACGACTTTGCCGACGACGACATTCCGTTCTGAGTCGGACCGCTGAATTCGAATGCATCTGTGAGATCTGACATGGAGTTTTGGTAAGTGCCCACTTGGCTTGTTACCGGCGGAGCCGGTTTTATCGGCGGCAATTTCGTTCTCGAGGCAGTGAGGCAGGGGGTCCGGGTCGTCAACCTGGACGTCCTGACCTATGCCGGCAACCTGGATACCTTGCAGTCCATCCAGGAGGACCCCAATCACGTCTTCGTGCACGGCGATATCGGCGACTCCGAACTGGTCGAGGGGCTGCTTCGCCAGCACCGTCCCGATGCGGTCATCAACTTCGCCGCTGAAAGCCATGTGGACCGGTCCATTGACGGGCCGGCCGCGTTCGTACAGACCAACGTCGTAGGCACGCTCACGCTGCTCGAGAAGACACGCGACTACTGGAAGGCGCTGGACGAAAGTGCCCGTGCCGCGTTCCGTTTCCTGCACGTCTCGACCGACGAGGTCTACGGCACGCTGGGCGAAACCGGCAAGTTCACCGAGCAGACGCCGTTCGCGCCGAACTCACCGTATTCCGCGTCGAAGGCTGCCTCGGACCATCTGGTGCGCGCCTTCCACCACACCTACGGACTGCCGGTCCTGACGACGAACTGCTCGAACAATTACGGGCCCTTCCAGTTTCCCGAAAAGTTGATACCGCTGGTCATCGCCAAGGCACTCGCTGGCGAGGCGTTGCCGGTCTACGGCGACGGACTCAACGTTCGCGACTGGTTGTTCGTCGGTGATCACTGCGCGGCCATCCGTCGCGTGCTGGAGGCCGGGCGTGTCGGTGAGACCTACAACGTTGGCGGTGACGCTGAACGCGAAAACCTTGTCGTGGTCAAGACGATCTGCAAGTTACTCGATGAGCATCATCCGCTTGCCGATGGCCGCGCCCGCGAATCGCTGATCAAGTTCGTGGCAGACCGCCCGGGGCACGACCGCCGCTATGCGATCGACGCGTCCAAGCTGCAGCAGGAACTCGGCTGGGCCCCTACCGTCACGTTCGAGCAGGGCATGGCGCAGACCGTGGAGTGGTATCTGCAGAACCAGCCGTGGGTCAGGCGGGTGCTGGACGGCAGCTACCGCCTCGAACGTATCGGCCAGGCCTGAGGAGTCTCGACATGAACCGCAAGGGCATCATCCTGGCCGGGGGCTCGGGCACCCGCCTGTATCCGATCACACAGGGCATCAGCAAGCAGCTTCTGCCCGTGTACGACAAGCCAATGATCTATTACCCGCTCAGCGTGCTGATGCTGGCAGGTATCCGCGAAGTGCTGATCATCAACACGCCGCACGAGCAGGCGTTGTTCCGCACGCTGCTCGGCGACGGTTCGCAGTGGGGGATGCAGATCGAGTACGCAGTGCAGCCGAGCCCGGACGGGCTGGCGCAGGCGTATCTGATCGGCCGCGATTTCCTCGCCGGCAAGCCGAGCTGCCTGGTCCTGGGCGACAATATCTTCCACGGTCCGGGCCTGACGGCGATGCTCAAGCGCGCCGATGACCGTGATGAGGGCGCGACCGTATTCGGCTACTGGGTCAGGGACCCGGAACGCTACGGCGTCGCCGAGTTCGACCAGGCCGGCAAGGTTATCGGTCTGGAGGAAAAGCCCGATATGCCACGCTCGAACTACGCCGTCACCGGGCTGTACTTCTACGACGGTCGTGCCAGCGATTTCGCATCCGAACTCAAGCCATCGCCCCGTGGCGAGCTCGAGATCACCGATCTCAACCGGCGCTATCTCGACGAGGGTTCGCTGCACCTGGAACAGCTTGGTCGCGGTTATGCCTGGCTTGACACCGGCACGCACCAGTCTCTGCTCGAGGCTTCGAACTACATCGAGACGATCGAAGCGCGGCAGGGCCTGCGTGTGTGCTGTCCGGAAGAGATCGCCTGGAACAACGGCTGGATCGACGCCGAACAGCTCAATGAACTGGCCCGCCCGCTGGCCAAGAACGGTTACGGCCAGTACCTGCTCAGCCTGGCCGAGAGGGGTTACGTTCCGTGAAAGTGATCGAGACAGATCTGCCCGGCTGCGTGGTGTTCGAACCGCGTGTGTTCGGCGACGATCGTGGCTACTTCTTCGAGTCGTTCAATCACGACAAGCTTGCCGCGCACGGCCTGGCGCCGCGGTTCGTGCAGGGCAACGTCTCCTCGTCCAGTCGTGGCGTGCTGCGTGGCCTGCACTACCAGTGGCCCAATCCGCAGGGCAAGTACGTCTCGGTGGTCGAAGGCGAAGTCTGGGACGTGGCGGTCGACATCCGTCGCGGCTCGCCGCACTTCGGCCGCTGGACGGCCGTGTTGCTGAGCGCGGAGAACAAGCGCCACTTCTGGATCCCCGAAGGCTTCGCTCATGGCTTCGTTACGCTGAGCGAGCGCGCGGTCTTCACCTACCTGTGCACGGCAACCTACGACGCCCAGGCCGACGCAAACATCCGCTGGAACGATTCCCGCTTGGCGATCGACTGGCCCGTCACGGACGTGTCGCTGTCTGACAAGGATGCGCGCGCGCCGTTCCTGGACGATGTTCCTGAGGACCGCCTGCCGGTCTACGTGCCGTGAAGTTCCTGGTAATTGGCGCGAACGGTCAGGTCGGCCACGAACTGCTGCGCAGCCTGGCACCGCTGGGCGAGGTCGTCGCCACGACGCGCGGCGGGAAGCTGGAGGACGGGTCCGACTGCGAGAGCTTCGACCTTGCCGACCTTGAATCGATCGCACCGCTGCTGGATCGCGTGCGCCCCGATATCGTCGTCAACGCCGCGGCCTACACCGCGGTCGACCGTGCCGAGGACGATGCCCCGGCCGCGTTTCTCGCCAATGCCCAGGGCCCGGGTCGCCTGGCTGTGGAATGCGCCGCGCGCGGCATCGCCCTGGTGCACTACTCGACCGACTATGTTTTCGACGGGCAGGGGAGTCGCCCTTACCGCGAAGACGACAGCACCGCGCCCATCGGCGTCTACGGCCACAGCAAGCTGGCCGGCGAGGAAGCGATCGCTGCCAGCGGTTCGCGTTACCTGATCCTGCGTACCGCCTGGGTATACGGCCTGCACGGTGCCAACTTCCTGCGCACCATGCTGCGCGTCGGCGCCGAGCGCGACGAACTGCGCGTGGTGGCCGACCAGCGCGGCACGCCGACGCCGGCCTGGCTGATCGCCGACGTGACCGCCGACCTGCTGCGCGATGGGTTTCCCGCATCCGGCGTCGTCAACCTGGTCGCCGATGGCGAGACCACCTGGCACGGATTCGCCGAGGCGATCTTTGATGAGGCGATGGCCGCAGGCCTGGCCACGCGGCGCCCTCTGGTGACGGCCATCACAACGTCCGACTACCCGACGCGTGCCAGCCGACCGGCCTATTCGGTGCTTGATACGACCCGCCTGCGCGAGCAATACCGGGTCGACCTGCCACCTTGGCGCCAAGCCCTGCAAAGAACCCTCGCCGCCGCCAAGGCATGATGCCCCGGCTATGGAGCCGGCCACCCCGAATCGGGTAGGCTCCATGCGCGCGCTTGCAGACCAAGGGGGTCGCAACGCGCCAACCTTGGGGAAGGGACAATGAAGCGAGCAGTATTGCTGGCAGCGCTGGTGGCGCTGATGCCGGTCGCACCGGTCATGGCCGCCGATGGCGGCGTCGACGTGGGCGCCTACGTCCGCAAGGACGCGTTTACGAGCGTGAAGCTCTCGCCCGGTGGCGAGTACTTCGCGGCCACCGTGCCGTTGGAGGACCGCACCGCGCTCGTGGTCATCCAGCGCGGCACCAACAAGATCACCGGCAGCTTCAAGCCGGGCCGCAACGCCCACGTTGCCGGCTTCACCTGGGCCGGCAACGAGCGCTTGCTGATCAGCCTGGCCGAGAGCTTCGGTGAGCTTGAAGAGCCGCTGCTGACCGGCGAGCTCATCGCGATGAACGCCGATGGCAGCAAGACCGAGATGCTGGCAGGCATGCGGGTCGACGATGGCGGCCTGGGCACGACGATCAAACCCAAGAAGGGCAGCGACAGTATCGCGGCGTTCCCGATTGCCGTGCCGGTCGGCGACGGTCGCAGCGCGCTGGTGCGTGTCTCCCCTTATGGCGGGAATCCTTATCCCACCGTCGAGCGCATCGACATCTTCACTGGCCGCCGCGCGAAGGTTGCGTTGTCGCCGGTGAAGTCGGCGGACTTCTTCACCGACAATCGTGGTGAGGTCCGTTTTGCCGCCGGCTCCGAATCCGACAACGTGCGCAAACTGTTCTACCGTTCGGGCGCCGGTGAAGGTTGGACGCTGTTCGGTGTGGAAGACCTGTCGGGGCGGTTCGAGTATCCGATCGGCTTCTCCGCTGACGACAAAATCGTCTACATGCAGGCCGAGCAGGCCCAGGGACCCGACAAGATCATCGCGCTCGACCTTGCCACGCGCGAGCGCAAGGTCGTGCTGGCCGACGACGACGTCGACCCGGATCTCATCGTTTACCGCAACGGCACGCGCATCCCGCTCGGCGCGTTCTTCCTGGACGGAAAGCCACGAACGGCCTTCATCGATGAAACAACACCGGAGGCCAGGCTCTACCACAGCCTGGAATCGGCGTTCGCCGGCAACACGGTGGAAATCACCTCGCAGACCGCTGATGGCAGCCTGGCACTGGTCAGGGTGTCGAGTGATGTCAATCCGGGCGATTTCTACCTGTTCGACACCGTCAACAAGAAAGCCGCCCATGCGCTGTCGCGACGCGAGTGGCTCGATCCCGACAAGATGGCACCGATGCAGCCGGTCACCTTGGCCGTACGCGATGGCCTCAAGCTGCACGGTTTGCTTACGACGCCAAAGGGCAGCAGTGGCAAGGGCCTGCCCCTGGTCGTGATGCCGCACGGCGGACCGTTCGGTATCCAGGACACATGGGGCTTCGACGGCGAGGCGCAGATACTGGCTGCGGCTGGCTATGCCGTGCTGCAGGTCAATTACCGCGGCTCCGGCGGATACGGCATCACGTTCAAGCAGGCTGGCGCCAAGCAGTGGGGCGGCGCGATGCAGGATGACCTGACCGATGCGACGAAGTGGGCGGTTGCACAAGGCATCGCCAACAAGGACCGCATCTGCATCTATGGCGCCAGCTACGGTGGCTATGCCGCGCTGATGGGCGTGGCCAAGGAGCCGGGCCTCTACCGCTGCGCGGCAGGCTATGTGGGCGTTTACGACTTGCCAAAAATGCAGGCCGACGACAAGCGCGGTGCCAAGTGGGCTGGCAACTGGTCGCTGGATTGGGTCGGCAAGCCGGAGAACCTGGGCCCGGTATCGCCCAACCGCATTGCCGATCGCATCAAGGTGCCCGTGTTTCTGGCCGCGGGTGGCGAAGACCAGACCGCACCCATCGAGCACAGCAAGATGATGGAGCAGGCCCTGCTCAAGGCAGGGGTGTCCGTGGAGACGCTGTACTTCGACACCGAAGGCCACGGCTTCTACCTGCCAGAGCACAGGAGCGAGTACTACACCCGCCTGCTGGCGTTCCTCTCGCGCAGCCTTGGCGGCGCAGTGGCGACGACGGGAGCCGGCGCGGCCAAGTCGGCCAAGTAAGCGCTGCAACGAAAGAGGGGCTGCCCAGGCAGCCCCTCTTTTTTTGTGCCCGGCGACCAGCGCATCGAGCCGCGTACGCCCCGTCACTTCACGCCGTGCATCATCCTTCGCAGCATCGGCGAGGCGATCAGCGCGACCACGGCCCAGCCGATGCCGATCCACATCATCAGCCAGAACAGACTCTCGTACTTGCTGCCGGCGACGGCGAAGTCGAGCGTCGTGCCTTCGGGAATGTCGATCGCGGCAAGCTTGCCGAACAATGCCGCCAGCGTTTCCGAAAACGCGGTGGCGAGGAACCAGGTGCCCATCATCAGGCTGACCACGCTCTTCACCGACAACTGCGTCACCGCCGCCAGGCCGACCGGCGCCAGGCACATCTCGCCGATTTCCAGCACCAGGTAGGCCAGCACCAGCCACCACACGCTGGCCATCTCGCCCGTGGCCCCGGATTGCTGCGCGGCCCATGCGAGCGGAACGAAACTCAGGCCGGCGAACAGCAGGCCGAAGGCCGACTTCACCGGTTTGGACGGATCCATGCCGCGACGGTCGAGCACATCCCACAGCCGCCCGAACAGCGGTGCCAGCAGCACCAGGAACAATGCGCCCAGGTAGGTGAGCGAGCCGGCCGTCTGCGGCAGCACGACGCAATCGCGCAGCAGGAACACCAGCATCACCAGGACCGCCGAGGCGAACAGCAACTTCGGCGCGGGCGAATCCGGGCGGCGGTCGGACAACGCGGCCGAGGCCATGAACGCCAGCGGAGCCAGCACCAGCGAAATGGTCGACCACGGCCACGGGGTGCCCTCGCGGATCACCAGCGACGGCAACACGTCCTTGGTGAGCATGCGGTCGGTGAACGTGACCCAGGAGCCGTAGGTCTGCTCGTACAACGTGAAGAACACCAGCGCCATGAATATCATCGCCAGCATCGAGATCATCTGCTGGCGCTGCACCGGCGTGCAGCGTGCGGTGACGAACCAGGCGAACCACCCGAGCACGGCCAGCATCACCAGCAGCATCAGCAGCAACGCCAGCGAGACCTCGCCGCCGATGGCAAAGCGGCCATTGGCCACCGCCCACATCAGCGCCGCGATCGGTACCAGTCCCAGCAATGTACCCAGATAGATCGCCCACTCGCGCGGAATGCCGAGCACGCGTTCGCGCAGGCGCGCCGGATCGCGCGGCTCGGCATGGCCGTGCAAGTACTTCTGGCCCCACATGAACTGCGCCAGGCCCAGCAGCATGCCGATGCCGGCGGCGCCGAAGCCCCAGCGCCAGCCCAGCGTCTGGCCGAGGTAGCCGCACACCAGCGAAGCGAACAGGGCGCCCAGGTTGATGCCGGCGTAGAACAGCGAGAAACCCGAATCGCGGCGCGGATCGTTCTCCGGATACAGGCGTCCGACGATCGTGGAGATGTTGGGCTTGAGGAATCCCACGCCGAGGATGATCAGCGACAGCGACAGGTAGAACACCCGCAGCGAGGCTTCGTCGCGCACCACCACCCCATTGGTGATCTGCGCGGCGTGGCCCTCGACCGCCATGCCCAGGTGGCCGGCCACCAGCAGCAGGCCGCCGAACACCACCGCCTTGCGCATGCCCAGGTAACGGTCGGCCAGCAGGCCGCCCACGACCGGCAGGCAGTAGACCAGGCCGCCGTAGGCGCCGAGTACGTCCAGGCCGGAGCGGTCGCCGAATTTGTGGTGCTGCAGCAAATACAGCAGCAGTAGCGCCTTCATCCCGTAGAAGGAGAACCGTTCCCACATCTCGGTGAAGAAGCAGACGTAGACCCCCTTGGGGTGGCCGAACAGCTCGTCGCGCGCGTCGCGGACGACGATGTCACCGGGCAAGGCAGGAGCAGCGATGGTGGACATGGGCGATCCGTGACTGACGTCGCCGAATTCTAGGGCCTCCAACGCCCCAGCGTGCAGCACGGCCGGGGCGCCGGGCCTGATGTACGCCGCGCCGGCCCGTCTGCAATACTCGCCCGAACATCAGCAGGGGCGTCATCCAGTGACCAGCAAGAGCCTGTCCGACGCGGCGCCGCGGACCGAACTTACCGTGCGCGGCCTCGTCCTCGGCGTGATCATCACGGTGCTGTTCACCGCCGCCAACGTCTTCTTCGGCCTCAAGGCCGGCCTGACCTTCGCCACCTCGATCCCGGCGGCGGTGATCTCGATGGCCCTGCTGCGCAACTTCAAGGACTCCACGATCCAGGAAAACAACATCGTGCAGACCGTCGCCTCGTCGGCGGGCACGCTGTCGTCGATCATCTTCGTCCTGCCCGGTCTGGTGATGATCGGCTGGTGGACCGGCTTCCCCTACTGGGAGTCGTTCGCCATCTGCGCCCTCGGCGGCATCCTGGGCGTGATGTATTCGATCCCGCTGCGGCGCGCGCTGGTGACCAATTCCGATCTGCCGTACCCGGAAGGCGTCGCCTGCGCCGAAGTGCTCAAGGTCGGCAGTGGCGGCGACGATGCCACCGCCTCCGGCGCCGAGGAAAGCCGCTACGGCCTGCTGGCGGTGGTCTGGGGCTCGGTGGTCGCAGCCGCCTTCTCGCTGATCGTCGCCACCCGCCTCTTCGGCTCGAACGTCGGTGCGTATTTCCGCCTCGGCGGTGACCGGGGCGGTGTGACCGGCTTTGATTTCACCCTGTCGATGGCGCTGCTCGCCGTCGGTCATCTGGTGGGCCTGTGGGTCGGCGTGGCGATGGGCGTGGGCGCATTGATCGCCTGGGGCTGGGCGGTGCCGCACTACTCGGCGCTGGCCGCCACCGCCGGCCCCGCGGCCGACCTCGGCCAGGCGACCTGGGCGACGTACGTGCGCTTCATCGGCGCCGGCACGATCGGCGTCGCCGCCATCTGGACCCTGGCCAAGCTGGTCCAGCCTGTCGCCAGCGGACTCGCCTCGGCCATGGCCGCATCGCGCGTGCGCAAAGCCGGCCAGGCCGGATCGCTGCCGCGCCAGGAGCAGGACATCCCGATCGGCATGGTCGGTCTGATCTCGCTGGCGTGCTTCATCCCGATCGCATTCCTGCTGGGCCATTTCGCCCTCGGCAGTGGCCTGGGCGAGCACATGTGGAAGCTGGTGATCGGCGGTCTGCTGTATGTCGTCGTGATGAGCTTCCTGGTGTCGGCGGTGTGCGGCTACATGGCCGGCCTGATCGGCTCGTCGAACAGCCCGCTGTCGGGCATCGGCATCCTGGTGGTGATCGGTGCGGCGCTGCTGCTGGTGTTCGGCATCAAGCCGCTGCTGGCGCCGGGCAACGAGAAGGGGCTGGTAGCGTTCGCGCTGTTTGTCACCGCGGTGGTGTTCGCGGTGGCGACCATTGCCAACAACAACCTGCAGGACCTCAAGACCGGGCAACTGGTGGACGCGACGCCGTCCAAGCAGCAGTGGGCGCTGGTGGTCGGCGTGCTCGCCGGCGCGGCAATCATTCCGCCGATCCTCGACCTGCTCAACCAGGCCTATGGCTTCACCGGCGCGCCCGGCGCGGTGCCGGGTCGCGCGCTGGCCGCACCGCAGGCGGGCCTGATATCGGCGCTGGCGCAGGGCGTGATCCAGGGCAACATCGACTGGAGCCTGATCCGCATTGGCGCCTACATCGGCGCTGGCCTGATCGTGGTCGACGCCGTGCTGCGCCGCACGACGAAATCGGCGCACCTGTCGCCCTTGGCGGTGGGCCTGGGCATCTACCTCCCGACCTCGGCGACGCTGATGGTGGTGGTCGGCGCGGTCATCGGCTGGCTCTACGACCGCCGCGCCGAGCGCAGCGCCAAGCCCGAGGCGACCAAGCAGATGGGCATCCTGCTGGCCTCGGGCATGATCGTCGGCGAAGGCCTGATCGGCGTGGCCATCGCCGCGCTGGTGGCGTTCTCCGGCGAGGACTTCCCGCTGGGCCTGGTCGGCGACGGCTTTGCCGGCCCGGCGGTCTGGATTGGCGGCGTGGCGTTCGTCGCGGTGGTGTTCGTGCTGTACCGCTGGGCCGAGCGCGTGAGCGCCAAGGCCGCGGTCGCCTGACGCTGAACAGGGCTGGTTGGCGGGCGGTCCGCCAACCGGCAAACACGGCAACGGCGGCAGGCATTCTGGCCTTTGCGGCCGCCGTCACGGGCGCCTAACATCGACGGTCTTTGTATCCGGGGCTTTGTCCCGCTGGAGCCGTCATGACGTTTCGCCGTGCCCTGCTGCCGCTGATGCTGGCGGCCGCGCTGTCCCCCCTTTCCGCATCGGCCGCCCCGCGCGGTTTCGAAGTCCGTGACATGGCCACGCTGGATCGCGTGTCGTCGCCGACGCTGTCGCCCGACGGCCGCCGAGTCGTCTTCGCCAAGCGCGTGGTCGATTTCGCCGCCAACAAGGGCGCATCGTCGTTGTGGATCGAAGACCTGTTCGCGCGCGATGCCGCGCCGCCGGTGCGCTTGACGCCGGAAGGCTGGAACGTCAATTCGCCGAGCTTCTCGCCCGACGGCAAGACGGTCTACTTCCTCAGCGCAAAGTCCGGCAGCTCGCAGCTGTACTCGATCGCCGCCACGGGCGGCACGCCGAAGCAGATCACCGCATTCACCACCGACGTCGGCGGCTACAAGCTCTCGCCCGACGGCAAGCGCATCGCCTTCAACGCTGAAGTGTTCGCCAACTGCAAGGGCGACTTCGTCTGCTCGCAGAAGCGCGTTGACGAGAAGGGCAAGCAGAAGACCAGCGGCATGGTGTTCGACCGCATCTTCATCCGCCACTGGGATACCTGGAATGACGGCCGCCTCAATCGCCTGTTCGTGACCACCCTGGCCGACAAGCCGGCGACGACCGCGACGCTGGTCAGTGGCGACGTCATCGGTGACGTGCCGTCGCGTCCGTTCGGCGACAGCAGCGAGTACACCTGGGCGCCGGACGGCCAGAGCCTGGTGTTCAGCGCACGCATCGCCGATGCGAAAGAGCCGACCTCGACCAACTTCGACCTGTACCAGGTCAATGCCGACGGCACCGGTGCGGCGAAGAACCTCACCGCAGCGAATCCCGCGTGGGACACCGGCGCCACCTTCAGCAGCGACGGCAAGACGCTCTACTACCGCGCGATGAAGCGTCCGGGCTTCGAGGCCGACCGCTTCGGCCTGATCGCACTCGACCTGGCCAGCGGCCAGCGTCGCGAGATCGCGCCGCAGTGGGATCGTTCGGCAGATGGCATCACCCTGTCGGCTGATGGCAAGAGCATCTACACGACCGCCACCGACCTCGGCGAGCATCCGCTGTTCGCCGTCGACATCGCCAGTGGCAAGGCCAGCAAGCTGATCGGCGAGGGCACCGTCTCGGCGATCGACATGGCCGGCCCGACGCTGGCCATCACGCGCAACTCGCTCAAGAGCGGCGACGTGCTCTACACCACCAGCAACGAGGCCACCGCGCCGCTGCGCGCGATCACTGCCACCACCGGCGAAACCCTGAAGGACGTGACGTTCGGCGACTTCGAACAGTTCAACTTCAAGGGCTGGAACGGCGACACCGTGCACGGCTACGTGGTCAAGCCGTGGAACTACGTCGAGGGCAAGAAGTACCCGGTTGCGTTCCTGATCCACGGTGGTCCGCAGGGCAGCTTCGGCAACGGCTGGAGCTACCGCTGGAATCCGCAGACGTACGCGGGCCAGGGCTACGCCGTCGTCATGATCGACTTCCACGGTTCCACCGGTTACGGCCAGGCGTTCACCGACGCGATCAGCCAGCACTGGGGCGACCGCCCGCTGGAAGACCTGCAGAAGGGCTGGGCCGCGGCGCAGCAGAAGTACGGCTTCCTCAACGGCGACAACGCCTGCGCGCTGGGCGCCAGCTACGGCGGCTTCATGGTCAACTGGATCGCCGGCAACTGGAACCAGCCGTGGAAGTGCCTCGTTACCCATGACGGCGTGTTCGACCAGCGCATGATGGGCTTCGCCACCGAAGAGCTGTGGTTCACCGAGTGGGAGCAGGGCGGCACCGCGATCGACAAGGCCGCCAACTACGAGAAGTTCAACCCGGTCAACCACGTCAAGGATTGGCGC
>DATDBI010000205.1:0-17283 GCA_036524915.1 Lysobacter sp. | reverse complement strand
GGGCAGCTGCACCTTCGACTGGATCCGAATCGGTTCACGTTGAACACGGCCGAAGAGGCCTATCAGTACCTCGAGTCCGGAGACGCCGGAGGCAAAGTGGTCGTTGAGGTGGAATAGGTCGACCGATCGAGAACACATCCGCGACGGCACACTCGACAAGGTATCGCTCGGGCGGCTGCGGTCGCGAGACTCAAGCGAAGCGTGGCGGCCTACACAGCCGCCACGGGCGTTGCACGCTCGAACGCGTCAGGATTCGGATACTTTGACGAATCCTTGTTGAACAAGTTCGGTGGTTCTTGCCATCGCATCGGTGTTGATCCTTATTCCATCGAGTGTGTCCGCGTTGGTCCATCCATGGGCCCGCGCGGTGGCGCCACACAGCTCCACCTTCACTCCGCGCGCCATCAGATTTGAGATAAGGTGCTTGTAGGGATTTCCGGTTTCGATGTTGCGATCACCGTTGTATGACTGGTCGTTCAGCGTCACATGCCCCGCATTGGTGTGGAAGATTGCGATCACGTCAGACTTGGCTTTCCAGGTCGTGATGTCGTCCATAAGTAGTCCCAAATGGAACAGGGATGCGGGTAGGTCGCCTTCGAACGAAAGCGATGCGATGCTGAAGACGTTCTTGACTTCACTCAGCGTGACAGGAATATCGATGTGGAGGTCTTTAGATTGCATGGCAGCGCTCCGTGGGGCGGAATGATGTTCTCCAACTAGCCGTTGACGACGTGCACTAAGTCAACGGATTTGGCGACGTCAGGAGACGCCTTGAGAACAGCCTGGTCAATGCAATTCGCATGGCTTCCGTTACCGGTTAGCAACACCGCGAAAGCGACGCGCAATGTCGCTAAACATGCGGTCAGGCGGTGTTCCACAAGGCGCTACATTGATCCAGCCGTGCAGAGTTTCATCCTGCATCGCCGATGGCCAGCAGCAACGTTACATTCGTCAGGCAAAGCGAATAGATTCTCCTTTGTGGAGGTGTTATGACACTGATTCGAACCCCTTACGATTTCTATACAACTGCCGGTGAGGTCTTGGATGGTATTGACCTATCGGAGCAGCGCGCGATTGTGACCGGCGCGTCCTCGGGCATCGGCGTTGAGACGGCCAAGGCGCTGGCGGGAGCCGGTGCCGAGGTAACTTTGGCAGTCCGCAGCGAGGAGGCCGGCCGCGCAGTCGCTGGTCAGATTGTTGCCAAGTTCGAACATGCGCGGGTACACGTACGCTCCCTCGATTTGTCTGACTTGAAGAGCGTGAGTGCCTTCGCCGACGGTTGGGACGGCCCTTTGCATATCCTGGTAAACAACGCCGGAATAATGGCGACTCCAACGCTGGAGCGAAGCGCCTCAGGGTGGGAGGGGCAGATGGCGACCAACTACCTTGGTCACTTCGCGCTGACGCTGGGTCTGAGGGAAGCGCTGTCGGCGGCCGGCGCGGCACGCGTGGTGTGCCTGAGTTCCAGCGGTCACCTGCTCGCACCAGTGATCTTCGACGACCCGCATTTCCAATTCCTGCGCTACGATCCGTTTACCGCCTACGGGCAGTCGAAAACGGCTTGCATCTTACTGGCGGTGGAGATCACGCGACGCTGGCAGGACGCCTACGGCATCCAGGCCAACGCGGTCAATCCCGGCGCCATTGCAACCAACCTTCAAAAGCACACCGGCGGTCTGAGAACGCCGGAGGCACGTCGCAAATCGGTAGAGCAGGGCGCGGCCACGACCGCACTGTTGGCAGGATCCCCACTCTTGTCGCATGTGAGCGGTCGCTACTTTGAAGATTGCAACGAAGCCCCTGTCGTGATGATGCGATCGGATGACTATCGCGGTGTGGCGCCTTATGCGCTCGATCCCGGTAACGCCGAGCGTCTATGGGAGTTGGCACTTTCTGCTGTATCTCGCGACACCTAGCCGCGTCGGATTGGTTCCTCTTCCACGGCGGCGCAGTAGTTCATTGGAGCTCCTGGCGCGCGACATCTGACTCCGAAGTCGTTAAGTTGCTGGGATCAGGCTGCGTCGGCAGAACTGCCTGCGGTTGCGATGACTCACGCACCCAGGTGAATACCGCGGCAAATACTGGTTTTAAGCCTTTCGCCTTGGCCGTTATCTCATACTCGACACGTGGCGGAATCTCCGGATAGGCAGTGCGAAGAACCATTCCATCCCGCTCAAGTTCCCTAAGTTGCTGGGTGAGCGTGTGCTGGGTGACGTTTGGCAGCTCCCGACGCATCTCATTGAATCGATGCACTCGCTGGCTCAACAGCCATAAGATTTCCAGCTTCCACTTGCCGTTGAACGTAGAGATCGCCTCGCGAATCTCAACGTTGAGCTCATGGACACATTCTTCGCAGGTGGGCTCGTTCACAGTCATCTTGTTCATACCTGGTATCTAGATTGATCCTTCTTGTGGTTGCTGTGAAGCCACCATAGATTTCCTGCCTCCGCGACCGTGTTCTGCACGGCGCATCTCTCCAACACGCGAGGCAGTTCCGTGAAGATCCTACATGTCGATTCCAGCATTCTTGGCAGCCAGTCTGTGAGTCGAAAGATCTCGGCGGCATCGGTTCAGCGCCTGCTGAGCATCGCCCCGGGGGCGACAGTCGTCTATCGCGATCTTGCAGTGAATCCGGTTCCGCAATTCTCGCCGGAAGTAGTGCTGGGCGCAGCAGGCGCGGGGGAGACACTCAGTTCCAATCCAGACCTGGTCGCCTTGCAAGACGTCCTTGGTGAAGTCCTGGATGCCGACATCATTGTCATCGGGGCGCCGATGTACAACTTCAGCATTCCGTCCCAGCTCAAATCCTGGCTGGATGCGATCGTCGTTCCCGGTAAGACGTTCAGATACTCGGCGACCGGCGTCGATGGGCTGCTCGGAGGAAAGCGGGTGATCGTCGCTTCGGCACGCGGCGGCGTTTACGAACCGGAATCACCGGCGGCAGGCGCTGAGCACCAGGAATCGCTGTTGCAGAGTTTGCTGGGATTCCTCGGGATTCGAGACATCGAGATCGTCCGCGCCGAGGGAGTGCGAATGGGCCAAGAGCAGGCAGCAACGGCCATAGCTTCTGCCTTGGCGCGAGCGGGACGTCTTGAAGTCAATTGCCCTTAAGTCCAGTGCTAGCCTCAAGGTGCCACCTGAGTTGCACCAGTAGGTTGGGTATGGAGGCTGCAGAGCAGCACAGCAAGAAGATTGCGTCCACGTTCTGGCTGGCCAAGGCTACCTGGGGTCCCTGCGGCGATTTCGGTCGTGCCGCTCTGGTCGAAAGCGAGATCGCGGCTACTCGGACTCCGGGCCCGGCGCCAATGTCCGCTTTCAACTGCTGTTTCAACCGGTCGACGCAGCACACTGAACGGTGTCTCGGTAGCGGGCGTGTTGCAGAATGAAGCGCCGGGCAAGGAACTGTTGCACGTACAACCAGAAGGCCAAAATGTTGGGCTGATGCCAGCAGGGCGAGTCGCTGCGCCGGATTGCGGCTTACGGATTGCAGGAGCGTCTGGCTGAACCGGCCAGCGAACGTCGGCGCTTCGGTTGGCCGCGTCTACACATTCTTGTCGAACGACTGAGCTTCGTAGCAACCACAAGCGCGTGCATCCCCTGTATCGCGAAGCGAACTTGGCAGTGCGCAAACGGGGCAGCACGAGCGCGTGGCGGTCGCGCGGCGGCCGCTGCAGAGGCCCCGCCCGACTCAATCACACCTGGTCCATGGACTTCGTGTTCGACGCCATGGCAAGTCAATCAATTGCCTGGCCCCAGTCGACGACTGCACCTAGGAAGTCGTGGACATGGCCATGGGCCATCGCATCAACGGTCAGGGCGGCCGACATCCTCGAGGCCGCCTGCCGCTTCCGCGGCTATCTCGCCGGGATCCCCCCGTTAGAGGCCCTGAGTTCACCGGCTGGCCGCTGGATGAACGGGTCACTGCCAACGAGGCGAGGCCGGTGTCGATCCAGCCGGGCAGGCCGACACAGAGCGGCTACGCCGAAAGCTTCGACTGCCAATTCCGCGATGAATGCGGCCGCACAGTTCATTCGGCAACTTGGTCCGCGAGAATGGAGCCCCTTCAACCAGTGACCCGAGCGATAGCAGTCTACGGAGTAACCCGTGGCCCTAGCGACGGGGCAGGTCAGGGTATTGGGAGTTGGGCATGCAATAATCCAACATGGGGGGTAGAGGATCCTCATCTGCTGATCGAGATTCTCTCCTTGTTACTAAGCACCGGAAGCGTGGAATGCCAGACCAAAGAAACGGGGATCGGCTAGTCAACCATCTGAGGGCTTCAATCAGCCACGGACGTGGCCGATTGGCAATTGAACATGCCAGAGACATCGCGAAGCCGTCGCAGTACAGAGATCTCGTCGCCACTGCGTATCGAGTTCCAAATCGCAGCAGGCAGCCGCTGCTTCCAACATTCACTCATGACCTAGGCCAAGTCCTTACATACGAGCCATTCAAACCGCTCGATCTTCGGAGGGAGTTTGAGTGGGCGTTGCAGATCCTTGAGCGACATGCGCCGAAGATTGGTGCGTTCTTGGAAAGAAAGCAGAGAGTTCAGGCCGAAGTTGTCCTCGGGAATGACGAACAAGCCCTGATCTTAATCGAGGAGATTGGGCGCGAGTTTGGCATTTCGTGCTGGGTCATCCAGGCAAAGATCGCCCTATTGCAAGCGTGCCACGGCCAGGAGGCTCAGAAGACCTACGCGCACGATGTGTTTTCGCGGGCGAAAGGTGTGCTGAAAGCTGTCGCGCACCTCACAAGTCAACGAAACGAAGATGCGGTTAGTACTGCTGGGTTCAAGCATCGAGCAGTCGATTCGATTGATGGCTGGGACATTCCGTCCGCGTGGAGTGCGTACCTAAGATATAAATTGATTGGCGAAGTGCCTGTGGCTGAGGCGCAGATCCTCGAAGTGCTAGTCACCGCATCGGGGGGGTCCTGCATCGATTTGCTAGAGGCTTGCCTGGATATTCTGGTCTGGAACTACGAGT
Source organism: Lysobacter sp. (assembly GCA_036524915.1). Taxonomy (GTDB): domain Bacteria; phylum Pseudomonadota; class Gammaproteobacteria; order Xanthomonadales; family Xanthomonadaceae; genus Lysobacter_J. The sequence goes on along the minus strand of DATDBI010000205.1, from coordinate 12,295 downwards.
TTCTAGTCGATCGCAAGGTGCAGGCAATTGGTCGGCTCGAGGCGTTGGTTGGCAAGACCTGGAGCGGCGGCGGCACTGACCTTCAACGGATTCTGGAGTCTGCTCGCTGTGGTAGTACAACAGACCGAAGTCGACTGATAGATCGAGCAACCGGGCAGTTTTCTACCGTGCTGTTAAGAGGGGCAGATGCTGACTCATTTGGCCAGCTCGAGAAGACCTGCCTGAATTTTGGATTCCTGCCAGTGTTCAGTGCGATAGATATCGTTGCTAGAGCAATCACGGCGAAAGAAATCCTGAATTATGAGTCAGTCCTCAACCGACTAGGGACCGGAATTGGATTGGAAGGCGGCCTATGGCCTACAAGCTCGGTATTCGCCGCAAGCGAACATCTTTTGCAAGCAGTCGATACTGCGTACAGAAATGGCGACGAGAACGCTTTGCAAGTAGCTTGTGAGCAGTTGGGTGAGGGAGACAGCTTCGACAAGGTCACGTGCGCAAAGTCAAGGTTCCTGTGGGCCGACCATTCGGGTAATTGGCAGTCCGCAATCGCCACCGCTGTTGAGTGCTTGATTGAATTCCCAGGTGCCCGAAACGAGTTTGGGCTTTTCGACGTTCTAAGGTCCAAGTCCTGGCAGGAGCTTAAGGGCGTGAGCGATCCAACGATCCTCGCTCTCGCGTTGAGCTACGCTGGTAATGAGTTACTGCCAGGGCAAGAAGCTCAGAAGCTGAATCGAAACCTTCAGCAGATCGCACTACGCGTTCTCCGCGCCGCCGGTTGCAAGCATTTCTCTGAACTAATGAGCGAAGCCGAGGAGAGTCTTAGCCTGCGAAGGTTTCTGAGTGACGTTTGCAGCCAGCAGGTTATGGAGGTCAATGTCCACCTTTCCAGTTCGAAGGAGCTATCGCTCGAGCGGATGAAAATCTGCCAAGGACTTGTCAAGCTGGATCCAGATCGATCGGCGAAGTACCTAGAGGAGATCCGGCAGATCACGTTCTCAATCGAGCTTGAGGACGGGATACGGAGCTTCGACAGCAGTCGTCTGTTTGTCAATGAGGCTGGCCTCCAAGATTGGGCCGAGAAGGCGCTCGCCGAAGACTATTCGCGATACCGGTCGCTTCGGGGTAACTCGCTGCCGGACCTGGCTGATATCCAGTCAGCAGTTCTTGCGCTTCACTCCGATCGTGACGCTCCGGTTCCGCATGCATTGCTTGAGCAGCCAAAGACAGAGGCAGATCGGTTGCTTATCGACTTGGCACAGCGCCTGCTCAGGGAGTTCCTCCATGGTACGGAGTTTGGATTGAACTCCTATCTGAGCCTCCGAGTGAGACACGGCAGCCTGGCTGGTCATCTCCGTGGCCCGTTGGAGGAGGCCGGTTCGATCTCATTGAGGGACGCTTCAATTAGTGGCTATCAGCCAATAACGCGATGGCATCAACTTCTGAGTGAGATGCCAATCGAGAAGGCGGTGGCAATCAATCAGGCATTCGCGGATTTCTCTGCGGAGTTTGATCGAGGTGTGGAGTTCATAGTGGAAGAACTTCTTCAGATCAAGTCCGAGGTAAAGGAAGCGGGCGCCTTTGATCTGACATTCACGCCATTTCTCATGAATCTTTTGAAGGGCGCGCTTGCCGAGACTATTGAAACTCGGGATTTCGCGAAGACATGTATCGCGTACTTCAAGGCATCCTTGGAACCGTGTCTCAGTCGGGTGCGAAGTCACATATCTGGGGAGTTCAAGGAAGCGGCCGACCGTGAAATGGATGACCTGTTGGCACGGCTGGACATGGCGTCAGATGGCGCTGAACTTTCGCCTGTGCTCGATGCCGTCAAGAGAGGTCGAACAAATCTGAGCTTTGCAGTTCACAGGGTGACAGATTGGTTTCAATCAGTAGACAGGGGCGATCATGAGAGGCGGTACTCTCTTGAGCAGATCATAAGGATCGGTGAACGGCTCACAATCAACACTCGCCCATCGTTTCAGCCCGAGCTCGCAATCACGTTGGTCGGAGATATCCCTGAGTTCACGCCACAGTTGGGGGCATTCCTTATCGCGGATGCACTCTTCATCGTTCTGGATAATGCGCATCTCTACTCGGGAATCGAGGGGCCGCTCGCGATAACTGTTAACGTGGAATTGCGTGACGGAGGGCTTTTGGCATTTGAGGTTGTGAATTCGGCTGCCCCGGGTGCCAGCAGTCAAGAGGCAAGGGAAAGACTTGAACAGATTAGGCAGAAGCTCACGTCGGGTGAGTACAAGCGAATGGCTTCGGGTGAGGGCGGAACGGGCCTTTTCAAGTTGAGGCGTTTGACTGATGCGCACACTGAAGGATCGGAAGAGAGCCTCGAATTTGACTTCGTTGAGGACGGGTTCAAGGTGACTTTCGTGATTCCAATCACATCGACCACGATCCTGGAGGAGGAAGACTGTGAAGATCCTGATCGTTGAGGATGACGAGTTCAAACTTGAGAATGTTTCGAGTGCTGTCGGCCAGTGCGTTCCTGCCGCTGCGATGCTCTACGCCAGGTCAATAGTGAGCTCGTTGAAGGCAATTGAAGAGCACAGGGATATTGGTCTTGTGATACTCGACATGTCATTGCCTACCTATGATGTCGGTCCAAAGGAATCTGGCGGGCGACCACAGGGGTTCGGGGGGCTGACCGTGATGCAGCATCTCGATGCTCTTGATCGGAAGGTTCCAGTGATTGTTGTTACACAATTCCTTAGCTTTGAGGAAGGCGACGAGATTCTTGAGCTTGAGGACGTGCGAAAGATGCTTAGCGTCGAGCATGGGGCGCAGTTTGCCGGGCTTATCCAATACAGTGGTGGTTCGGAGAGTTGGAGAGATGAGTTGGCGAGAATTCTGTGCAAGGTGGTCAGTAAATGAAGGCTCTTAGCATCCTTGTTGTTGAAGACAGCGCGGAAAAGCGTGATCGCATCACTGCTGCAGTTCGCGCCGGAGCGGTTGGTTGCTCAATCACATATGCCGGCAATGTGATTGACGCTAAGAAGGCAATGAGTTCTGTAGCGTTTGATCTCCTTATTCTGGATCTGGCCCTGCCCAACTATCCTGATGAGGAGCTGTCCCCGAATGCCGGAGCCAACCTTTTGAGGGAGGTTCAGGATTACGACATCTATCTCAAGCCGAGATATGTGATCGGCGTGACTGGTTATGCAGACCTGTCAACGAAGTACGAGGAAGACTTCACAAAGCGATTCTGGCAGCTGATTCGGTCTGATCTCGCGAGTGTGGCCTGGGCAGATCAGTTAACTCACTTTGTCGCCCACATTGGATTGCTGTCGTCGCAGAAGAGCAGGCACAGCGTTGTGGATTTTGCGGTCATGACCGCTCTAAGCGATGAGTTCGATGCTGTCTTGAAGCTCCCGTTTGCTTGGTCTGCCGCAATGGAGCTGGATGAGCACACTTATTATCGTCTTGGTACCGTGAATGCCGGTGGCAAGTCGCTATCGATCGCGGTCTTCTGCGCGTTGCGCATGGGGCCTGTTCCTGCCGCAGTGTTGGCGAGCAAGGTTGTCTCGCTGCTTCGTCCAAAGGTGTTTGGAATGATTGGAATCTGCGCTGGTGTGAAAGGTGAGGCGAACCTCGGCGACGTTGTCGTGGCTACAGAAGTGTGGAGTTGGGAGGCTGGAAAGCTTGTAGGCAATTCAGATCAAAAGTTCTTGCCCGAGCCCAATGGGGTGAGCACGTCGGAGGCGGTGCTCGCCAAGATGCAGCAGCTCCAGAGCGATGCGAGTTGGCTGGACGAATTGAGGCGGCAATTTGGAGGCAAGGTGCCCGCAACCAATCTTAGGATGCTATTTGCTCCTGTGGCTACCGGCTCTCCCGTCGTTTCAGATTCCGAGATTGTTGCGCGCATTCGTGGCGTCAATCGGAAGACTGTCGGAATCGAGATGGAGGCGTTTGCCGCATTGTTCGCAGCGAGATCGTGGTACAGCGTCCCGCCATTGCTGTTCTGCTTCAAGTCTGTGTCGGACCACGCGACGGAGGACAAAGACGACAGCGTGCGCGATTACGCCGCGTTCACGAGTGCGCAAGCGCTGGGGGAACTGTTGCGCCGTTTTGGGGCTGATCTCGTTTAGTTGTATCAGTGGGCTGAGGTCTTGGACCCGGCCAGGGCGACGAGTGTGGGCTTCGGCGTTCCGGCTTATTCAGACAGCGCGGGATTCGCATTTCCTGTGCCGGCCACCGGGCCCAAGTCTCCAGCGAATGTCTTTGGCCAAAGTGATATCGCTAGTGGGCATGTGGGGACGAGGTTGCCGGCTCGTGTGTTGGTTGCACGAATGTCGCGCAACGGCGGGCGTTGGACGCGTCGTTAGCACGTGGCCATTCTGCTCGCTGTAACTAGAGAGCTGCCGGAAACAGAAAGCCCCGCAAGCTCAGGAAGCGTGCAGGGCTAAGTTCAACGACGATGGTCGGATCAGAATCGGAGCCAAGTGGCTACTTCAGCCCACGGACACTGCGGGCGCCTTGGGAATTCAGAACGGGCACCTTACGGGCACCATGCAAGCCGGACCAGACATCATATTCGATGAATATCTTATGCGCGCGTCTAACTAATTGAATTTACTGGTGCCGGAAGTGGGACTCGAACCCACACGCTTTTAAGGGCGGCGGATTTTGAGTCCGCTGCGTCTACCGATTCCGCCATTCCGGCGCGGCCGCGCAGTATAGCCGACGCCGCGGCTGCGTAGCAGGTGCCTGGGCTCAGAGGCCGCCGTAGCGGGCCATCGCGGCGGCGAGGACGAAGATCGCCGCGACCAGGATCAGCTCGAAGCGGACGATGCCGCGCAGCTTGCCGACTTCGGCAGCGTCCGGCAGGTAGGACGGGTTGGCAGCCAGCGCCTTGCGCCAGCGCAGGAAGCGGACCGTCGGCAGGATCGACAGCAGCCCCACCAGCACGAACGCGCCCATCTTGGCGTGGAACCAGGGGTTGTGCAGGTAGAAGTCGTGGCCCTTCACGCCGAAGGCGATCCGCGACACGCCAACGACGATCAACAGCATCGCGCAGATGCCGTAGCCCCTGTCGACGCCGACCAGTCGTTGCAGGATGGTGCGGTCGACGGCGCTGCGCAGCAGCACCGATTCGGTGACCAGCATCGCGATCAGGGCGTAGACGAGCAGGTGGTGCAGGGAGGCGAGGGCGAAGTCGGTCAGCATCGGGGGAGGCTCCGGCGGAAAGCGCTCACCCTATGCGATTGATCCGGGAAGTGCAGTGCCAGAGGTCAGGCGCGGCTCACGCCGCTTCGTCGGTCTCCAGAGTCTTGGCCACGCGCGCGAACCACTCGCCCTCGTTCGGGACGAACATCGAGCACGCTTCCATCGGCGCCTTGTAGATGTGCAGCGAGACGGCGACCGATTCGCGGCTGGCGTTGCGGATGGTGTGGTACTCGTGCGGCGGGATCAGGCTGCCGGCACTTCCGGGACCGGCATGCATGCCGCCGGCGGCGCGGAAGCGGAAGCGCTCGCCGTCGCGTTCGAGCAGTTCGTACTGGGTGATCTCCAGCTCGCCATCCCAGACGCCTTCCACGCACCACAGGCCACAATGGTCGTGCACCGGCGTGCCCTGGCCCGGTCCCCAGGTCATCGCGACGACGCTGTAGCCCAGGCCCGGGCTGCGGTAGATCTCGCGGCGCGCGTAGTGGTCGTCGATCGGATCGTGGACGCACGACGGCAGCTGCACGTCGTGGTCGCGGATCATCCCGCACAGGGTGGTGCGCAGGGCCGCGGTGACGGCGTGTTCGTCGCCGGCCGCGACGGCGGCATCGATGGCGGCGACCAGCTTGTCATGGCCGGGGAAATCGAGGTCGGGCAGTGCGTCGGTGATCGTCATGGCGCAATTCTATCGCGCACCCGCCGCAGCGAATCTTGCGCCGCATCAATCTACCGCGGTACGGCGCCCTCTAGAGGCTGTTCAGGAAGTCGGCGACGGCCGGCCCGAAGCGGGCGATATCGACCAGGAACGCGTCGTGCCCCTGCGGCGACGGCAGCGGCAGGAACCGCGAGTCGGCGCCACCGGCACGCAGACCCTCGGCGATCTCCTCCTGCTGCTGCAGCGGGAACAGGATGTCGGTCTGCACGCCGATCGCCAGCGCCTTTCCGACCCGCAGGCTGGCCAGGCCGGCATGCGTGTCGGCGTCGCCGTTGCCGCGCCGGTCCGTGCAGTACTCGCCCAGGTCGAACCAGTCCATCGAGCGGCTGAGGTAGAGGTAGCAGTTGGGGTCGAAGCGGCGCACGAAGCGACGGGCGTGACCTTCCAGGTAGCTTTCGACTTCGAACTCGAGGCCGAACGGCTCATCGTCGCTGCGATCGGAGTCCAGTCGCACGCGGCCGAAACGGCCGTCCCACTCCAGCGCCGAGCGATAGGTGATCACGCCGAGCTTGCGCGCCATGCGCATGCCCGCCTCGGGGTAGCGCTCGTCGTCGTATTGGCCGTGGTTCCAGTTCGGATCGAGCCGGATGGCCTCGCGCTGAAGCGAACGGATCGCGATCGAGAACGGCAGCGCCTTGGCCGCGCCGGAGATGTTGATGTGGCTGCGCGCCAGGCCCGGATGCAGGTGCAGGAACGCAAGCGCGGTCATGCCACCCATCGAGTTGCCGATGATGCAGGCCAGGTTGTCGATGCCGAGCGCGCGCACGACCTGCGCGGATGCTTCAGCGCCGTCCTCCACCGACAGGTCGGGGAAGCTCAACCGGTATGGCGCGCCGGTGTCGGGATTGATCGAAGCCGGGCCAGTGGAGCCCTTGCAGCTGCCGAGCGAATTGACGCAGATGACGAACCAGCGATCGCTGTCGATGGGCTTGCCCGGCCCGAGCATCTGTTCCCACCAGCCCGGTTCCGGATTGCCTTCGTTGCTGGCCGCGTGTGCGTCGGGCGAAAGGCCGGTGACGATCAGCACCGCGTTGTCGCGGGCGGCATTGAGCGTGCCCCAGGTTTCGTAGGCGACGCGGGCATGGTTGAGCGCGCCGCCACGCTTCATCGGGAACGGCGAGGGCAGGTCGAACCAGCGGGTGCCGGGGGGGATGAATTCGGTCATGGGCGAACCTGGTCGATGAGCAGCTCGATCGTGCCCGCATCCTTGCCCGCCGGCTTGGCCACGGCTTCGAAGTCGCCAGCCTGCGGCATCGCGGTGCCGCTGACCGACACGCGCGCGAGCACTTCGACGCGGTCGAGCTGGGAGAGCTTCATCGTCGGCATCGGGCTGTCGCCGTCGTCGAGCGTGACCTCGACCGGGAAGTTTGCCGCGGCCAGCTTCTCCACGGCCACCGGCATCGGCGGGCCGCCGGGTTGGCGCGCGATCACGAACAGGCTGGCGCCGGCCGGCAACTTCGCGGCGAGCGCCGGTGCCAGTGCGACCTTGACCTTGAGCCCAGCGGTGGCTGCCTGCGTCGGTGCCGCAGTCGCCGGCAGCGGCGGAAGGCCGGCTTCGCCACGCGCGGCATTGATCTGTTCGCGCAGGCTCTCGCCGGTGCTGCCAGTGACCACCGTGAGCAGCGGCTCCCAGGTCCGCGCCGCTTCCGCCGGCTGCTTGGCCTGGCGCTGGGCGATGCCGAGGAACCAGCGGGCGCGCTGGTGCATCGGCTGCTGTTCGAGCGCGTGACGCAGCATCGCCACGCCTTCGGCATCGAACTGGCGTCCGGGCGCGGCAATCGCGCGCATCTCGGCGGCTTCGGCAAGCAGGTCCGGGTCGTCAGGCATCAGCTTGAGCGCGCGCGCCAGGGCATCGCGTGCTTTGGCCGGCTCGCCTTCCGCGACGCGGGCGCGGGCCAGCAGGCGCCAGCCTTCGACCTGGTTGGGGTCGCGCTTGAGTTCGGCTTCAAGCTGCGTGATGGCATCGCCCAGCGTCTCCGGCGCGCGACGCTGCGCCGAGTCGAGCGCAGCGGGCGTGCCGATGGCGAAGTAGATCAAACCGGTGGCCAGGGTCAGGCCGGCAATCACGCCGAATCCCGCGACCGGACGCGTGCGCCACAGCGGACGAAGCACATAGGCCAGCACCAGCACGGCCAGCACGAGGCCGGCGATCACGAAACCGACCATTACCACTCCTGCTCTTCGTTGCTGTCGACTTTCGCGGTAGTGACCGGCGCCTGGCGCCGCTTGCGCACCGCGCCTGCCACGACCACGCCGCCGGCCAGCAGCACCAGCGCCGGGCCGAACCACAACAACCATGTTTTCGATTCGACCTGCGGCCGGTACAGCACGAACTCGCCGTAACGATCGACCAGGAACTGCTTGATTTCGTGGTCGTCCTTGCCCTGTCGCATCAGCTCGAGCACTTCCCGGCGCAGGTCGACGGCGATCTGCGCGTTGGAGTCGGCCAGCGACTGGTTCTGGCACATCACACAACGCAGCTCGCTGACCAGCGCATGGAAACGCTGCTCCTCGGTCGCCGATTCAAACCTGAGCGGGGCGGGGTCTGCGGCGGGCTGGGCGACGGCGGTGAAGTTGAATGAGGCCAGCAGCATCGCGAAAAACAGACACACGGAAGCCTTCATCGCGCGCCACCCTCGATCCCGGCCAGCTTTGGCAGCAGTTCGTCCCGGATGACGTCATCGGTCAGCGGCCCGACGTACTTCCAGCGCACGATGCCCTTGCCGTCAACCAGGAAGGTTTCCGGCGCGCCGTAGATGCCCCAGTCGATGGCGACCTTGCCGTCGTAGTCGGCGATGACCATGAAGTACGGGTTGCCGAACTGCTCCAGCCAGCGCATTGCATCGGCGTGTTCGTCCTTCCAGTTGAAGCCGATCACGCGCAGGCGCTTGCTCTCGGCGAAGCGCGTCAGCACCGGATGCTCGTCGCGGCAGGCCGGGCACCAGCTGCCCCAGACATTGAGCAGGTAGGGCGCGCCGTGCAGGTCGTCCGACGACACCACACGGCCGGGTTCGTGCAGCACCGGCAGACGGAAGGCCGGCGCGGGTTTGCCGATCAGCGGCGACGGCAGGGCCTCGCGATTGGGATTGCGGCTGAGCATCACGCCAGCGAACAGCAGCACGCCCAGCGCGGCGACGATCAGCAGAGGCACCCAGCGCATGGACGACTTGCGCGGCTGCGGCGTCGGCTCGCTCATCGTGCTGGCTCCGGCATCGGATGGGTTGCGGTCGCGTCGTTGATGACCGGATCTACGGCGGTGGCGGTGGCAGTGCGACGGAAGCGCCTGTCGGTCGCCGCGACCAGACCGCCGAGCATCATCAGCAGCGCGCCTGCCCAGATCCAGCGCACAAACGGTTTGACATGCACGCGCACCGCCCACGAACCGCCGCCGAGGGGCTCACCCAATGCGACGTAAAGGTCGCGGGTGATACCGCTCTCGATCGCCGCTTCGGTCATGACCTGGCCGCCGCTGACATACCTGCGCTTTTCCGGGTGCATCACGGTCAGTGGCTTGTCGTTGGCGAGCACGGTGATCGTGCCGCGGTCGCCTTCATAGTTGGGCCCCTGCAGATGCGCAACGCCGTCGAAGCGGAACGCGTAGCGACCCAGTTCGACGGTCTGCCCCGGCGCGACGGCGAGTTCGCGTTGCTGGCTCAGGCCCTCGACCAGCAGCGCGCCCACCAGGAACACGGCGACGCCGAAGTGCGCCAGGGTCATGCCGAGCATCTCGGCGGTGAACCGGGACCCGCTGCTCTGGCTGCGCAGGCGTGTCACCACGAAACGCACGGTGCCAAACAGCACCCACGCCGCGCCGAGCACGCCGGCGGCGACCTTCCACGGTCCCTGTGGGGCGAAGAAGTACGCGAGCACGGCCAGGGCCAGGGCAAAGCCTGCCCACGGCAGCAGCATCGCCAGGGGCTTGGACACCTGCTCGCGCTGCCAGCGCGTGATCGGACCGAACGGCAGCAGCGCCACCAGCGGCGCCATCAGCAGCGAGAACATCAGCGCGAAGTAGGGCGGGCCGACCGAGATCTTGCCCAGCTCCAGCGCGTCCGCCAGCAGCGGATACAGCGTGCCGAGCAGCACCATCGCGCACGCGGTCGACAACAGCAGGTTGTTGGCCAGCAGCAGGGTCTCGCGCGAGCTGGCGTCGAACGGCTTGCCGCCGTCGTCGGCCGAAGGCGCGCGCAGTGCATAGAGCAGCAGCGAGCCGCCGATGACGATGCCGAGGAAGATCAGGATGAACAAGCCGCGTGCGGGATCTGCGGCAAAGGAATGCACGCTGGTCAGCACGCCCGAGCGCACCAGGAACGTGCCCAGCAGCGACAACGAGAACGTGGCGATCGCCAACAGCAGCGTCCAGCCGCGGAAGCTGCCGCGCTTCTCGGTCACCGCCTGCGAATGCAGCAGCGCCGCGCCGGCGAGCCACGGCATGAAGCTGGCGTTCTCGACCGGGTCCCAGAACCACCAGCCGCCCCAGCCAAGCTCGTAGTACGCCCACCACGAACCCAGGGCGATGCCGAAGGTCAGGAACGCCCAGGCGACGTTGGTCCACGGCCGGGTCCAGCGCAGCCAGCGTGCATCGATGCGGCCATCGAGCAGGGCCGCGATCGCGAACGCGAACGGCACCGCGAATCCCACGTAGCCGACGTACAGCATCGGCGGGTGGATGATCATGCCCGGATCCTGCAGCAGCGGATTGAGGTCGCGGCCTTCGGCGGCGGCCGGCAACAGGCGCTGGAACGGATTGCTGGTGAAGATCAGGAAGGCGAGGAAGCCGGTGCTGACCAGACCCATCACGCCGAGCACGCGCGCGATGACCTCATCGGGAAGGCGGCGCGAGAAACGCGCGACGGCGCCGGTCCACAGCGCCAGGATCAGCGCCCACAGCAGCAGCGATCCTTCGTGCGCACCCCACACCGCGGTGTAGCGGTACATCAGTGGCAACAGCGAGTTGCTGTTCTCGGCGACATACAGGAGCGAGAAGTCCTGGGCCACGAACGCGCGGCTGAGAATCACGAACGCGAACGCGACCAGCACCAGCTGCGCGTACGCCGCAGGACGCGCCACCGCCATCCAGCTGCCGACGCCGCGCTGCGCGCCGACCAGCGGCAATGCCGCCTGCAGCAGCGATACCAGCAGGGCGAGGATCAGGGTGATCTGGCCAATTTCAGCGAGCATGTCGTGCCCTCACGGCCATCACTGCGCCGGCGATCATTGCGCGGACCATCATTGCGACGAGCCGGCCGCCGGGGGCGGCACGTCATGCTTCTTGTGCGCCATGCCCATCTTGTCGGCGACTTCCTTGGGCATGTAGGTCTCGTCGTGCTTGGCGAGGATTTCCTCGGCGACGAACGTGTCACCGCGCATGCGGCCGGTGGCGACCACCGCCTGCTTCTCGCGGAACAGGTCGGGCAGGATGCCGGTGTAGACCACGGGCATGAGCGCGTCACCGTCGCTGACCTTGAAGTGCGCTTCCAGCGAACCGGGCGCACGCGTGAACGAGTCGGCCGCGACCATGCCGCCGAGGCGGAAGCGGGCGTGGCTACCGGCCTCGCCGCGAAGTACTTCGCTGGGCGTGTACAGATAGGCGATGTTGCGTTGCAGGGCCGTGGCCACGAGCGTGGCGGCGATACCGGCGGCCACGACCAGGGCGATCACCCACAGCAGGCGGCGGCGACGTACGGGATTCATCGGCACGCCCTCATCGAACACGCTTTCATCGAATAGGTTCTCATCTGATCAATTCATTCGCGGCGCCCTTGCCCGGGCGTGCGGTCTCGCGTTGTGCGCGCAGGCGCGCGCCACGCAGCTCGCGGCGGATCTGCAATCGGGTGGCGATGAAGTCCCAGCCCAGCACGATCACGAACACCGCGTAGGCGGCAATCACGTAGTTGAGGTAGCTCATCGCGCCTTCCCCTGCGCCAGTTCGCCGACCCAGGCCTTGCCGCTCTCGCGACGCAGGTTGTCGGCGCGCGCACGCGTGAGCAATGCGCCGACGAACCACAACTTGGTGCCGACGATCATCCAGATCAGCGGCGGAATCATGCTCGAATCCATGCTCGATTCGCCGAGCAGGCGGATGGTCTGGCCCTGGTGCAGCGAGTTCCACCACACCACCGAGTAGCGGATCACCGGCAGCAGCACCACACCGACGATTGCCAGAAGGCCGGCGGCGCGCGCGGCGGCACGACGGTCGTCGATCGCGTTGTACAGGCCGATCACGCCCAGATACAGGAACAGCAGGATCAGCTCGGTGGTCAGGCGCGGATCCCAGTCCCACCAGGTGCCCCACATCGGCTTGCCCCAGATCGAACCGGTCAGCAGCGTGATCAGGGTGAAGGCGGCGCCGATCGGCGCGCAGGCCATCGCCAGGATCTCGCACAGCTTGATCCGCCAGACCAG
>DATDBI010000204.1:0-3171 GCA_036524915.1 Lysobacter sp. | reverse complement strand
CTGAAGGCGATGATGCCGGCCTTGGCGGCGGCGTAGTTGGCCTGGCCGGCGTTGCCGGTCACGCCGATCACCGAGGCGATGTTGATGATGCGGCCCTTGCGCGCCTTCATCATCGAACGCATCACCGCCTTGCTGGTGCGGAAGACGCTGGTCAGGTTGGTGTCGAGGATGGCCTGCCAGTCCTCGTCCTTCATCCGCATCAGCAGGTTGTCGCGGGTGATGCCGGCGTTGTTGACCAGGATCGAGATCGCACCGATGTCCTTGGCGATGCCGTCGATCAGCGACTCGATCGATGCCGCGTCGCTGACGTCGAGCACGCGGCCGTGGCCACCGTGCGCAGCCAGGCGCTCGCCAATTGCGTTGGCGCCCGATTCGGTGGTGGCGGTGCCGATCACGGTTGCGCCCAGCGCCGCCAGTTCGGCGGCGATGGCCGCGCCGATACCGCGGCTGGCGCCGGTAACCAGTGCGACTTCACCCGTCAGCAGTTTCTCGCTCATGACTTGTTCCATTCTTCGATAGCGGTTTCGAACTCGCCGGGCGTGCCGATGGCGCGGCCGTCGAGCGACTTGTCGATGCGCTTGACCAGGCCGGCAAGCACCTTGCCCGGGCCGCATTCGGCAACGCGCGTGACGCCCTTCGCGGCAAGTGCCTGCACGCAGCCAGTCCACTGTACCGGCAGATACAGCTGGCGGACGAGCGCGTCACGGATCGCCTCGACGCTGTCGTGGATGCCGGCGTCGACGTTCTGCACCACCGGCAGCGACGGCGCGCGCCAAGCCAGGCCGGCCATGGCTTCGGCCAGCCGGTTGGCGGCGTCGCGCATCAGCGGCGTATGCGAGGGCACGCTGACGGCGAGTTTGACCATCTTGCGCACACCACGCACGCCGAGCACGGCCATCGCCTTGTCGACCGCATCGGCATGGCCGCCGATGACGATCTGGCCGGGCGAGTTGTAATTTGCGGGAACCACGACGCTGGTGCCCGAAACGCTCTCGCACACTTCCTGCACGAGTGCATCTTCGGCGCCGAGCACGGCGGCCATCGCGCCGGTGCCGGCCGGGGAGGCCTCCTGCATCAGCTGCCCGCGCAGACGCACGAGATGCGCGGCATCCCTCAGCGACAGCGCATCGGCCGCGACCAGCGCGGAGTATTCACCGAGGCTGTGCCCGGAAAGCAGCGCCGGCGTGGCGCCGCCGCGTTGCTGCCACAACCGCCACACGGCCACGCCCGCGGCGAGCAGCGCCGGCTGCGTGTACTCGGTGCGGTTGAGCATTTCTTCCGGGCCGCCCTGACTGAGCGCCCAGAGGTCGACGCCGGCGCCGTCGCTGGCTTGCGCGAACGTCTCGCGGACGATCGGGTGGAGCTCACCCAGCTCGGCCAGCATGCCAAGCGACTGCGAGCCCTGGCCCGGAAAAACGAACGCCAGGGTCGAATCGGTGTGGGGGGATACGGTCACGCGTGAAGGCCTTGCGAAATTGAATGCGCATGATACGAGTGTTTGCTCTAGTACGTCTGTACGGGCCTGTACTGAAGCATTCGCTGGGCTGCGGGTCAGCGTGGCGAGGGGGTGGGGTGCATTCCGCGAACCTCCGCTTCGCTCCGTTAACTGTTCGCGAAATACACCCCACCCCCTCCATGCGAACGCTGCAGTTGTTTCAATGACCTCGCATGTGGGTTCCCCGCGATGTACGCGTGGCGTGGCTGCAAGGGGCGGACTCGGGCTGCGGGGCTCTAGGGCGGTGTCCGTGCCCTCGACTCATTCGCACGTCTGCTCGGGCCCGGACGCCCGCTGGAGGATCGGGTGGTTTCAAAGCCGCTTGTGCGGCCAGCTCCATGGGTTCCCGCCTTCGCGGGAATGACGGCTTTCGGACGAAGACCCGGCAATGAAACGCTGGAACGGCGTCCGCCGGGCTGGGGATTGCTCCGCAGCGGGACATGGATGTCCCGCGCCCCGCATCGGACAGGATGTCCGACTAAGGGGCGGAGCAATCCCCAGCCCGGCGGACGCCGCCACTCCGCAGACCGACGCCTGCGACGAGCGCCGCCACTGCGCCAGACCTACGCCCGCGAGGAGCGATGGACGTCACGCGAATGGGAGAAGAACCAAACAAAAACGCCCCCGCTAAAGGTAGCAGAGGCGTTTCGCGGAGCGTGGAATACCGCTCAGTAGCGAAGCAGCGCCGAGCCCCAGGTGAAGCCGCCACCGAAGGCCTCGAGCAGCACCAGCTGGCCGCGCTGGACCTTGCCAGTGCGCACCGCCTCGTCCAGCGCCAGCGGCACCGAACCCGACGACGTGTTGCCATGCCTGTCGACGGTGACGATGACGCGATCCATCGGCATGTCCAGCCGCTTGGCCGTCGCCTCGATGATGCGCAGGTTGGCCTGGTGCGGAATCAGCCAGTCGATGTCGTGACGATCCAGGCCATTGGCCTCGAGCGTCTCTTCAACCACCGAATCCAGCGCCTTGACCGCATGCTTGAAGACTTCGTTGCCGGTCATCAGCACCTTCACGCCGGCATTGGGCTCCTCCGGCTTGAAGCCGACGGAAACGCCCACCGGGTTCCACAGCAACTCCTTCTTGCCGCCGTCGGCGTGCATGTGGGTGCTGAGGATGCCGGTCTCGGTGTCGGCCTTGAGCACGACCGCGCCCGCGCCATCGCCGAACAGCACGCAGGTGGAGCGATCGCTCCAGTCGAGCATGCGGGTCAGCGTTTCGGCACCGACGACGAGAACGTTCTTCGCCGAACCGGAACGGATGAACTTGTCGGCCACCGTCAGCGCATAGACGAAGCCCGAACAGGCGGCATTGACGTCGAACGCCGCGCAACCGTTGGCACCGATGCGGTGCTGCAGCAGGCAGGCCGTGGACGGAAAGATCAGGTCGGGTGTGGTCGTGCCGACCACGATCAGGTCGAGATCCTTGGCATCGACGCCGGCAGCTTCGAGCGCGCGCATCGAGGCGTGGTACGCCAGGTCGCTCGTGGTCTCGCCTTCAGCGGCGATATGGCGCTCACGGATGCCCGTGCGCGAGGCAATCCATTCATCGCTCGTGTCGATGAATTTGGCCAGGTCGTCGTTGGTCAGCACCTTCTCGGGAAGGTAGCTGCCGGTTCCCGCGATGCGGGAATAAATCTGTTGCGTCATCGCCACTCCGCTGCACAGCCGTTGTCT
>DATDBI010000203.1:0-3528 GCA_036524915.1 Lysobacter sp. | reverse complement strand
ATTCTTCCAGTTCCGCTAGCATGGGCGGTCGCCGATTCTAGCATCGCTCATGAGCCCGCCCAGGCGTATCCCCAGTGATTTTGGCCACAGCGCGGCCTATCCGCTGTTCGCCTTCGATCCGGTTCAGGATCAGGGCTGGGTGCTGCATTTCCAGCCGGAAGACTATCGCCGGGCAAGCTTCCTCGATCGGCGCGCGATGCAGCACCGCGACATGTCCGGTTGGGTATTGTCCCGGACCGAACTGGAATCGCTCGCCGACCCGGCGCCACCGCTGCAGCGACTGCACTGGCTGTTCCACATCGGGCACTGCGGCTCGTCGCTCGTCAGCCGCCTTTTGGACCTGCTGCCAGGGGTGCTGGGGCTGCGCGAACCGCTGCCTTTGCTGAATCTGGCCAGTTGCGGCAACGACGCCGCGGCCCTCGCCTGGCAGTCCCCGGTGCTGTCCCTCCTTGCCCGCGGCTTTCCCGACACCCGGGCCGTGGTGGTCAAGCCGACCAGCCTGGTGACGGTAATCGCCCATCGCCTGCTGCCAGGCACCGGACAGGCCTGCCTGCTCTGGGTCGACCTGCAGACCTGGCTGGCAACGATGCTCCGCGACGAGCAGTTGAAGGCTGGCGTGTTCGACACCGAACCGCTGCGGCTGGACTCGCTCCAGCTCGACCCGCCTGCGACCTCCGATGGCGAGCGCCTGGCCCGGGCCTGGCTGGCCGAGCAGCTGCGCTGGCAGCGCCTCGCCGGCGACCCCGACTTGGCCCCGCGGCTGATCGACCTGGATTTCGCCCGCGTCCTTGCCGACCCGGCAGGCACCACCGCGCGATTGGCCGCCCATTACGGTCTCGAAGTACCGGCGGACTGGGGGCAACGGATCACCGGGTCCAAACTGCTCAGCCGCTACGCCAAGGACGATGCGGTGCATTTCGATGCCGATGCGCGCCGGCGCGAACTGGCGGCGGCGGCAACCAGGCACGCCAGCAGCATCGGCGAAGGACTGGCGTGGGCGGAGCGCGCGATCGCGCAGCTGGGTGCATCGGATCTGCTGTCGCGCTTGCGCCCGCGCACCTGAAGGGCGTCAGCCTCGACGCGGCGCCAAACCCATCACGCGAGGAACGTCGTCATCGCATAGCGCGTCCCGCGCTCGACCGGCAGCACTTCGTGCAGCATCGAACACGAGAACACGAGCGCCGCCCCGGTGGGCGGGGAGAAACGGTGCAGGCCGAACTCCGGGTAGCGGAACTCACCGCCCACGTAATCGCCCTGGTTGAGGTTCACCGACAACGCGAAGCGGCGATGGGCGACATCGGGCGTCTCGTTGTCGCGGTGCGCCCGGAAGTAACCGGCGTCTTCCGGATACGCCAGCAGCTTGAACGGATCGCGGCGTTTGACCTCGAAATTGAACACCCGTGCGATCTCGGGAAGGGCCCGCCGCAGCAGCCGCTCGTGCATGCGCGCCTCAAGCGCGGGATCACGCGGAATGACTTCGCGACGCTGCTTGATCGACGGGTCGACCTGCAGCCGTTGCTGGCCACCCTCGAGCACCAGCACGGCCGACACGTCGCCGCCACCGCAATCGATCTCGAGATGACGGATCAGCGCCGCGCACAGCTCGGGCTCGAACACGTCCGGCACCTGCAGGATCGGCGCGATCAGACCGGTCTGCGCTGATGACAATTCCGGCACCGCCACTGGCCGGCCGGGTGCCACCGTGACCGGCAACGGGTGCGATGCCTGCAGGCGCAGGTTGGCGTCGACCTGCCACAGCACCCCGGCCCCGAGCGCCGCACACCAGCGCGCGTCGGCGGTAAAAGCCCGCCACGGTGCCGGCCCCGCGACCGGCGCCATCGCCCCCACGCACAGCGCCACAACACCGGGCGGGGGCGCGGGCAGCGCGCGCGCGGCCTCATTGTCGACCGGCGTTGCCAGCCAGAGCGGCGCCCCGGCGAACTCGGCATGCAGCGTCTGGCTGCTGCCGTCGAGGGCGCGAAGGCGCACGTCGGCCAGGCGGTCGCCCGGCAGCCAGCGTTCGCCCGCCGCCTCGGCTGCCTTGTTCATTGCACGCGTCGGCGCAGGTAGTTGAGCAGGTCGATGCGAGTGATCAGGCCGAGGAACTTGTCGCCGTCGACCACGATCGCGACATGGCCGCGATCGAACACCGGCAGCAGCGTCTCGATCGGCGAGCTCACGTCGATCTTGTCGAGCTTGCTGACCATCGCGGTGGAGACGGGATCGCGGAAGCGCGCTTCGTCGCCATACACATGCAACAGCACGTCGCTCTCGTCGACAATGCCGACGATGTTGTCGCCGTCCATCACTGGCAGCTGCGAGACGTCGTAGAGCTTCATGCGCTGGTAGGCAGTGACCAGCAGGTCGTTCTGAACGACCACAACCGTGTCGCGCTGCGAGTACGGGCGCAGGATCAGGTCGCGCAGGTCGCCGCTCGATTGCCGCGCCAGGAAACCGTTGTCCAGCATCCAGTAGTCGTTGTACATCTTCGACAGGTACTTGTTGCCGGTGTCGCAGACAAACACCAGCACCTTCTTCGGCGTGGTCTGCTCGCGGCAATACTTCAGCGCGGCGGCCAGCAGCGTGCCGGTCGAGGAGCCGCCGAGGATGCCTTCCTTCTCCAGCAGTTCGCGGGCGGTGAGGAAGCTCTCCTTGTCGGTGATCGCGTAGGCCTTCTTCACGCGGGTGAAGTCGGAGATCGGCGGCAGGAAGTCCTCGCCAATGCCTTCGACCATCCAGCTGGCCGACTTCTCCGAGATCGTGCCGCGGTTGATGTATTCCTCGAGGATCGACCCGACCGGGTCGGCCAGCACCAGCTCGGTGTGCGGCGACTTCTCGGCGAAGCAGCGTGACAGGCCGGTCATGGTGCCCGAGCTGCCGCAACCGAAGACGACCGCGTCGACGCCGCCGACGTCGGCCATCTGTTCGAGGATCTCCGGGCCGGTGCCGAACTCGTGCGCGGCCGGGTTGTCCGGATTGCCAAACTGGTTGATGAAGTACGCGCCCGGGGTTTCGCTGGCCAGGCGTTCGGCCAGGTCCTGGTAGTAGTCCGGATGGCCCTTGGCGACATCGGAACGGGTCAGCACGACCTGCGCGCCCATGGCCTTGAGGTTGAAGATCTTTTCCCGGCTCATCTTGTCCGGGACCACCAGGATGAGCTTGTAGCCCTTCTGCTGCGCCACCAGCGCCAGGCCGATGCCGGTGTTGCCGGCGGTGCCTTCGACCAAGGTGTCGCCGGGCTTGATCCGGCCGGCCTTCTCGGCCGCCTCGATCATCGACAGGCCGATGCGGTCCTTGATGGAACCGCCCGGGTTCTGCGATTCAAGCTTGAGGAAGATCTCGCAGACGCCGGTATCCAGGCGCTGCGCCTTGATGATCGGCGTGTCGCCGACCAGTTCGAGCACGGATTGATGGATGGTCATGCGGGGAGTTTAAGACTCCCGGCTTTCCTTCGCACCGGGGCGGCTGCCGTTGCCAGCAGCCGCCCCGGTTCCGGGAGACGCGGATGGAGAGACCGACGAGGAAGTC
>DATDBI010000202.1:0-8943 GCA_036524915.1 Lysobacter sp. | reverse complement strand
CCGTGCATCATCATCGACACCGAGTACGTCAAGCCGGGCAAGGGCCAGGCCTTCACCCGCGTGAAGTACCGCAGCATCAAGTCGGGCCGCGTGGTCGAAATGACCATGAAGGCGACCGACAGCGTGGAGCAGGCCGACGTCGTCGACACCGATATGCAGTACCTGTACTCCGATGGCGAGTACTGGCACTTCATGAACCAGGAGTCGTTCGAGCAGGTCCAGGCCGACAAGCCCGGCATGGGCGGCGCCGAGAAGTACCTCAAGGGCGAGGAAGACTGCGTCGTGACGCTGTGGAACGGCACTCCCATCGCCGTGCAGCCGCCGAACTTCGTCGAACTCAAGATCGTCCAGACCGATCCGGGCGTGCGTGGCGACACCTCTGGCGGCGGCGGCAAGCCGGCGACGCTGGAAACCGGTGCCGTCGTCCGCGTGCCGCTGTTCGTCGGCCAGGATGAAATCATCAAGGTCGACACCCGCTCGGGCGAGTACGTCAGCCGGGTGAAGTGATGATGTGGCCCGTCCGCGCTTCGCGCGGGCGGGTTTCAAGCGGTCCGGCCCGTTGCCGGATCGACGGACAGGGACACGAATGCATTCCGACACCCGCCCCGAAGCCTGCGACCTGTTGATCGAAGCCGGATGGGTGGTGCCGGTCGAGCCGCACGGCGTGGTCCTGGAGGACCATGCGGTGGCCGTCCGCGACGGCGCCATCGTCGCGCTGATGCCGACCCGCGAGGCGCGCACGCGCTTCATCGCGGCCGAGACCGTTTCGCGCCCCGATGCGGCGCTGCTCCCGGGCCTGATCAACGCACACACGCATAACCCGATGACGCTGCTGCGCGGCATCGCCGATGACCTGCCGCTGATGGAGTGGCTGCAGGGCCACATCTGGCCGGTCGAGGGCGCGGTGATCGGCCCGGAGTTCGTCGCCGACGGCATCGCGCTGGCAATCGCCGAGATGCTCCGCGGCGGCACCACCTGCGCCAACGAGAACTACTTCTTCCCCGACGTGCAGGCCGCGGTGTACAAGCGCCACGGCTTCCGTGCGCGCGTCGGCCTGCCGGTCATCGATTTCCCGACCGCGTGGGCCAAGTCGTCCGACGAGTACTTCGATCGCGCCGGCGAGGTCCACGACCAGTGGCGCGACGATGCCCTCGTCAGCACCACTTTCGCGCCGCATGCGCCGTACACGGTGTCGGACGCCAACTTCGAGCGCATCCGCATGCTGTCGGACCAGCTCGACGTGCCGGTGCACCTGCACACGCACGAGACCGCGCAGGAAGTCGCCGAGTCGCACGAAAAGCACGGCCAGCGCCCGCTGGCGCGGCTGGACCGCCTGGGTCTGGTCAACGATCGCCTGATCGCGGTGCACATGACCCAGCTGACCGACGCCGAGATCGAACTGTGCGCGCAGCGCGGCGTCAGCGTCGCCCATTGCCCCGAATCGAACCTCAAGCTGGCCTCGGGGTTCTGCCCGGTCGGCAAGCTGCAGAAGGCCGGCGTGAACCTCGCCATCGGCACCGACGGCTGCGCCAGCAACAACGACCTGGACATGTTCGGCGAGACCCGCACGGCCGCGATGCTGGCCAAGGCGGTTGCGTCCGATGCCTCGGCGCTCGATGCCGCCAGCGCGCTGCACGCGGCAACCCTGGGCGGCGCGCGCGCGCTGGGACTGGAGACGAAGGTCGGTTCGATCGAGGTGGGCAAGCAGGCCGACCTGGTGTGCATCGACCTCGACCAGATCGAAACCCAGCCGCTGCACCACGTGATTTCGCAGCTGATCTACGCAACCGGCCGCCAGCAGGTGTGCGATGTCTGGATCGCCGGGCACGCCAAGTTGCGCGGCCGCGTGCTGGTCGACATCGACGAGCAGGCGCTGATCGCCAACGCCAAGCAGTGGCGCACGCGCATCGCGGCGATCCGGCTGTCGTGAGCAACACTCCCCCATTACGAGTCACGGCATGAACAGTCCGGCCCCGAACGACAGCAACTTCAGCCAGTCCGAGCTCGACAAATTCGGCGCGCTCGCGCAGCGCTGGTGGGACCCGCAGGGTCCGCAGAAGGCGCTGCACGCGCTCAATCCGGCACGACTGGGCTACGTTGCCCAGCGCACCGCCCTGCAAGGCGCGCGCGTGCTCGATGTCGGCTGCGGCGCGGGCCTGCTCAGCGAGGCGATGGCGGGCGAGGGCGCGCAGGTCACCGCGCTGGACCTGGCCCCGGAACTGGTCAAGGTCGCGCGCCTGCATGGCCTGGAAAGCGGGGTCAAGGTCGACTACCGGCTGCAGTCGGTCGAGTCGCTGGCCGAGGAGATGCCCGGTCAGTTCGATGCGATCACCTGCATGGAGATGCTCGAGCACGTGCCCGACCCGGGCTCGATCATCCGCGCGTGCACCACGCTGCTGCGCCCGGGCGGGCGGCTGTTCCTGTCGACGCTCAACCGCACGCCGGCGGCCTTCGCCCTGGCCATCGTCGGCGCCGAATACGTCGCCGGTGTCCTGCCGCGCGGAACCCACCAGTACCGCGACTTCATCAAGCCGTCGGAACTGGGCGCGTGGCTGCGCGGCGCCGGGATGCAGTTGGAAGATGTCAGCGGCCTGATGTACGAGCCGTGGCGCAACAGCGCACGCGTGATCGGTCGCACCGACGTCAACTACCTGGCGTGCGCGCTGAAGCCGGGCGCATGACCAGCGCGACCGCACCTGCCTTTCCGCGTGCCGTCCTGTTCGATCTCGATGGCACGCTGCTCGACAGCGCGCCGGACATGGTCGCAGCCATCGATGCCATGCGCGCCGCCCGCGGGCAGCCGCCGATGCCGCTCGACGAGCTGCGCCCGCACGTGTCGAAAGGTGCGCGGGCGATGGTCGCGGCGGCATTTCCGCAGGTCGACGAGCCGGAGCGCGAAAGCTGGATCCCTGAATTCCTCGGTCATTACGAGCGGGAGCTGGGACGCCACGGGCAGCTGTTCGACGGTGTCGACGAAATGCTTGCCGCGCTGGAAGCGGCCGGAAGCACCTGGGGCATCGTGACCAACAAGCCCGAGTACCTGGCCCGCCAGCTGATGCCGGTGCTTGGCTGGGAGCAGCGCTGTGCGGTGCTGATCGGCGGCGACACGCTCGCCCAGCGCAAGCCCCACCCGTTGCCGCTTACCGTCGCCGCGCAGCGCATCGGAATCGATCCGTCGCAGTGCATCTACGTGGGCGACGACGAACGCGACATCCAGGCCGCACGCGCGGCCGGCATGCCGTCGGTGGTCGCGCTGTGGGGCTATCGCCTCGACGGTGATGACCCGATGGCCTGGCGGGGTGACGTCATGATCGAAACACCCGGCGAGCTGGCCAGGGCTGCGACCTGGCCGGTGCCACGATGAACCAGCCGCTGCCAGCGGCTGACGACAGCGGCAACGACGACGCGCTCGACAGCTTCCTCGGCAAGTTCCGTGCGCGCTGGCCGGAGTGGGCCGTGGTGCAGGTGTTCGTGCCGCAGGCGCAGCGAGACCTCGCGCTTGCCTGGGCGACGGTGCTGCAGGAATTGACCGATGCGGCCTGGGGCGGCAGCGACGCCCGTCCCGGCGAGGCCAAGCTGGCGTGGTGGAGCGAAGAGCTGCACGGCTGGTCGCGCGGCGCGCGCCGGCATCCGCTGGGTATCGCCCTGCAGAAGCAGGCCGCGCCCTGGACTGCACTGGCTGCCGCGCTGCCATCGCTGCGCGAGAGCCGCGAACGTCCTCGCGACGCCGATGATGCCTGGGCCTCGGTGCAGCCGTTTGCGCTTGCCGCGGCCGGCATCGAGGCGGCGCTGTTCGCAGGCGTGGATGCGCCGGCGGCGGTGGCAACGTCCGGCCCGACCGGTCACGCCAATGCCGCCGCAGGGATAGTCAGCGCCGGCCTGCTGTTCTCCCGTCTGGCCCACAACGGCGAATCGGCCGCGCCTTTGGCCGTGCTGGCCCGTGCCGGCGAGCAGCCGGTGGCGCGTGCCTGGGCCGCCGAGCTTTTGCAGGCTTGGCCGTCCGCCAACGGCGCCACGCGTCCGCGGCGACTGTGGACGGCCCTGGCCCGGCAGCGACTGCGCGGAGGCGATGCGAGCCTGCCGCTGCCGCCGTGGAGCGCGGTGCTGACGGCCTGGCGCGGCGCCCGCGGCAGCTGAGGCCGACCGGGCCACAGCCCCAGTCGCGACGCCGCAACTGACTGTTGCAGGCCCCCGCAGCAGGTCGGTCACGGCCGGCCGCTACAATGGCCCGGCTTGCGCTCCCCCGCGCCAACCCCATATCCCTTGCCGTGACCACCATCTCGCAAACCCCGCGCCGTCTTCCCGATGTCGCCTTCGACGCCGCCGCCGCGGCACGACCGCTCGACTGGGTAGGCATGTCCAACATCGCCCTGCCGCTGCGAGTGGCATCGGCCGATGGCGACACCATGACGGTCGCCGCCTCGGTCGACGTGTCGGTTGATCTCAAGGATCCCGATGCCCGCGGCATCCACATGTCGCGCATGTACCTGCAGTTGCAGAACGCCTTCGCCAGCGAGACGGTGACGCCGGCCGGGCTGCGCCGCGTGCTGCAGACGCTGATCGACAACCAGGGCGGCATCTCCAGCGCCGCGCGCCTGGTCGTGCGCTACGACCAGCTGTTGCTGCGCCGCGCGCTGGCCAGTGACAACGCCGGCTGGAAGCGCTATCCGGTCGAAATCGACGCCAGCCTGCGCGAAGGCCACCTGCACCTGGCACTGCGTTTCACGGTCGAATACTCCAGCACGTGCCCGGCCTCGGCGGCGTTGTCGCGCCAGCTCAATGCCGAGCGTTTCGCCGAGGATTTCGCCGGCGCGCGACCACTGTCCAATGCCGTCGTCGGCGAATGGCTGTCGTCCGAGCGCGGCCTGGCCGCGACGCCGCATGCACAGCGCAGCCGCGCCGACGTCCGCGTCGAGCTGCGTCCGGCCTTCGACGAACTGCCGCTGGCGGCGCTGATCGATGCCCTCGAACAGGCGCTTGGCACGCCGGTGCAGACCGCCGTCAAGCGCGAGGACGAGCAGGCCTTCGCCCGCCTCAACGCTGAGAACCTGATGTTCTGTGAAGACGCTGCCCGCCGCGTCGCTGCCGCCCTGTCGGCCGACCCGCGGATCGAGCGCTTCGACGCGGAAGTTGCGCACTTCGAGAGCCTGCACGCCCACGATGCGGTGGCCCGCGTGAGCGGCCAAGGCGCCCAGGCCTGACCCTCCGCCGTGGTGGGTGATCCCGCCGCGGCCCCCGAATCGCGGCTGGAAGGCCGTTTATTCGACGACAGGCGCGCCGGCGCCGCCCGACGGTTTCGCGACGGCCGTCTCAGTTGGGCTATGCTTCCCGCGTAATCAGGGGGCCGGTCCGGATCATGGGGAAACCCGCGCGTCGGTGGTGGCAAGCCGCAGTTGCCTTGTTGGGAATACTGGTGGCGACCTCGGTGTCGGCGCAGCTTTTCGACGTGGCCCGCCTCGACGGTGACCCCCTCCCGGTGCAGGTGCTGGCCGGCGAACACGACGGTGAGTTCGCCCAGGTCGAAGGGCAGTCGGTGTTCGAGACGTCCTCGCAGCCACGGTGGTGGCGACTGACCGCGCGCGAAGCGGTAGCCCCTTCCGATGCCCCGAACCTGGTCCTGCGGTTCCCGCACCTCAACCAGGTCGAAGTCTGGCGACCCGGCGAAGCCATGCCGGTGCGGCGCGGCCTGGTCGGCCCGGTTGCGGACCGGTCGTTCTCGACGCGGGCGCTGGTGGTCCCGCTGCCGCAGGGACTGGCCACCGGCGAACACATCTACCTTCGCCTGCACATGCTCAGCCCGTCGCCCATGCCCGTGGCGGTCGAGTCGTTGTCTGAGGTGCATCGCCACGACCTGAGCCACGTCGCGCTGCGCACCCTGGTGCTGGGCACGCTGCTGGTGCTGGCGATGCTCGCCTTCGGTTTCTGGATCGGCATCGGCGAGCGCAGCTACCTCTACCTGTTCCTGGCGATGCTGGCCCAGGCGCTGTACCAGGCCTGCCTCGGTGGCGAGCTGCGGATCGTGCCGTGGCTGGCCGACCTGATCGGCTACGACCCCCGCGTGGGACGCATGTTCGGGATGATGACCGTGCTGGCCAGCAACAGCTTCCTGGCCTTCTACCTGAGCCTGCCAGAACGGCAACCGCGCCTGATGCGGGCCCTCCATGCCTGCAATGCCGTATTGCTGATCCTGATGCTGGCCACAGTGGGCAGTGCCGCCAGCGTGATCGCGCTGACCGCCAATCTCGTCCTGCTGGTGTCGGCGGTGATCATGTTTATCGCCAGCGTGGTCGGCAGCTTCCAGCGCCAGCGCGAGGCGTACTTCATGCTGTTGTCGTGGTCGCCGATGGTGGTGCTGGTGATCCTGCGGATGGGCGAACTGCTTGGCGGCTGGCGCAACCCGGAATGGCTGGAGTACGCACTGCCCATTGGTTTTGCCCTGGGCGGACTGGTGCTGACGATCGGACTGACCGACCACATGCACCAGCTGCGTCGCGACCGTGACCATGCCAGCCGCCTGGCCACGTATGACGTGCTGACCGGCGCGCTGACGCGCTCGGCGATAGAGGAGCGGCTTGAGACGCTGGTCGAGTCGGCGCAACGCGGACGGCGGCCGCTGTCGGTGGTGTTTTTCGACGTCGATCATTTCAAGCGCATCAACGACGAGCACGGCCATCGCATCGGCGACCAGACGCTGCGCATCATCGCCCTGCGCACGCGCAACCGCCTGCGCACGTACGACATGGTCGGCCGCTTCGGCGGCGACGAAATCCTGGTGGTATTGCCCGACACGCAGCTGCGCGAGGCGCTCGGCGTCGCCGAGAATCTGCGCGTGTCGGTCAATTGCCGGCCGCTGTCGATCGATGGTCGCCTGTTTCCGGCCACGCTCAGCCTGGGCGTCGCCGAGCTGCATCACGGCGAGAGCGTGGAGAAGCTGCTCGAGCGCGCCGATGCGGCGCTCTACGCCAGCAAGGCGGCCGGACGCGATCGCGTCACCGGCTACACCGCATCGCGATTGCGCGCGACCGCAGCAACGGTCTGACGTCCTACGGCGTGGCCTGCGTGCGCTCCAGCACCAGCAGGGGATCGATGCGTACATCGAACCAGTTCATCCCCCAATGCAGATGCGGCCCCGTGGCACGCCCGGTCGCGCCGACCTGTCCGATCACCTGGCCTTGCCTGATGCGGTCACCGACCTTCACGTCGATTCGCGACAGGTGCAGGAAGTTGGAACTGACACCGTGGCCGTGGTCGACCAGCAGCGTGCCGCCGGTGAGGTAGAGGTCGGGTGCAGCGAACGTCACGATGCCCCCGGCCGGTGCCTTGATCGGCGTGCCGGTCGGTGCGGCGATGTCCATGCCAGAGTGCGGCGACTTCGGCGTTCCGTTGTAGACCCGCTGGTTGCCGAAGCGTCCGCTGATGCGTCCCTGCAGCGGCCATACGAAGGATTGCGCGTAATCGTCGCGGTCGTCATCGCGCACGCGTGCGGCGGTCACCTGTGCCTGCTCGCGCGCGATGCGCGCGGCAATTTCCGGCGGCGGTTCGACCGTCCTGGGCGGGACGCCCTTGATGTTCTCGACCGGCCAGTCACGCGTGGAGACGGCAATGGTATTGGCGACGACGGTTCCGTCACTGCCGGTGATCTTCACCGAAAGCGGGCCGCTGGCGTCGCGGCCCACCCCCAATGCGAACGTGCCGTCGGGCGAAACCCGCAGGCGCCGCCCGTCGTACTCGACGATCGCATCGGGCGCGGCGAGGCCGATCACCAGCGAGCCTTGCGGCACGCTGGTCGGCAGGAAAGCGGCGTGGAACGTCTGGCCGGCCGGTGATTGCGCCAGCACCGCACCGGTGGCAAACAGCATCGAGGCAAGCAGCGTCGATGCAGGCAGCATGGGCGCCGACGCAACGCGCAACCTCATCGATCAAAAGCCAGGCGTTGCCCCTGCGGTGTGCCGACCAGGCGTCGGCCATCCCAGACCTGCTCGCCATTGACCCAGGTCGAGGCGATGCGCGAATGGAATGTCGTGCCCTCGAACGGCGACCAGCCGCACTTGGACAGCACGTCGTCGGCATGCACGGTGAGCGGCGTGTCCTCGACCAGGACCAGGTCGGCGGCGTAGCCCTCGCGCAGGAAGCCGCGCCCGCGCACATCGAACAATTGCGCGGGGGCATGCGCGAACTTCTGCACGACCTGGGCGGTGGTGAGGCGGCCTTCGTGCACCAGCTCCAGCGCCGCCAGCAGCGCGTACTGCACGAGCGGAAGGCCGGAGGGGGCGGAGGTGTAGGGGCGGTTCTTTTCTTCCAGCGTATGCGGCGCGTGGTCGGTGGCCAGCACGTCGATCACGTCGTTCGCCAGCGCGGCAATCAGTGCCTCTCGATCGGAGGCGTCCTTGATCGCGGGATTGCACTTGATCAGGTGGCCGAGGCGGTCGTAGTCGGCGCGGTCGAAACGCAGGAAATGCACGCAGGTCTCGGCGGTGATGCGCTTGCGCAGGCCATGCGCGTCGCGCAGCGGCCCGGCCTCGAACAGGGCGAGCTCGTCGGCGGTGCTGATATGCAGCACGTGCAGCCGCGTGCCATGGCGCCGCGCCAGCGACAGGGCCAGCTGGGTGGACTTCATGCAGGCTTCGCGCGAGCGGATGTCCGGGTGGCACCAGGCCGGGATGTCGTCGCCGTACTGCGCCTTGTAGCGCGCCAGTTCGGCATCGATCATCGGCGTGTCTTCGCAGTGCGTGATGATCGGCGTGGGCGCTTCCCGGAAAATGCTGTCGAGGATGGCCGGGTCGTCGACCAGCATGTTGCCGGTGGACGCGCCCATGAACACCTTGATGCCAGGGGCGGTGCGCGGGTCGAGGCGGCGGATCGCCTCGAGGTTGTCGTTGCTGGCGCCCAGGTAGAAACCGTAATTGCCCCAGGCGCGGCCCTGGGCGCGACGATATTTGTCCT
>DATDBI010000201.1:0-36774 GCA_036524915.1 Lysobacter sp. | reverse complement strand
GCCACGCCGAGGGCGAGCATCAGGGTCAACGGCAGTCGAAGCAGGCGCGCGTGCATGGTCTGGTTACGACCGGGTAAACCCGGTGGAGTTCCCCTCTCCTTAGGACCGCGACTATAGACCGTTTATGTTTATTTAACAATTTGCGGGTGACGCTGAGCGGCTACTGGAGCCGCTCCGGGGCAGCCAGTTCGGCGGCAGCCACGGAAAACAAGCTAGCGATTTCTTCTTTGCCGAAACGGTAACTGTGTCCGCAAAACTCGCAACGCACATTAGCCTCGCCACCGGCCGCGTCAGCCGCGGCCTCGGCCTCGGCTTCGCCAAGCGACACCAGCATCGCCTCGACCCGCTCGCGTGAACATGAACAGGCAAACCGCAACGGCTTGCGGCCCAGCAGCTGTACCCCGTCCTCGTGGAACAGCCGGGTCAGAAGGTCGTCGGCGCTCCATTCCAGGAGCTCGCTGGGGCTGAGGGTGTCGAAAAGGGCGCAGGCGCGGGCCCAGCCATCATCGTCGCCATCATCCCCCGGTAGCTTCTGCAGCATCAGTCCCGCGGCATGCCGTTCGTCGGTTGCCAGCAGGAGCCTGGTGGGTAATTGCTCGGACTGGCGGAAATAGCCCTCGAAGGCCCCGGCCAGCGAATCCGACTCCAGCGCGACCAGGCCCTGGTAGCGGGTCGGCTCACGGCCGTGGGACGAGGGGTTCTCGATGGTGATGGCCAGCACCGCATCCGGACCCAGTTGTTTCAGGTCGCGCGAGACTTCGCCCTCTTCGGCCAGCTGGGCGATGCCGCGCAGGGTGCCGGCCGCCGTGCATTCGGCGAAGAGGGTGCGTAGCGCGCCGTCGCCTCGCAGTTGCACGGACAGGCGGCCATCGACCTTGGCGTGCCCGGTGAAAAGAGCGGCGGCCGCAGCGGCCTCGCCGAGCAGTTCGGCGGCGGCCATCGGGTACTCGGCGCGATTGCGGATCTGGTGCCAGGTGTCGTGCAGGTGCACGCGCACACCGCGCACTCCGGCCCCTTCGATCAGGAATCGGGTGAGCTGGTCCCGGTCGGTGCCGGCGTTGCTGCCTGGCTGGGCGCTGCCCGGTTGCGTGGTGTCGGATGCGGTCATCATCGTGCTCGTGCTGCCGGCGCGCGGCATTGGCGGATAATGCGCGCGACCATGTGAAGGGTGACGAGAGAAGATGGGGATGGAGATCGCGCAGTGCAAGGCATGACCGGGACCGGATCGGCGACACAAACCGTGGTGGTTCCGGTCCGGCGCCGTCGCCGCTGGATTCGATGGGTGCTGGCGGTGCCGCTCCTGCTGCTGGTCGGCAGCGTGGTGCAGGTGGCGACCTTGCGCTTCATCGATCCGGCGTTCAGTGCCTTCATGGTGTCGCGGCAACTGGAGGCGTGGGGCGATGGCGATGGATCGTTCCGCATCGCCTACGACTGGCGCGACCTCGACCAGGTCTCGCCGAACCTGCCAATCGCGCTGGTGGCATCGGAAGACCAGAACTTCGCCGAGCATTTTGGTTTCGACCTGAAAGCCATAGAGAAGGCGCGCAAGAACAATGCGCGCGGGCGCAAGGTCCGCGGCGGCAGCACCATCAGCCAGCAGACCGCCAAGAACCTGTTCCTGTGGAGCGGGCGCAGCTACGTCCGCAAGGGCATCGAGGCCTGGTACACGTTGCTGATCGAGGCCCTGTGGCCCAAGCACCGCATCATCGAGGTCTACGCCAACATCGCCGAGTTCGGCGATGGCGTGTACGGCGCGCAGGCGGCGGCGCGGACCTATTTCCGCAAGGACGCCAGCCAGTTGGCGGCCTCGGAGGCTGCGCGCATGGCCGCGGTCCTGCCAAGCCCGCGCCGCTACAGCGTGGTGCGGCCCGGACCCTACGTGCAGCGCCGCTCGCAGGCGATCCAGCGGCAGATGCGCTACATCGGCGGTACCGAGTACCTCAAGCGTCTCGAGTAGGACCCGTGGGCCCGGCTCGCCCGGGCTACTATTCGCGGCATGAGCGACCGCCTGACCATCGTCATCGCCGCCTTCAACGAGGCCGACAACCTGCCGCTCCTGCATCCGCGCATTGCCGCGGTGCTGGACTCGCTGGCGCACCACCTCCACGCGCAGGTGCTGTATGTCGACGACGGCAGCACGGATGCCACCTGGCCGGTGTTGCAGCAGCTCGCCGCCGCCGATCGCCGCGTTGCCGTGCTGCGGCTGTCGCGCAACTTCGGCAAGGAGCTCGCGCTGACGGCCGGACTCGACCGGGTCGGCGAGGGCGCTGCGCTGATCCTCGATGCCGACGGCCAGGATCCGCCGGAGCTGATCCCGCAGTTCGTTGCGAAGTGGCGCGAAGGCTATGACGACGTCCACGGCACGCGGCTTGAGCGCGAGGGCGAAGGCTGGATCAAGCGCAGCACCGCGCACGCGTTCTACCGCGTCATTGGCCGGTTGTCGCGAACCCCCATTCCCGCCGACACCGGCGACTTCCGCCTGCTCTCGCCGCGCGCACTGTCGGCACTGCAGCAGTTGCGCGAGCGTCATCGTTTCATGAAGGGGCTGTTTGGCTGGGTCGGCTTCAACAGCATTGCCATCCCCTATCACCGCGCGCCGCGCGCGGCCGGGCACAGCAAGTTCAACTTCTGGCGCCTGTGGAACCTGGCACTGGAAGGCATCACCAGCTTCTCGACCGCGCCCTTGCGCCTGGCCACCTACCTGGGCCTGCTGACCGCGCTGACCGCCTTCGTCTATGGCGCAGCAGTGATCATCAAGGCGCTGTTCTGGGGCGACCCGGTCGCCGGCTGGCCGACGATGATGTCGGTCATCCTGTTCCTGGGCGGGGTCCAGCTGATCGCCCTGGGGGTGATCGGCGAATACCTGGGCCGCCTCTACGACGAGTCCAAGCAGCGCCCGCTTTACCTCGTCGACACCTGGCAGCCGGCGGCAGGAGTATCCTCGGGCCAAGCCCCGCTTGCGGAAGGAGACGGCCATGCGAACCGTACGACAACTGCTGGAAGCCAAAGCGCCTGAGATATTCGCGATCGGTCCCGACGCGCCGGTCATCGAAGCCATCCGGCTGATGGCCGAGAAGCGGATCGGCGCGGTGCTGGTGATCGAAGGCGGGCAACTGGTGGGGATACTTTCCGAGCGCGACTACGCACGCAAGATCGTGCTGCAGGGGCGCTCCTCGGCTGACACGCCGGTACGCACGATCATGACCAGCCAGGTGCTCACGGTGGGGCTGGGCGACAGTGCCGAGCATTGCATGCAGATGGTCACCGACCGCCGCATCCGCCACCTGCCGGTGCTGCACAACGGCCAGGTGCTGGGCGTGGTCTCGATCGGCGACTTGGTCAAGGCGGTGATCGAAGACCAGCAGATCGAACTGGACCAGCTGCAGCGCTACATCGCCAGTTGAGACGGCGGACGCGCTACTTCGCGTAGCGGCCGCCGCAGCCTGAATCCTCGCCCGGGCCCGTCTCCAGCGTTGCCAGCAGCGCCGCCGGCGGCGTGATGGTGGCCAGGGTCAACGCGATCGCCCCGCGCAGGCCGACCTTGATCAGGTCCGGATGCACCTTGGGTTGCCTGAAACTGCCATCGACCTTGAGCGGCGTGCGGAAGGCCAGCAGGCTGCGATCCTTCGGCCGCGGGCGGATCGTCAGGTCCAGCTTTTCCCTGCCCAGGTCGATCGTGCCCGAGCCGAGCAGGATGGTGTCGGTGGTGTCGAAGGCGAACGAGCGCGCGGTCATCACGCCGTCGTCGACGGCGAAGTCGGCGAAGCCGCAGCGCACCGGGATCAGGCGATCGCCGGATACCTTGAACTTGATCATCTCGGCCAGGTCGATGCCGGCCATCTCCATCAGCAGGTTGCTGATCTTGCCGCGGCCCATGCCGACCAGCATCGTGCCGTCGCTGCTGCCGAGCATGCGTGCGACCGAGTTGCCGGTGCCGGCGATGTTGATCTTGCCGCCAACCTTGCCGATCGCGTTCTGCGCCAGCTTCACTTCCGGCAGCAGCTTGGCCAGGTTGAGTCCGGCGGCATCGATGTCGGCGCGGGTGGTGATGGTGCTGGTGCGCGCGTCCATGCGGATGGTCGAGCGGATGTCGCCATCGGCGACGCCGAAGTTGAGCGGTTGCAGGCGCAGCAGGCCGCCCTCGAGGAATAGGTGTGCGTCCATGTCGTCGAGCGGCAGGCGCGGCGCGTTGATGCGCGTCGCGCGCAGGCGCACGTCGGCATCCATCGCGCGCAGTTTTTCCAGTTCGTAGGGCTTGTCCGGGATGAGCCGTGTGCTGACATCGCGCGCCGCCGCCTTGGCTTCCTGTTCGGGATTGGCCGTTTCGCCCGCCCCGGCCTGCGGCGTGCCGCCGATGAAGCCAGCCAGGTCGTCCAGGTCCAGGCGCTGCGAGCGCAGGTCGGCACGCAGGTAGGGCCGCGCGCGGCCGGTTTCGACACTGGCGCTGCCTTGCATGTCGCTGTCGCCGATCCGGCCCTTGAAATCGCGGTAGTGCCACACGTTTCCTTCGCGGCTGAAGCGGCCGTCGAGCGAGTAGGGCGGTGTGGTCGGTATGGCCAGGCCGAGCAACGGGTAAAGGTCGGCCATGTCGCGTCCCGACAGCGCCATGCGCAGATCGAATCCGGTCAGGCGCAGCGGGTCGAGCAGCGTGCCGCGCGCATGTGCATGGGTTGCGCCGGCGGACGCACGCACATCGATGCGGTAGGGCGCATCGCGATCGCGCAACAACAGCGGCGAGGCGGCGTTGCCGCGCAACCGGAAGGCGCTGCCGCGCCAT
The DNA here is from genome assembly GCA_036524915.1 of Lysobacter sp. GTDB lineage: Bacteria > Pseudomonadota > Gammaproteobacteria > Xanthomonadales > Xanthomonadaceae > Lysobacter_J. The sequence goes on along the minus strand of DATDBI010000201.1, from coordinate 31,997 downwards.
TGGCCGCCGCCGACGACCGCGACCGGCGCGGCCTGCGCTTTGTCCGGCAATGCGTAGCTGCTGACGCCGATGCGGATGTCTGTGCGTTTTGGTTGATCTAGGAAACGCACCTGCCCCTGCTCGATGCTGACGCGGCGGAACTGCATGTCGGTCTGTCCCGGCTCGCCGAACACCCAGTTGCCCTCTCCGCCGCGCGGATTGGTCTCCAGCAGCAGGCGCGGGCGATCCAGGGTGATCTGCGGCAGCAGCACCTGGCCGCGGAACAGCGGACGCAGCGCGATGTCCAGCTCGGCGCGGCGGGCGTCGGCCATCACTGGCTGGCGCGACCACGCTGCGTTGCCGAAGCTCACCGATTCGGCGGTGATGCGTGGCGTCCAGCCCAGGTCGACATCGAGGTTGCCGCGGATATGGAATTCACGGCCGGTGCGCGCCTGTACCTGGCGCTCGATCGGACCGCGGAACCAGTTCCAGTCCCAGATCAGCATCAGCACCACGATCGCCACTGCCAGCAACGCAAGCAGCGACCACAGCGGGTGGCGCAACGGCCAGGGTTGCCCGGCATCGTGCGTGGTTGCGTCGCCGCGACCGGGTTTGCGTCCAGGCCAGCGCATACGCGTCAGTGACCCCCGCCGCGGTCAGTTCCGGCGGACGCCTGCGCTTTCGGATCCGGCACGACTTCCACTCCCAGCATCATGAACACGGCTCCACCTTCGGTGGGCAGCGGTCAAGCGGGGGTGAACACGTCGTAACGAGTTCAGCTGGGCATCATCTGGCCGGGCGAAACGACCTGCGCCATCACGGCGACGTAATGGCAGACGCTGCCGGCGACCACGAACAGGTGCCAGATCGCATGCGAATAGGGCAGCGACGGGCGGTGATAGAACACCGTCCCCAGGGTGTAGAACAGGCCGCCGGCGAACAGCCAGCCGATGGTCCAGGCATCGAGCGCGCCGAGCAGCGGTTCGATGGCGACCACCACCAGCCAGCCCATCGCGATGTAGATGCCGGTGGACAGCAGTTTGAAGCGGCCGGTGTAGAACAGCTTGAACACCACGCCCGCCAGCGCAAGCACCCAGATCGCGGCGAACAGGCTCCAGCCCCACGGGCCGCGCAGGCCGATCAGCGTGAACGGCGTGTACGTTCCGGCGATCAGCAGGTAGATCGCGCAGTGGTCGAACACCTTCAGGCGCGCTTTGGCGACCGGGTGCTGGATCGCGTGGTACAGCGTGGATGCGATGTACAGCAGCAGCAGGCTGATGCCGAACACGATCGCGCCGGCCAGTTGCCAGCCGTCGCCGTACAGCGCGGCCAGGGTAATCAGCACCGCACCGCCGGCAAGCGCGGCAGTGGCGCCCAGGCCATGGGTCAGCGCGCTGAGAAACTCTTCGCGCAGCGAAGCGGTCCCGCGGGTTGCGGGGACGGAACCGTCGTTGACGGAGCGTGCGGTCGGCATGGCACCAGCATCCTAGCGCAGGTTGGAGCAAATGCTCTGGAGCACGCGCGCGTGGCGTGACCGGGTTGGCAGCTGGCCCCGGCAGCCCGGCGCAGTCGGGAGTGTCCGGGGGCGTGCTGCCCCGGGGTGCGCGCTTCGCTGGCCCGGGCTTGGAGCCCTTATCATGCCGCCATGATCATTTCCCACCAGCACCGCTTCGTCTTCGCCGCGATCCCCAAGACCGGGACCCACTCGGTGCGCCAGGCATTGCGCGAGCACATGAGCGAGGAGGATCTGGAGCAGGTCGGCCTGTTCGTGAACAAGCGCTTCCCGTTCGAGGAGCTGGCGGCCATCAAGCACGGACACATCACCCTCGAGCAGATCCGGCCTTTCCTCGGCGAGGAGGCGTTCGCAACGTACTTCAAGTTCGCGTTCGTGCGCAATCCGTTCGATCGCTTCGTTTCCTACTGCGCCTTCATGACCCGCGCCGACGGCGCCTTCCTGAAGAACCCGCGGCAGGTGATGAACTACATCCTGTTCCAGGCGCGTCCGAGCCAGCACATCCTGTTTCAGCCGCAGCACACCTTCGTCACAGACGGTGACGGCAAGCTGCTTGCCGACGAGGTCGGCCGCGTCGAGGACATGCAGGCGTCGTACGACGCCATGTGCGCGCGCATCGGTATCCCGTCGGCGCAGCTGGGCCAGGTCAACAGTTCGCGTCGCGGCAGCTACCGGGACTACTATGACCAGGCGCTGATCGACGGCGTTGCCGAGTACTATCGGCGCGACCTGGAACTGTTCGGATACGAGTTCTGACCATGCACTCGCCTGCCGTGTCACCGTCGGATGTCCAGCCCAACCCGCGCAAGACGACCTCCATGCGCGCGCTGGGGCAGGTCGACATCGCGCGCCTGCGCGCGGCGGTGCTGGCGATCCCCGATGCACAGTGGGACGCGGAAAACGCGGACAAGCCCAATCGCTTCGAAGCCCTCGATCGCACCCGCCACATCGTTTTCCGCTTCGTCAGCGACTTCCAGGATTGGCGCAAATCGTACGACCGGCCGCTGTGGCCACAGTGGCGCGAACTGCTCGAACCGGTGATGGCGCAGGCCGTGGCACCGTATGCCTACGCCCGCGCCGAGTTCCCGCGGGTGATGCTGGCGCGGATGGGGCCGGGCGGGGTGATCAAACCGCACCGCGATGCCAACCCCGCCGCAAAATGGCCGCACAAGATCCACGTGCCCTTGCTCACCAACGAGCAGGTGACGTTCTTCATCGACGGCGTGGGCTACCACTTCGCGGAAGGCGAGGCGGTTGAGGTCAGCAACATGGCCGTGCATGCGGTCGAGAACAACGGCGCGAGCGACCGGATCCACCTGATCTTCGAGTACTTCGACCTCGGCCAGCCGACGCCGGCGTGGGTGGGCAAGCTGCCGGAGCGGGCGCGGGGCTGACCCGTCAGCGGGCGAGGGTCACCAGGGCGATCGCCGCTATCGCCTGCGCGGCCACGATCACGGCGAACGCATCGCGGAAGGTCTGCTTCGCCGTCTTGTGCCGGAACAACCACATCGCCAGCATCGCCCCCGGCGTACCGCCGCACAGGGCCAGGCCCAGCAAGGTGCGTTCGGGTACGCGCCGGCGGCGGCCGCCGGCAATGGCCTTGTCATAGCCGTACACGAGCACGGTCACCGCGTTGTACGCCAGCAACCACGCTGCCCAGGCCGGCACCGCGCAGCCTCAGTCGATGGAGGTGGCGTGTGCGTGCTCGCGCGTGGCGAGGAACGTCACGTCGGGCGCGCGTTCCTGGGCGAGCTGAAGATTGACCCGCGTCGGCGCCAGGTAGACCAGCTGGCCGGCGGCATCGACGGCCAGGTTCATCGCGTTCTTGTCGCGGAACTCTTCCAGCTTCTTGTCGTTGTCGCAGCGGATCCAGCGTGCCGTGGTGACATTGACCTGCTCGAAGCTGGCGTCGACGCCGTACTCGTCCTTCAGGCGATAGGCGACCACGTCGAACTGCAGCACGCCGACCGCGCCGAGGATGAGGTCGTTGCTCATCAGCGGGCGGAAGAACTGGGTGGCGCCTTCCTCCGACAACTGCGCCAGGCCCTTCTGCAGCTGCTTGAGCTTGAGCGGGTCGCGCAGGCGCGCCCGGCGGAACAGCTCCGGGGCGAAGTTGGGGATGCCGGTGAAGCCCAGCGCTTCGCCTTCGGTGAAGGTGTCGCCGATGGAGATGGTGCCGTGGTTGTGGATGCCGATGACATCGCCAGGCCAGGCGCTCTCGGCGATCTCGCGGTCGGAGGCCATGAACGTCAGCGCGTTGGCGAGTTTGACCTCCTTGCCGGTGCGCACGTGGAAGGCCTTCATGCCAGCGGAGAACGAACCCGAGCACACACGCATGAACGCGACGCGGTCGCGGTGCTGCGGGTCCATGTTGGCCTGGATCTTGAATACAAAGCCGGTGAGCTTGGGCTCGTAGGCGCCGACCTCGCGCGTGGTGGTACCGCGCGGGCGCGGCGACGGCGCGTGCTCGACGAAGAAATCGAGCAGCACCTGCACGCCGAAGTTGTTCACCGCAGAACCGAAGAACACCGGGGTCTGTTCGCCCGACAGGTACTTCGCCGGATCGAACGGATGCGAGGCGCCTTCGACCAGCTCGAGCTCGTCGCGCAGCTCCTTGAGCATGTTCTCGCCGATGCGCTCGGCCAGCGCCGGGTCGTCGATCGAAGCGAAGATGGTGGAGTCCTGGCGGGTGAAGTTGCGGCCCTGCTCGTACAGGTGCACTTCGCCGGTGACCAGGTGGACCACGCCCTTGAGGCGCTGGCCCATGCCGATCGGCCAGGTGATGGGTGCGCACTGGATGCCCAGCACCGACTCGACTTCATCGAGCAGGTCGATCGGGTTCTTGCCCTCGCGATCGAGCTTGTTGATGAAGGTCATGATCGGCGTGTCGCGCAGGCGGCACACCTCCATCAGCTTGATCGTGCGCTCTTCGACGCCCTTGGCCACGTCGATGACCATCAATGCCGAGTCGACGGCCGTCAGCACGCGGTAGGTGTCCTCGCCGAAGTCGGCGTGGCCGGGGGTGTCGAGCAGGTTGACGATGCAGTCCTCGTACGGGAACTGCATCACCGAGCTGGTCACCGAGATGCCGCGCTCTTTTTCCAGCGCCATCCAGTCCGAGGTGGCGTGGCGCGCGGCCTTGCGGCCCTTGACCGAGCCGGCCATCTGGATGGCACCGCCGAACAGCAGCAGCTTTTCGGTGAGCGTGGTCTTGCCCGCATCGGGATGCGAAATGATCGCAAACGTGCGGCGGCGGGCGGCTTCGAGGGAAACGTCGGACATGGCGGCGGCGGGCGGGTCGGGCGACCGGTCCGCGAATCGGGAAGCGGGTGAGGGGGCGGATTATAACGCGGCCGGTATACGCGGCCGGCGGCCCGACTCAGCCGCCGCTGATCCGCAGCGGCCCGGCCGGGCCCAGCATCCTGAACGGAATCGACTCCAGTCGCATGCCCCGGTTCACCTGCACCGCGAAATGCAGGTGTGGGCCAGTGGTGAAGCCGGTATTGCCGGACAGGCCGATCTGCTGGCCGGCGCGGACCCGCTGGCCCACCCGGACCAGCACGCCGTCGTCGGCCTTGAGGTGGCCGTAGAGGGTCATGCTGCCGTCGTCGTGGAGGATCCGGACGAAGTTGGCGCGGCCGCCGTACTTCTCGCGGTTGAGGCCGGCCTTGTCGAAGTCCGACTCGACCTGCATCACAACACCGTCGCGCGCGGCCAGCACAGGGGTGCCGATGGCGGCCGCGAAGTCGACCGCGTAACGGCTCTGGCCGTCGTTGTGGCTGAAATGGCCGCCGTAGCCCTGGTCGATGCGGAAGGTTGCCTGCTGCAAAGGCAGCAGGTAGTCGACGTTGCGCGGTTGCGCATCCGGGTCGCCGGGCAGGCTTTCCATCTGCAACTCGAAATCGAAGCCGCGTTCGGGATCGTCCGATTGCAGCACCGCCACCAGGGCGCTGCCGCGTGCGGCGACAGTGGCACGCGCCGGCAGCAGCGGCCGGCCGATCACGTTGTCGCTGCGACTGAATTCCAGCTGCACTTCGATGGGTCCCGACAGCCGGTTGTCGGCGAACGCGAGGTAGCGGTCGCCGTCGTTCTCGATGCGCAGCTGCGCGATCGCGCTGGGTTCGCTGTACACCGGGATGGCGCGGACCTGCGTCGGCGGCGCATCGGGGATGTGGTCGCCGTAGTGGGTGATGCCCTTGCCGTCGGTCCAGCGATACACCTTGGCCGCGCCCGCGGCGAATGCCAGCAGCATCGCCGTGCTGCCGAGAATCACCGCTATTGCAAGGCGGCGCGTGCCTGCCATGGCGCTAGCGGACGCAGTCCGCCGACAAGCCCAGCACACGCACGACCTCGGCCAGGTCGAATGCCGTCACCGACTTGTCGTCATGCACCGCGAACAGCGCGCCGTTGGGAAACGTCGCGGTGGACGCGGCATGCAGGGCAACACCGTCGGTATGCGCGGTGACGTCGCCTTGGAAACTGCCGCGCGGCGCGAGCGTGGCGCGGTCGAACAGATGGAACACGGTCAGCGGCGCCAGCTGGTCGACGGCGATCCAGTAGCCGCCGCCGTTGCTGCAGGTCCACAACGCCACGCCTTCGGCCTCCGCGGCAAAACTGTCCTGCGGCAGGCTGCGGCCGCTGTACTTTCCGCTGAAGCTGTACTCGCGCAGCGTCGATTCGTGGCGACGGTCTTCATCTGCGACCAGCAGGCGATCGTTGTCCGGGTCGCCGGCAATGGACTCGACCATGCGCAGGCCGCCGGCCTGGCTGGTGTCGCCGAACGCACCGCCGTAGCTGCTGCGCAGGCGTCCGCTCTGGTCGAACTGCACGCGATAGCGGCGCACGCGCTGGTCGAGCTCGGGCAGCGGCGGCACTTCGTCGAACTTCTTGCCGTACATGAAGCTGTCGGTGACATACACCTCGAGCTCGCCCGGCTCGGTCTCGGTGAGCCACAGTCCGTAGGGGCTGCGCAGTTCCTTGTCGCCGAAGCTGCCCAGCGGCTTGAGCTCGGGCAGGGTGAAGACCTGGACGCGGTGGTTGTCGCGCTCGACGACGAACAGGTAGTCGCCATAGACGGCGACGCCATTGGGGCGGTTGAACTCGCCGAGCGCCTTGCCCTCGCCGCCGAACTCGCGCAGGCGCTTGCCGGTGTCGGCATCGAACACCACCAGACGGTGGGTGGACTTGGCCGAAGCGATCAGCAGGGTGCGGCCGTCCTCGCTGGTCCACGTGGCCAGTGAGTCGAGCTCGTCCTGCGGGCTTTCGGCCGAGACATAACGTTCGGGGACGTTCCGCACCGACGGCGCATCGGCCGGGGCTGCGGACGCTGTCTGCGACGGGGCGGAGACGGGAGAAAGGGTGGAGCAGGCGCTCAGCAGGGTCGCCAGCAATGTCGCAGTGGCGACGGGGGTAAGGAAGCGTGGGGTCATGTGCGAAGTGTATTCGCGTGGCCTTAACAATGTGGCCCCAAGACGTGACCGAAATAATAAATCGCTATATGCGGATGGAGCGATTGACAGGCGCCGCCGGGCGCTGGCAGACTGCGGTCATCCATCGAGACCGGCAGAGGGACAGGCCCTTTGAAGCCGGGGCAACCCAACCCGCAGCTCCCACGCCTATCCAAGGCAAGGGGCGGTGAGGTGAAGGTGCCAATTCCTGCGACAGGCGCCCGCGCCGGTCGGAAGATGGTTGTGCGTGCGCCCTGCCGATCGATGGCCGGGTGCACCGCGACTCGCAGGCTCGATGGCCCCGTCACTTCGGATGCCCGCCATGAGCCTTGCCAACGCCCCCGCCACCACCCACGACCACGACACCGCGGCGACGCTGGATGCCATCACCCATGCCGCCGCCTGGATCAAAGGTGTGCCGGTTCCGGCGGTAAACGCCGAGCGCGGCGAGTGCACGGTCGAACTCCAGCTGCGCCATGCTGGCCGCCAGCAGGTGAGCCTTCGCTACGAAGTCCTCGGGGATCGCACCCTGCCGGCGGTGTTCGTCGCAGGTGGCATCTCGGCACACCGCCACGTCAGTGCCAGCCGTGCCTTCCCCGAGGCGGGCTGGTGGGAGGGACAGGTCGGCGAGCGCCGCACGCTCGATCCGCGCCACACCTGCGTGGTTGCATTCGACTGGCTCGGTGCCGACGGCAACCTGGATGCACCGATAGATCCGGCCGACCAGGCCGACGCGATCGCCCAGCTCCTGGACGTGCTCGGCATCGATCGCCTGCTGGCCTTCGTCGGCTGCTCCTATGGCGCGATGGTCGGCCTGCAGTTCGCCGCACTGCACGGTGGGCGCCTGCAGCAGCTGGTCGCAATCAGCGGCGTCCACCGCGCCCATCCCTACGCCAGCGCCTGGCGCGCATTGCAGCGTCGTGCTGTCGCGCTGGGCGCGCTGCAGTGCGACGAAACCCACGGCCTTGCGCTGGCCCGCCAGCTGGCCATCCTGAGCTACCGCACCCCCGAGGAATTCGCCGCGCGCTTCGACGCCGCCCAGGTCAGTGACGGCCGCGTGCGCGTGGGTGCCGAGGACTACCTCGACCACTGCGGCGCGACCTATGTCGAGCGCACCTCGCCAACCGCGTATCTGCGCCTGTCGGAGTCAATCGACCTGCAGGCCGTCGATCCCGGTGCGATCCGTCTTCCGGTGACCGTCATCGCCGTCGCAGAAGACCGCATCGTGCCGTTGTCGGATGCCTACGACCTGGTCGAACGCCTGCGCGGTGAGACCCGCCTGCGTGTGCTGCGCTCGCTCTACGGCCACGATGCCTTCCTCAAGGAGGAGGCCGAGGTCGCCACCGTCCTGCGCGAGGCACTGGAAGACTGCGTTGCCGATGCGCGCGCGGAGGTGCTGGCATGAGCACCCGCAACCGCTGTACCGCCGCCGTCCGCGCTGGCATCGACCGCGACCCGGCATTCGGTGCGGTCACGCCGCCAATCGTGCTGTCCTCGAACTTCAGCTTTGCCGGTTTCAATGAGAAGCGTCAGTACGACTACACCCGCAGCGGCAATCCAACCCGCGACCTGCTCGCCGAAGCGCTGACCGAACTCGAAGGCGGAGCCGGCGGCGTCGTCACCGCCACCGGCATGGGCGCGATCACGCTGCTGCTGCACGCGCTGCTCAAGCCGGGCGACCGTCTGGTCGTGCCGCACGACGGCTACGGCGGCAGCTGGCGGCTGTTCAATGCGCTGGCTGCGAAGGGCGCGTTCGAACTGATCACCGCCGACCTCACCGATCCGCGTTCGCTGACCGACGCACTGGCCTGCGATCCGACCGTGGTGTGGATCGAGACGCCGTCCAACCCGCTGCTGCGCATCACCGATCTGCGCTTCGTGATCGAGGCCGCGCAGGCCAAGGGCGCGCTGACCGTGGTCGACAACACGTTCCTGTCGCCCGCGTTGCAGCAGCCGCTGGCATTCGGTGCCGACTTCGTCCTGCACTCCACCACCAAATACATCAACGGCCACAGCGACGTCGTTGGCGGCGCGGTCGTCGCGCGCGACACCGAGCAGCACCAGCAGCTGGTCTGGTGGGCGAACGCACTGGGCCTGACCGGCTCGCCGTTCGACAGCTTCCTGACCCTGCGCGGCCTGCGCACGCTGGATGCGCGCCTGCGCGTGCACCAGGAGAACACCGAGGCGGTTGTGGCCCTGCTCGACGGTCACCCGGCAGTGCGCACCGTCCACTACCCGGGCCTGGAATCGCACCCGGGACACGCCCTTGCGGCGCGCCAGCAGCTCGGCTTCGGGGCGATGCTGAGCGTCGAACTGGTGGGTGGCGAGGAGGCCGTTCGAGCCTTCGTCGATGGCCTGGAATGCTTCACCCTGGCCGAGTCGCTGGGCGGCGTCGAAAGCCTGATCGCGCATCCGGCGACGATGACGCATGCGGCGATGTCGGCCGAAGCGCGCGCTGCCGCGGGTATCGGCGATGGCCTGCTGCGTCTGTCGGTGGGCATCGAGCATGCCGACGACCTGGTCGCCGACATCGAGGCCGCGCTTGCGCGTGCGCAGGTGGCGGTCGCCACCGCCGAGCGTGCCAAACGATGAGCGCCGCCGCGCTCGACGTCGCCCGCGCCGTCGTTGCGCAACCGCGTCATGCGCCGGCGCGCGTGGCGCTGCTGGGCACCGGCACGGTCGGCAGCGCGGTGCTGGCACGCCTTGGCGCCTGGCAGGGCAACCACCTCGGCCAGCGCATGCAGTTGGTCCACGTTGCCAACTCGCGGCAGTCGGCCAGCGATCGCTCTGGTCTCGCGCCTGCCGAAGCGGCGCAGCGACTCGCGCTGGCGCCGCAGCGCAGCTCGCTTGAATCAATCGAGGCCGCGCTCAGAGGCGATGGCGCGCGAATCGTCATCGATGCCACCGCAAGCGAAGTCGTCGCCGAGCGTCATGCTCACTGGTTGCAGCAGGGCATCCACGTGGTTACCGCCTGCAAGATCGGGCAGGGCACGTCGCTGTCGCGCTGGCGTTCGATCCGCACCGCAGCCGCGATCGGCAATGCCGGCTATGGCGACAGCGCCACCGTCGGTGCCGGCCTGCCGCTGCTGCGTTCGTTGCGCGAGTTGCAGGCGGGCGGCGACCGCATCCATGCCGTTGCCGGCGTGCTGTCGGGGTCGCTGGCATGGCTGTTCAATCACTACGACGGCATGCGGCCGTTCTCGGCGCTGGTGCGCCAGGCGCGTGACGCCGGCTACACCGAGCCGGACCCGCGCGACGATCTGTCCGGCGAGGACGTGCGCCGCAAGCTGCTGATACTCGCGCGCAGCGCAGGCGTCGAGCTCGATGCGAGCGATGTGGAAGTCACCTCGCTGGTGCCCCCGGAATTGGCGATCCTGTCGAAGGATGCGCTCGATGCCGCGCTGCCGGCGCTCGACGCACCGCTGCGCGATCGCTATGCCAGTGCCTACAAGCGCCACGAGAAGCTGCGCTTCATCGCCCGGCTGGAGGACGGCATCGCCCGCGTAGGCCTCGAGTCGCTGCCGGCCGACCATCCGCTCGCCGGCGGCGCCGGCACCGACAACCGCGTGGCGATCTGGTCCGACCGCTATTGCAACCAGCCGCTGGTGATCCAGGGGCCGGGCGCGGGCGCCGAGGTCACGGCAGCGGGGCTGCTGGACGACGCGCTGCGCTTGTCCAGCCGGTAACTGGCGCAAGCGGGCGACCCCCTTTTTGACCCGGCCAGTCGTATCGTATGCCGCACCCGCCAACCGGACGCCGCCATGAACTCCCTGCTCAAGCTTTCCGCCGCCGGCTTCATTGCCGCCGTCGCATTCGCTGCACCGTCCTTCGCCGCGCTCAAGGAAGGCGCCAAAGCTCCTGACTTCAGCGCTCCGGCCTACCTCGCCGGGGAGCCGTTCACTTTCAAGCTGGCCGACGCCCTCAAGAAGGGGCCGGTGGTCGTGTATTTCTTCCCGGCCGCGCACACGCCGGGCTGCAACCTCGAGGCGCACCTGTTCTCCGAGGCGGCCGGTGAATTCAAGAAGCAGGGCGCGACCCTGATCGGCATCACCGCCGGCAACACCAGCGAGCTGGCTGCGTTCTCGAAGGAAACCGAGCACTGCGGCGGAAAGTTCCCGGTCGCCGCCGACAACGGCGCCAAGATCGCCAAGCAGTACGACGCGATCCTGGCGCAGAAGCCGGAGTGGTCGGATCGCACGTCGTACGTGATCTCGCAGCAGGGCACGATCGTGCATGCCTACTCGGAGCTCAAGCCGAACCAGCACGTCAAGGAAACCCTGGACGCGGTCAAGGCGCTGAAGAAGTAATCACCGCACGCATGCCCGGGGCAGGAATTACGCCCCGGGCATCCCAGCTAAGAACGCCTTGCCTCAGAACTCCTTGCGCAGCTCCAGTTCCCACGACCTCGGCTCGCCGAGATACACCATGTCGGTGCTGACCGCGTAGGCGACGAAGTCCCTGTCGCCGAGGTTGCGTCCGCGCACGGTCACGCTGGTGGCCGGATCAACCTCCCAGCGCAGATGCGCACCGAGCACGCCGTATCCGGCCGCCTTGGCCGTGTTGGCCGCATCGGCATAGCGCGACGACAGTGCACGCAGGTCGACGCCGGCCGTCCACTGCGGTGCGAACAGGTAATCCACCCACAGGTTGGCCACGCGCGAAGGCGTGTTGGATGGGCGATTGCCGGCCCGCGACACGGGGACGCCGCCGATGCTCTCGTAGAAGTCGTCGAGGGTGGCATCGACCCAGGCCAGATTGCCTTCGACAGACAGGTCCTGCAGCGGCTTCCCGCCGAAGGCGAGTTCGAGGCCACGGGATGACTGCTGGCCGACGGGCAGCGTCTGCGTCGGGTTGGCCGGGTCAGTGATCGCCAGGTTCTCGCGGACGATCCGGTACGCGGCGAGTGTTGCGTAGTCGCGGCCGTTGGCGGACTGGAACTTCGCGCCAACTTCTTCCTGCCTGCCGGTGCTGAGGTCGAAATCGCGCAGCGTGGCGAAGTTGGCGGTGGTGAGGATGCCCGCGGGCGGGTCGGCGGACGTGGCGACCTGTGCGTATGTGCTGACCGTCGGCGTCCACGCGTAGTTGAGCGCGACGCGGCCGGTGGTCGGTGCGTAGTCGCGCTGGAACCGCGCCGGGTTGGTCGCGCTCACCGCACGATGGTTCACGACGTCGAGGTCGATCCAGTCCTGGCGCAGCCCGGTCACCAGCGACAGGTGCTGGCCGAAGCGGGTGAGGTTCTCGACGAACAGCGCCTGCGTGTGCAACCGGTTTGTGCGATCGGGTCGATAGACCTGCTCCGCGCCGGGCACATCGAAGAAGCTGCCCGGCGTGACCGCGTCCAGCGGCACCGTATCGATCACCCCCGGCAGCGACAGCGGGAATCGCGTCTGCCGGTTGTAGCTCACGTCAACGCCCGCGCTCCACTGCGTCGGCAAGGTCGCCAGCGTGCCCTCGTGCGACCACTCGACGCGATCCCCGGACAGTTGCTGGTCGTGCCGCTGCAACAGCGCGCCGGAGCGGATCACGCCCAACCGGTCGGGCGTCAGGCGGTATGACTCGACGTTGCGGTAGTCGCGCAGCGCGTCGTAGTGGTAGAGCGTATTGCGCAACCGGGTGCGATCCGACGGCTGCCACTCCAGCAGCGAACGCGCCCACAGCACGTTCTGGCCGTAGTGCCCGTCGGCGACGTTGTAGTTGCTGGTACGCGTGCCACCGATGATGCGCAGCTGACCGTCATCGTGATACGCCGGCGTGCCCCAGTAGGGGCGCTCGCTGTCTTCGTCCTGGTATTCCAGTGCCAGCGTGTGGCTGAGATTGCCGGCGATCTGGTCGAGCCATGACAATGCCAGGGTCGCGGCTTCGCGCTGGTTGCGGTCGGCCCAGCCGTCGGTGCGTGACCACGCCGCGTCGGCGCGAATGGCGTCGCGGGCCTGCGCGCCGCCGATGCGGTGGTTGATTCCGCCGGCGAGCGTGGCGCTTCCAGACGAACCACCGCTGGCGAGCAGCTGCGTGCTGTCGCCATCAAGCTGGGCAAGACGGCTGACGTAGTTGATTGAACCGCCGACGGCGCCAGCGCCATTGAGGAAGCTCGACGGCCCGCCGATGGCTTCGACGCGGTCGTAGATCCAGCCGTCGACCGGACGCGCCGCGATCGCGTCGTACTGCACGCCGATGCCGTTGAACAGCTGGGCGATCTGCGCGCCGGAAAAGCCGCGCCAGGTCACGGCATTGCCATTGCCCGGCGGCGAGGCCACCGCAAGGCCGGGAATGCCGAACAGGGCTTCCTGGGTGTTGCGGACGCCGCGTTCGTCCATGGTCTGGCGGTCGACCACGGTGATCGAGGCAGGGGTTTCCTGCACGGTCAGTTTCAGTCTCGTGCCGGAGGCGGCCGACCCGTCGAGCGGATTGGCGATGGCGGCAACCTCGATGCGATCCAGGGTCGTGGCGTCGGATTTGAAATCGCCCGTGGGAGATTCATCGGCAAAGGCAGCAAATGGGGCGCAGGCAAGCACGGTCGAAATCGCCGCGCACAGGCGCGTCGAACGAAAGAGGGAAGGCATGGAAACTCCAAAGCACAAGGACACGCGGCGTCATCGCCGCATGCGGGAATCAGGAAGGCGTCTTGTGTTTCAGAGCGCGAGCGGCGGGCCGCGCGAGCCCAGTCCGCAGGGATGCCAGCGCGTCCGTGGCAATGGTGGCCGTCGTGACGGCGCCTGCGGTTGCCGCGACGTCGCGGCAACCGCGAACACCACGCACAGCACGAGCGCGACGAGGGAGTTGAGCACCGGGCAGTAGGCGCAGTCCTGCATCGGCAGCTCGCCGCCCGGCGCGGGCTTGATGGGATCGAGCGGGTTGGCGTCGGCGGCCGGCACCTTGACCAGCTTCAGTCCGGCCATGGTGCACATCTGCGTCCACACGCCGCCGTCGCGGGCGCTGGATGTCCCGGCCAGCAGGCGGCCGACCGTGGGCACGAGCAGGAGCAGCAGCATGGCGGCCAGCGCCAGCAGGCTCATTCGGCGGTGGAAGGCGGGGGCGCGCATGGGGTGGCGCATTGTAAGGCAGCCGGCGCGCGGGCCGCGCCTGGAGGGCTGGCGGAGTCGGTCGGTTCGCGCCGGCGCCGCAAAAAAGGGTTCCTCTCCCAACTGAGGGAGAGGGGGTGCTGGTGAGGGTGAAGGCTGCTTCGCGTGTGGGTCCGCGTCTGCGTGGGGCGGGGGGGGGGTGCATTCCGCGAACCTCCGCTTCGCTCCGTTAACTGTTCGCGAAATGCACCCCACCCCCTCCATGCGAACGCTGCAGTTGTTTCATTGACTTCGCGTGCTGGTGCCCGGCGATGTTCGCGTGGCGTGGCTGCAAGGAGCGGACTCGGGTTGCTGGGATACAGGGCGGTGTCCGTGCCCTCGACTCATTCGCACGACTGCTCGGTGAGCTCGGGCCCGGACGCCCGCTGGAGGATCCGGTGGTTTCAAAGCCGCTTGTGCGCGCAGCTCCATGGTTCCCGCCTTCGCGGGAATGGACGGGCCAAGGCCGAAGACCGGGCAATGAAACGCTGGAGCGTTGTCCGCCGGGCTGGGGAATGCTCCGCAGCGGGACATGGATGTCCCGCGCCCCACATCGGACAGGATGTCCGACTAAGGGGCGGAGCAATCCCCAGCCCGGCGGACGACGCCACTCCGAAGACCTACGCCCGCGCCGAGAGAAGAACGTCACGCGAATGGGAGAAGAACCTTTTTTGCCCGGATTTCGCAGGCGCGCATTCATGAGTGCCGATTTTCAAACGGCAATTTCCGTGCCATCGAAATGCGCCCATTCACTGGCCGACGCGCCTGCGCTTGCGCGTTTGACTCTTTGCGCTATCGCTCGAGCCCCGGGCACGGCGTGAAGCCATTGTGAAAACCGGCGTGGTGATGTTCATGCGCCGGGGCAGGTGCGCATTCCTTGTTGCAATGCCGCGCGCGGAGAACTGCCTTTTCTGTCAACAATGGCACCACAGGGGGCTGTTCCGTTTTGCGTCATCACCTACATTGAAAGGGGATTCGCAGTGAAAAAGCCATCCGTACTTGTAGTTACGGCGATTGCCAGCGCCTGCATGGCAGCCCTTGCCGCGCCAGGTTCGTCGGCGTTGCAGCAGTTGTTCCCTACCGATCCCCCCGCCGAGCCCGAAGCCGGACCGCCGCGCGATGAAACTCCGCAACGCTGGTTCGTCGAACTCAGCGCTGCCCCGGAATCCGATGGCGGCAACTCCGCCTCGCTGCAGGCCGAGAAGAATGCCTTCCGTGAAGGTGCCCGCGCCGCAGGCGTGAAGTACCGCGAGAACTTCGCCTACAACAGCCTGTTCAACGGTCTGTCGCTGACCGTGACCCGCAGCCAGTTGAGCACCGTTGCCCGACTGCCTGGCGTCAAGGCGATCTATCCGGTCGAAGTGATGCAGATGCCGGACCCCGTGGCCAATCCGCAACCCGATCTGGCGACTGCGCTGTCGATGACCGGCGCCGACATCGCCCAGAACGAGCTCGGACTGGACGGTCGCGGCATCCGCGTGGCGGTGATGGACACCGGCCTCGACATCGACCACCCCGATCTCGGCGGCAACGGCACCAACCACAGCACGGCCTTCCCGACCGCGCGCGTGGTCAAGGGCTGGGACTTCGTCGGTGACGCCTTCAACGCCGATCCTGCCTCGCCCACCTACAACCCGGTGGCGACGCCCGACAACAATCCCGATGACTGCAACGGCCACGGCACGCACGTCGCCGGCATCATCGGCGCCAACGGCGTGGTCAAGGGTGTCGCGCCGAAGGTGAAGTTCGGTGCCTATCGTGTGTTCGGCTGCGAAGGCTCGACCACCGCCGACATCATGATCGCGGCGATGGAACGTGCCGATCACGACGGCATGGACGTGCTCAACATGAGCATCGGCTCGACCTACCAGTGGCCGGATTACCCGACGGCGAAGGCCGCCTCGCGACTGGTCAACAAGGGCATCGTGGTGGTGGCCTCGGCCGGTAACAGCGGCGCCACCGGCATGTACTCGACCGGCGCACCGAGCACCGGCGAGCGGGTCATCTCCGTCGCCTCGTTCGACAACATCTCCTCGCGCCTGCGTTACTTCACCGTCTCCCCGGACGGCCTGAAGGTCGGCTTCAACCAGGCCACCGGCTCGCCGCTGGCACCTGCGTCGGGCACCTTGCCGATGGCCCGCGTGGGCACCGCAGTCAGCACCGACGCCGCGTGCAGTCCACTGCCCGCGGGCAGCCTTGCAGGCCAGGCGGCGCTGGTGCGTCGCGGCACCTGCTCGTTCTTCATCAAGGCCACCAACGCCCAGGCCGCCGGCGCCGCAGCCGTGGTGCTGTACGACAACGTCGCGGCCAGCACGCTGAATCCGACCGTTGCCGGTACCCCGTCAATCAACATTCCGGTCGTGGGCACCACCAAGGCCTTTGGTGATCTGCTCGACGGGCGCCTGGCCAGCGGGCCGGTCGAACTGACCTGGACCAGCGGCACCGATGCGTTCCCGAACGTGGCCGGTGGCTACATCTCCAGCTTCAGTGCCTATGGCCTGTCGCCGGACCTGGTGCTCAAGCCGGACATCGGTGCACCAGGCGGTTCGATCTACTCGACCTATCCGCTGGAGAGCGGTGGCTACGCGTCGATCAGCGGCACGTCGATGGCTTCCCCGCACGTGGCGGGCGCCGCGGCACTGCTGTTGCAGTCCGCGCCGAACACCAACGCCAAGAACGTGGGAAGGATCCTGCAGAACTCCGCGGTACCGAAGAACTGGTCGCTCAGCCCGGCCAGCGGTCTGCTCGATAACGTGCATCGCCAGGGTGCAGGCTTGCTGCGCATCGACGATGCGGTGACGGCGGCCGTGCGCATCGATCCGGGCAAGCTGTCGCTGGGTGAAGGCACCAGCGGTCCGGTCACGCATGCCATCACGCTGAAGAACACCGGCAAGACCGCCGTGACCTACACGTTGTCCTCGGTCAATGCGGTGACCACCGGTCCGAACACCTTCACGCCGACCTTCTTCGCCGGCGATGCGGGTGTGACGTTCTACTCGCCGACGGTGACGCTGACGAAGAACCAGAGCGTGACCATCCCGGTGACCATCACTCCGTCGGCCGCTCCGGTCGGTGGTCAGTACGGTGGCTACCTGGTGTTCACGCCCAACGACGGCAGCCCGACGCTGCGCGTGCCGTTCGCTGGCTACATCGGTGACTACCAGCTGCGCCAGGTGCTCGTGCCGACCGCCAACGGCTTCCCATGGCTGGCCAAGCTGTCCGGTGGGTTCTTCAACAACCAACCGGCCGGTGCGACCTACTCAATGGTCGGCGACGACATCCCGTTCTTCCTCGTCCACCACGATCACCAGGCACGCGAGATGCGGCTTGATGTCTACGAGGCTGGCTCGGGCAAGCTCTGGTACACGGCCTACAAGGAAGAGTTCCTGGGCCGCAATTCGACGTCGACGGGCTTCTTCGCCTACTCGTGGGATGGCATCACCACGAAGAATAAAAAGAAGCAGCTCGTGGTGCCCAACGGCAGCTACGTCCTGAGGCTGTATGTCCTCAAGGCCCTGGGTGATGAAAACAATCCGGCGCACTGGGAACAGTGGCAGTCGCCGGTCGTGACCATCGCACGCCCCTGATCCCCCTGTTCAGGTCGTGATGGAGAGCAGGCCCCGCCGCAAGGCGGGGCCTGTGTTTTTTGGCGTGTCGTCGACGAATCCGCGGAAATCTCCCTATTCAGCAAATGCGCGCCGAGTGGCGTTTTCCGGGCTGTTTCCGGGCCTTTCTATACCCGTGAGTTCTTTTTTGCAGTGCAGCGTGCAAGCACATAACGGTTCCTTCACGATCAGCCCGCATCCCGACGTGGGGGAGGGAGCAGGCCCGCAACCGGTTCGACCGGGGCGGGCTTTTTTATTGCCTGAGCTACGGGAAAGTGTCGTGCGGGCGCCGGATTGGCGCCGTCCGACGAGCCGGGAGCACTCGGGGCGCTGCGCGCACGCATGCCATCATTCCGCGATGGATGATGTCGAACCCTTTATTGCGCGTGCACTGGCACGATTGCGCACCGCCGCGCCCGACGCCTGGCTCGCCGATCCCGGGCTCGATGCGCGCCTGATCGCCGTGGCGCGGGCAAGTGACTTCGCGATCGAGACGATGCTGCGCCAGCCCGACCTGCTGCTGCGCCTGGCGGCCGATCCCGATTCGCCGCCAGCGGCGCTTCCGCAGCTGCAGGCCGATCAGCGCGAGCAGTGGCCGATGCTGCTGCGTCGCCATCGCACCGCGGAGTCGACCCGGCTGATCTGGCGGGACGAGCTCGGGCTGGACGACGTCGACGAGACGCTGGCCGGCAGCACCCGGCTCGCCGAGCAATGCCTGCAAGCGGGCCTGTCCGCGCTCGAGCACGAGTTCGCGCAGCGCCACGGCGTGATCCGCGACAGCGACGGCCGCGTCCAGCGGCTGGTGGTCTTCGGCCTTGGCAAGCTCGGCGGCGAGGAGCTCAACTTCAGCTCCGACGTGGACCTGGTCTACGCCTACGAGCACGACGGCACGTCTGACGGGCCGCGGCCGCTCGACGCCGAGCACTACTTCGCCCGACTCGGCCAGCAGCTGGCCAAGCTGCTCGACGAACCCACCGTCGACGGCTTCTGCCATCGCGTCGACCTGCGCCTGCGTCCCTACGGCAACGCCGGCCGCGTGGCGTGGTCGTTCACCGCCATGGAGCAGTACTTCCAGCGCGAAGGCCGCGACTGGGAGCGCTATGCATGGCAGAAGGCGCGGCCGGTGGCCGGCGACATCGAGGCCGGCGAGCGCTTTCTCGAAAGCCTGCGTCCCTTCATCTATCGCCGCTATCTCGACTTCGGTGCGCTCGACGGACTGCGCGCGATGAAGGCCGCGATCAGCGCCGAGGTCGCACGCAAGGAACTGGCCGACGACATCAAGCGCGGACCGGGCGGCATCCGCGAGATCGAGTTCCTGGTGCAGGCGTTGCAACTGATCTACGGCGGCCGCGAGCGGGACCTGCGCGGTCGTCGCCTGCTGCCGGCATTGGAGGCACTGGTGGAGGCGCGGCAGGTCAGCGAGGAGGCCGCGGCGCTGCTCGCCCAGGCCTACCGTTACCTGCGCCAGCTGGAGAACCGCCTGCAGATGCTGCGCGATGCGCAGACGCATGCCCTGCCCGAATCGGCCGACGACCGTGCCCGCATCGCCACGTCACTGGCCTATTCGGACTGGGCCACGCTGCGCGATTCGCTGGACGTGCAGCGGGGCCGCGTCACCGTCGAGTTCGAGGCATTGCTGGCACCGCGCCGCCGCCGCAGCGCGCCTGACGCGCTCACGGCGTACTGGCATGCGCTGCCTGACGGCGGCGACAGCGATGTGCTGGGCGACGCAGGCTTCATCGAGGCCGGCAATGCCGATGCGGTACTGCGCGACTTCGCCCGCAGTCCCGGCGTGCGCGGTTTGTCCGACAGCGCGCGCGCGCGCCTGGATCGCGTGCTGCCGGCACTGCTGCAGGCCGCGGTGGCATCCAGCGAACCCATGCTCGCGCTCCGGCGCCTGCTGTCGCTGCTGCACAACGTACTGCGCCGCAGCGCATACCTTGCCCTGCTGGACGAACAGCCGGCGGCGCTGGCGAGGCTGGTCGAAGTTGTCAGTCGCAGCGCATTGCTGGCAGAACGACTGGCGGCCTATCCGTTGCTGCTGGACGAACTGCTCGATGCGCGCGTCGCCGGTCCGCTGCCAGGGCGCGATGCACTGCTGGCTGCCTGCTTCGCCGTTGCCCAGGACGAAGACGGCGATGCCGAGGCGGTGCTGCAATCGCTCAACGAAGTCCGCCAGGCGCTGAGCTTCCGCATCGCGATGGCGCTGCGCGATGGCCGCCAGTCGGCGGCGGAAAGTGCGCGCCAACTGGCATGGCTGGCCGATGGCGTGGTGATGCGCGTGCTGCGACTGGCAGAGCACGAGGTGGCCAGTGCGCACGGTCGCGTCGCCGGGGCGCGCTTCGCCGTGCTTGGCTACGGCAGCCTTGGCGGCGAGGAGCTGGGCTTTGGTTCCGATCTCGACCTGGTGTTCCTGTACGACGCGCCGGCGGGCGAGGGCTCGCATTCCGACGGTGCGCGGCCGCTGGAAGCCTCGCGCTGGTTCGCGCGACTGGCGCAGAAAGTGGTCGCGTTGCTGGGCGCGGTGACGGGTGCCGGACGCCTGTTCGATGTCGATGTGCGTTTGCGCCCGGACGGTGCCAAGGGCCTGCTCGTGTCGAGCCTGGCCAGCTATCGCGACTACCAGCGCGAGCGCGCCTGGACGTGGGAACACCAGGCGCTTGTACGCGCGCGTTTCGTCGCCGGCGATGAAGCGCTTGGCGCCGATTTCGAGGACGTACGCGCGCAGACGCTGGCGCGCCCGCGCGATGCCGCGGCGCTGCGCGATGACGTGGTGGCGATGCGCCGGCGCATGCGCGCCGAACTCGATCGCAGTGACGCCGCCGCCTTCGACCTCAAGCAGGGCGAGGGCGGCCTGGTCGATCTCGAATTCCTGTTGCAGTACGCGGTGCTGGCCCAATCGGCTGAGCACAGTGAATGGCTCGCGCCGCGCAGTACGCCCGAGCTGATCAAGGCGATGGCGGCCGACGCGTGGTTTGCCGACGACGAAACCGATGCGTTGCTGCAGGCGCACGCGGTGTTGCTTGAGGCAGGGCTGGCGTGCACGCTCGACCGGCGTCCGCGGCGGCTGCCCATCACCGCGCCGATCTCGGCCGCGCGGGTGGCGATCAGCGCCGCGGCTACGCGACGCGGGCTCAGCTTCGACGAGGCGCAGGCGCTGTAATAACCGGCGCTAGACGCGCAGGCGCGCCTGCACCTGCGCGGCCACGCGCGTGGTCTCGCGCAGCGGCATCACCGGGTACGCATCGGCGGTCGCATCCAGTTCGCGGATGCGACCGCGCTTGCGCAGGGTGTCGAGGAAACGCCGCGGCCGTCCGTCGATCCGCTCGAGCCCGGCGACGAACACCGGCGCCCAGGTCGCGGCGGCTTCCGACACCATGTTCACCGAGTCTGCCGTGCAGACGATCCGGTCGGCCCAGCCGAGCACCCCTTCGTAGGGATTGGCGCCGTCCTCCTCGCCACTCCAGATCACCCCGGGCACGGTCGACATGCGTGCGCGAAGGCTTTGCCGCAGCGCGGCCGGAGTACGTCGCGATGCGGTGGCAAGCAGGCTGCCGCCTTCCTCGCGCACGAGCGACTCCACCTGCGCCAGCACGCGCTCGTACAGCGCATCGTCGAAACGCGCGTGCGCGCTCGGTCCGCCCAGCAACAACGCCGTGCGCGGACCGGGCAGGGCGGAGAAGCCGGCGAACTGGCTGCGCGCCGACGCCAGCCACAGGTCGTCGACCGGATGCAGGCTGCCGAGCAGCGTGATCACGTTGTCGCCATCGAGGCGATCGTGCTCGGGTGCGATCACCAGGTCCCAGTGGTCGGTCGCGATGCGCGGATCGAGGATCTGCACCGCGCGCGCGCCCCGCTCGCGCAGCAGGCGCGTGGCCAGCGCCGCCTGGCGGCCGCAGCCGATGGCCAACCGTGGCGGGTCCGCCAGTGCCTGGGTGAATGCCTCACCGAATGCACGTTCGGCCCCGGGCCAGCGTCGCGGTGCCAGCCACTGCCACGGCGCCTGCGGACGCAGCGGCCATCCCCGGAACGGCTGCCCGAGCGCGTGCGCCAACGCATCGGCCTGGCGGCGGTTACCGGCCTTGTCGTCACTCAGCGACCAGACGGTGGCGCCATTCAGGGCAGTGGAACCGTTCACGCGGGTGGGTCCTGGTTGTTGCACGATTGCGCTCAATCCGTTCTGGAAGCGTCGAGTGTTGCGATCGCGCCAGACTCTACACTCTCATTCCTCGGCCGCGGGCACTCCCGGCGGCTTTCAACTGGAGCACCTGATGTCCCACGCGTCCCATGCCGTTCTCCCTGATGCCACCCTCGACCGGCTGTTCCGTACCGCCCGCACGCACAACGAGCTCGCGGGCGAGGTCAGCGACGAGACCCTGCATCAGCTGTACGAGCTGGCCAAGTGGGGGCCGACCAGCGCCAACATGTCGCCGTTGCGCCTGGTGTTCGTGAAGTCGCCCGAAGCCAAGGCGCTGCTGGCGCCGGCCCTGGACGAGGGCAACTACGCCAAGACCCTGGCGGCCCCGGTCACGGCGATCGTCGGCTACGACATGGCGTTCTACGAAAAGCTCCCCTACCTGTTCCCGCATGCCGATGCGCGCTCCTGGTTTGAAGGCCGGCCCGAGCACGACCTGGAAGTGATCGCGTTGCGCAATGGCAGCCTGCAGGGTGCCTACGTATTGATGGCTGCACGCGCGCTGGGCCTGGATTGCGGTCCGATGTCGGGCTTCAAGAACGCCGTGGTCGACGAGGCCTTCTTCGCCGGTACCCAGGTGCGGTCCAACTTCCTGATCAATCTCGGCCATGGCGATCCCGCCAAGCTGTTTGCGCGTTCGCCGCGACTTCCCTTCGACGAAGCCGCGCAGATCCTCTGATTCAGCACTCCGATACGTACGCCTGCACGCCCCCATCCACAAGGAGCTCCACCCCATGTTCAAGCGCATTGCCCTGGTCGTCGCCCTCGTCGCCGCCAGCACCGTTGCCGTCGCCGCACCGGTGACCTACAAGATCGATCCCAACCACACCGACGTCGTCGCCAGCTGGAGCCACTTCGGTTACTCCAACCCGATTGCCCATTTCGGACAGGCCGACGGCTTCATCACCTATGACGCCGACCACGTCGGTGCCTCGAAGGTCGAAGTGACCCTGCCGCTGTCGGGCCTGGAAGCGAACGTGCCGGATTTCAACGAGCACCTGCGCAGCGCCGATTTCTTCGACGCCGCGAAGTACCCGACCATCACCTTCAAGAGCACCAAGGTCGAGGCCGCCGGTGACAAGAAGCTGCGCGTGTTCGGTGACCTCACCCTCCACGGCGTGACCAGGCCGGTCGTGCTCGACACGACGATCAACAAGATTGCCGAGCACCCGATCTCCAAGCGCCCGGCCGCCGGCTTCGATGCCACCACCACGATCAAGCGCAGCGACTTCGGCGTCGACAAGTACGCGCCGAACGTCAGCGACGCGGTCACCATCCGCATCACCACCGAGGCGAGCGTGCCGAAGGCCGACGCCAAGAAGTAAGCTTGCGGCAATGATCATCGAACGCCCATCCAGTGCCCGCGGCCATGTCCAGACGGCATGGCTCGACAGCCGTCACACGTTTTCGTTTGGCGGCTACTACGACCCGGCCTGGATGGGCTTCGGGCCGCTGCGGGTAATCAACGAGGACCGCGTCGATGCTGGCGCGGGCTTCCCGCCGCACCGGCACGCCAACATGGAGATCCTCAGCTACGTGATCTCCGGCACCCTGGCGCACAAGGACAGCGCCAGTGGCGGCGGCGTGATCGGCCCGGGCGTGCTGCAGTGGATGAGTGCCGGCCACGGCGTGGAGCACAGCGAGTACAACGGCTCGGCGACCGCGCCGGTGCATTTCCTGCAGATCTGGATCCAGCCCTCGCGGCTCAACCACGAACCGGCCTACGCGCAGCGCGAGGCCATTGCCGCCGACGCCCGCGGCTGGACGCTGCTGGCCACGCCCGATGGTCGCGATGGCAGCCTGGCGGTGCGGCAGGATGCCGTGCTGCGGGATGTGCGGCTCGATCGCGGCGAAACGGCCGCCCACGAGCTCGACCCGTCCCGTCTGTACTGGCTGCAGGTGGTTCAGGGCTCGATCACCGCCAACGGCCGTGAAATGAACGCCGGCGACGCCGTGGGATTCGACGGCGAAACCGGGCCGCTGCAGCTGGAAGGCGCCGGGGAAGGCCGCGCCGATGTGCTGCTGTTCGATCTCACGCACTGACCCCGGTCGGGCAGTCGGGGTGAGGGCGGGCTGCTAAACTAGCCGTCCGCGTCGCCACCTGTCCCGCCCCATGACCGCAGCCACCGCCCATCCGACCCAGGCCAACGCCGAGCTACGCTACGTCGTGCACCGCAGTGACCTGCCGCTGAGCTGCCCGTTGCCGTCGATGGCGCTGTGGAACTCGCACCCCCGCGTGTACCTGCCGATCGAAGCCGAAGGCGAAGTGCAGTGCCCGTACTGCGGCTCGCACTTCGTCCTGGAAGACTGACAACCACCGCGTCGGACCGGACGCATCGAGGGACCTGCACTTGCCAGCCACGCGCGACAAGCAGGCCCGTCCCGGCATTCAAGCTGTCTGCCGCCGGCAGTGGAGCGCGTAGTGCGCCGGTTGACCGTCGTCCAGCTGCTGCCCGCGCTTGAATCCGGCGGCGTCGAACGTTCCACCCTCGAGATCGCCCAGGCCCTGGTCGACGCCGGCCATCGTGCCGTGGTCGTCTCTGCCGGTGGGCGTTTGGTACCGAGGCTCGAAGCCCTCGGCGCGCAGCACATCACCCTCGACATCGGCCGCAAGTCGCTGCTGACCTTGCGCCACGTGCGCACGCTGCGCGCGCTGTTGCTGCGAGAGGGCGCCGACATCGTGCACGCGCGCTCGCGCCTGCCGGCGTGGATGGGTGTGCTGGCCCTGCGCGGCATCCCGGCATCGCGGCGTCCGCGTCTGGTCACCACCGTCCATGGGCTCAACTCGCCTTCGCGCTACAGCGCGGTGATGACACGCGGCGAGCGGGTGATCTGTGTGTCGCAGACGGTGCGCGACTACGTGCTCATGCATTACTCCGACACCGACCCGGGCAAGCTGCGCGTCATCGAACGCGGCATCGACCCGAATGCATTTCCGCATGCACCTTTTCCCGATGCGGCGGCCCGCGCGTGGGCCGCGGCGCTGCACCCGGCGCTCGGCGGAAGCGGCCCGCTGTTGCTGCTGCCCGGTCGTGGCACGCGCCTGAAGGGCCATGCCGACGCGCTCGATCTGCTGGCGCGCCTGCGCGGCGATGGCCTGGACGCCCGCCTGTGGCTGCCCGGCGCGCGCGAAGCCGGCCGCGAGGCCTACATCGCCGAGCTCGAAGCCGAGGCGGCCAGGCGCGGTGTCTGCGATGCGATCGCGTTCACCGCGCCCACCGATGCGATCGCGCGCGCTTATGCCGCCAGCGACGTGGTCCTGCAGCTCTCGCGCAAACCCGAGTCGTTCGGTCGCACCGTGCTGGAAGCCCTGTCGGTCGGTCGCCCCCTGCTGGGCTGGAACCATGGCGGCGTCGGCGAACTGCTGGCTCGCTGGCAGCCCGATGGCGCGGTGGCGCCGTTCGACGTGGGTGCGCTGCATCACAGAGCCTACGAACTCCTTACGCATCCGGCGGCGCCAGCGGCTAGGATTCCCGATTCGCTGCGCGCGATGCAGGAGGCCACGCTTGCCGTCTACGCCGAGTTCGACGATGAACCCCGCCGCTGACCACGTCCCCGGCGCGGCACCGCGCGCGCATGGCTGGCGCTGGGCGCCTGCGTGGATCCTGACCTACGTCGCCCTGTGGCCGGCGCCGGGCTACGCCGAGGGCGTGCTGGTGCTGGGTGCACTGGCCGCGATCATTCGCCTGGGACTGTCACGCTTCCGCGGCAGCGCGCAGTTGCTGAGCAATCCGGCCTGGGCGCTGACCAGCGTGCTGTTCTTCGCGTACTGGACGCCGGAGCTCGTCTCGGCCATCGATGCCATCGATCCGGCCCGTGCCCTGCGCGAAGCCGCCGTCGACCTGCGTTACCTGCCGTTCCTGTGGCTGGTCGCGGCGGCGGTCGCCGACCCGCGCGGACGCCGCATCACCTTCGGCGGGCTGGCGGTGATCGTCGCGATCTGGACGGTGGATGCGTTGCTGCAGGCAGCCACCGGCACCAGTCCGCTGTTCTCGGGCATCGACGGCATCAAGCATGCAATCAGTGGCCACGGCATGTGCACCCCGCAGGAGACGGCCGGTGTCGATCGCCTCAGCGGCGTGCTCGGTCCGTGCAATCTCAAGCTGGGGCCGGTGCTGGCAAGCCTGTCTCCGTTCGTGCTGTTTGCCGGTGGACGGCGACTGGGCACGGCCGGCTGGCTGCTGGCCGCCGCCGCCGTCGGCGTGGTGCTGGTGCTGGCCGGTTCGCGTGCGTCGTGGATCACCTTCTCCGTGGCACTGGCACTGTCGGGCTGGCGCCTGCTGGGCTGGAAGAAGCTGGCCGCGGTGTTTGCGTTCGGCGCGATCGCGGTGGCGGTGCTGAGCACGGCGGTGCCGCAGGTGCGCGAGCGCATCGCCCGCACCACCCACGTGCTCGCCGCCGATGTCGAAGGCGTCGACAGTGCGCTGTCGGGACGCGCGCGGATCTGGAGCGCCGCTGCCTGCATGGTCCGCGAGCATCCGTTCAACGGCGTCGGCGCGCGCGGTTTCCGCGAAGCGTTCCCGGCCTGCGATCCGGACCCGGGGCATACCGCGGCCTGGGGCAGTGGCCCGGCCTTGCACGCACACCAGATCGTGCTCGAAGTATTGAGCGAGACCGGCAGCTTCGGCCTGCTGATGTGGCTGGCCGGCGTCGCGCTGGCGTGGCGTGCGTGGCGCTTCGCCGATGCCCAGGCCCGCGAGCGTGCGCGCCCGGCGATGTGGGCGCTGGCGGCGACGGTATTCCCGCTCAACACCCACCTGGCGTTCTATTCGACGTTCTGGGGCGGGCTGACGCTGCTGCTGGCGGCGCTGTATGCGGGCAGTTTGCTGGCGCGCGAATAGCGCCGCGCGGGCGACTCAGTCGCGGCGGGCGTAGGGCGACGTCATGCCCGGCGGCCGCCGCTTGAAGCGGCGGTGGATCCACAGGTACTGGCTTGGCGCCTCGCGCACCATCGCTTCGATGGCGGCGTTGACGCGGGTGCTGTCGGCGGTGGCATCGGCCGAGGGGAAGTCCGGCAGCGGCGCGCCGATGCGCAGCACGTAGTCGGCCCCGTCGCGACGGTGGAAGAACGGCACGACCGCGCTGCCGCTCAGGCGCGCGAACTGGTGGGTGGCGGTGATCGTGGCAGCGGCCACGCCGAAGAACGGCGCGAACACCGTGTCCTTGCCGCGCATGTCCTGGTCGGGCGCGTACCACAGGAAGCCGCCCTGCTTGAGGTGGCGGATCGCCGGCCGGACCTCTTCGTTGGTGAACATCGCCTTGGCATAGCGCAGGCGCCCGCGCTTGACCGCCCACTCCATCACCGGACTGCGATGGCGCCGGTACATGCCGGTCAGGGGCAGGTGGTCGCACATCAGCCGGCCACACATCTCCAGGGTCATGAAGTGGCCCGACACCATCAGCACGCCACGCCCCTGGGCGCGGACCTCATCGAGCAGCTCCAGGCCTTCGATGCGCACCGTCCGCCGCATCGGCGTAACCGACCCCCACCACGCGCGCGAGAATTCGAACAGGCCGATGCCCAGGTCGCGGAAGCTGTCGCGAAGCAGGGCTTCGCGCTCGGCCGGGGATTTTTCGGGGAAGCACAGCGCCAGGTTGATCCGCGCCGCGCGGCGACGGTCGCCGGCGGCGAGCAGGGCCAGCGCGCCGAAGCCGCGGCCCAGCCAGCGCTGCAGCGCCCACGGCAGACGGGCGCCCAGGCACATCACGCCCAATGCCAGCCACATGGGCCAGTGCCGCGGACCAAACGGCGGGGAGGGCGGCGACGTGGGGGATTCGATTGCCTTGGCCATTGGGTGGATTCTAGGCAACCCGACGCGATTGGTCTCCCACTCTCCTATCCCTCATGCGCGTTGGTTATCCTATTCGCGATGTCGACAGACCCTATCGAGCGCGTGATGCGTGGCCTGTACTCGGTCGCGCTGTACCTTTTGGCGCCCATCACGGTCTACCACCTGATCTGGCGCGGGCTCCGCCAGCCGACCTATTTCCTGCGCTGGCAGGAGCGCTATGCGTTCTATGCCGAGCGGGCGGAGCCGCAGACGCTGTGGCTGCATGCGGTCTCGGTGGGCGAGGTCAACGCGGCGGTGCCGCTGGTCAACGCCCTGCGCCGCACCCGGCCCGACCTGCGGTTGCTGGTCACCACGATCACCCCGACCGGCTCCGAGCGCGTGCAATCGCTGTGGGGCACTGCGGTCAGCCACGTCTACCTTCCCTATGACCTGCCGGGCGCGGTCGGGCGCTTCCTGGCGCACTATCGGCCGCACGCGGCGCTGATCATGGAGACCGAGCTGTGGCCGAACCTGCTGTTCGGCTGCCGCGACCAAGGCATTCCCGCGCTGATCCTCAATGCCCGGCTGTCGGAGCGATCGCTTCGCGGCTACCGGGTGCTGGCGGCGCTGGTGGCGCGCGCGCTGCGCACGGTGCGCACGGTGGCGGCGCAGTCGCACGCCGACGCTGAGCGCTTCTTGCGGCTGGGAGCGCGCGCCGACCAGGTGATCGAAGTCGGCAACCTCAAGTTCGACGTGGCCGTGCCGGAGAACCTGGGCGAGTTCGCTGCGCTGTGCCGCAGCCATGCCGGCTCACGTCCGATCTGGATTGCGGCCAGCACGCACGAGGACGAGGAGATGGCGGTCATCGCCATCCACCGCCGCCTTCGCGCCTTGTTCCCGGACCTGCTGCTGTTGTGGGCGCCGCGCCATCCCGAGCGTTTCCGCATGGTGGCCGACACGGCGCGCACGGCCGGGTGGCAGGTATCGACGCGTTCGCGCGCGCAATGGCCGAGTCCGGACGATGCGGTGTTCGTGATCGACACGCTCGGTGAGCTGATGAGTTTCTATGCCTGCGCCGATGTCGCTTTCGTCGGTGGCAGCCTGCAGGCAATCGGCGGCCACAATCTGCTCGAACCGGCGGCAACCGGAACGGCGATCGTCACCGGTCCGCATCTGCACAACTTCGTCGAGATCGCGCAGCGATTGCAGGATGCGGGTGCGGTACGCGTGGTCAAGGATGCCGAGGCCGTGCGCGAGGCACTGGAGGAGCTGCTGGGCGATCCGCAGGCGCGCGAGCGCATGGCCGACGCCGGGCGCGCGCTGGTCGAGACCGGTCGCGGTGCGCTGGCACGCACGATGGCACTGCTGCAGCCGCTGCTGCCGCCGCCTGCGACCTGAGATTGGGTCGATGGGGGAGGAGGTTGATTGGGGGGAGGTTGATTGGGGAGGAGGTTGATTGGGGAGGAGGTGGGGTGTATTCCGCGAACCTCCGCTGCGCTCCGTGATTGTTCGCGGAACACACCCCACCCCCTCCTTCCGAACGCTTCCGTCGTTTCATTGACTCCGCGTCTAGGCATGCGTGCGCTGTTTGCATGACGCGGCTGACGGGGTGGGACTCGGCCTGCAACCGAACGGGGCGGTGTCCGTGCCCTCACTCATTCGCACGGCTGCTCGGTGAGCTCGGTCCCGGACGCCCGCTGGAACATGCGGTAGTTTCAAACCCACTTGGTTGCGATATTGCTCGCAGCGCATGCGGCTTGGTTTCTGACCGGCAGCCCAGGACGACCACGCGGCAACGGAAGAGCCTTGGCAACGGGTTTCAAACCACATGATCCTTTCGCGGGCGTCCGGGACCGAGCTCACCGAGCGGACGCGCGAATGAGCCGAGGGCACGGACACCGCCCCGTATCCCGCCAGCCCGAGTCCTTCCATTGCAGCGGCGTCGAGCCGACAGCGCATGGACGCCAACACGCGAAGTCAATGAAACTGTTGCAGCGTTGGCGAGGAGGGGGTGGGGTGTGTTCCGCGAACAATCACGGAGCGAAGCGGAGGTTCGCGGAGCACACCCCACCTCCTCCCCCCACTGACCACCCAAAAAAAAACCGCCGGAACCCCGGCGGTTTTTTCTGTCTGCAAGCCGAGGAAGCGGCTCAGCCCTGGACGTCGCCCGGCGACACGTACGACTCGGTGTCGAGCGTCAGGAGGCGGTTGATGTCCTGGACGTCGGCGATGTCGAGCGTGCCGGCGGCCTGTTCCAGCAGCAGGCGGTTCTGCAGGTGGTTGTAGCGGGCGCGGGCGTACTCGAGCTGGGCGAGGAACAGGTTGCGCTGGTTCTGCAGCACGTCCAGCACGGTGCGGGTACCGACTTCCAAGCCGACCTGCGACGCGTCGTACGCGCTCTTGGCCGAAACCAGTGCCAGGCGGCGGGCCTCGACTTCGCTGACGCTGGCGACCAGGGTCTGGTACGCGTTGCGGGTGTTGCGGATCAGCGCGCGCTTCTGCGATTCGAGCTCGTCGGTGGCGACGTCGTGGCGAGCCAGCGCCTGGCGCACGCCGGACTGGACCGCGCCACCGGCGAAGATCGGCACCGACAGCGTCACCCCGACCGAAGGGCCGTACTGGCGGCTGTCGTTGTCGCGGGTGAATCCCAGGTCGTGCAGGGTGGTATCGCCCCACGCGGTGGAGTCACCGTAGCTGCCGTTGAGGTACAGGCGCGGCCAGTGGCCGGCGCGCGCGGTCTCGACGTCGGCTTCGGTGGACTGAACCTGCAGGTCCTTGGCACGAAGCGCCGGGTTGTTCTCGATCGCGGTCTGGACCCAGCCTTCGGCATCGCGCGATTCCGGCAGCACCGGCTGGAAATCCTTCGGCAGGCCCTTGACCCCGCGCACGTCCTTGCCGGTCAGCTCGGTCAGGCCCTGGTAGGAATCCTCGAGCGCATTGCGGGCCAGGATCGTGTTGGCGCGCGCGCTGTCGTATTGGGCACGCGCTTCATGCACGTCGGTGATCGGCGCCAGGCCCACTTCCAGGCGCTTGGAGGCATAGTCGAACTGCTTCTTCAGCGCCGTCTCGGCGGCCTCCGCGGCCACCAGCGACTCCAGTGCGATGAGCACGTTGAAGTACGCCGCCGAGGTGCGCGTGATCAGGTCGTTGCCAGCGGCCGCCAGCTGGAAGTCGCTGGCTTCGCTCAGCGCCTTCTGGCTCTTGTGGCGGGTGAAGTTGCCACGGTCGTAGATCATCTGGCTCAGCCGGATGTCGCTGCCGCGCGTGGTCGTGTCGTTCTGGCTGTTGCCGCCGCTGATGGTGCCATCCGGGCTGACGCTGAGGTCGCCGCGGTTGTGGTTCTCAACGCGGTTGATCGAGGCGGTGCCGTCGATCTGCGGCAGCATCGCCGCACGCGTCTGCACCGCGCCTTCCTTGACCGCCAGGCGGTTGGATTCGGACGCGGAGAGTTGCGGGTCGCTGTCGCGCGCCAGCTCGTAGGTCTGCAAGAGGTCTTCGGCGGCGGCCGTGGCCGGCAGCAGGGCCGACAGGCCCATTGCAGTGGCGAGGGCAATTACGAGCGGGCGGCGGATCATGCGATGTCCTTGTCCGTGTGGCGTACTTGAACCGTCCGCGACATGCGGACGTGTTGGGGTCTTCAGAACTTGAATGCCGGCGCGGGAGCCGCACCGACGAGGTAGGGAAGATCGGTTTCGAACAACGATTGGATGCGCGAAGCGTTGACATCGTTGCGCAGCAGCACCGCTTCCATCACCGGCGAGCGGCCGCGCACGACGAACAGTCGGCCGTCCGGCTGCAGCCAGTCGATGAAGTGCTGCGGGATGGTGTCGACGGCGCCGGTGACGCAGATCGCGCTGAAGCGGCGATCCGGCGTCCAGCTGAAGGCATCGGCGGTGATGCCCCGGGCATTGTCGACGCCCTGCGCGGCCAGCACGGTGCGCGCGGCGTCGGCGAGGTCGGCGTGGCGTTCGATGCTGACCACTTCCCGGGCCAGGCGGCCGATGCAGGCCGTCAGGAAGCCGCTGCCGGTGCCGATCTCGAGCACGTCATCGCCCGGATCCAGCGCCAGCGCCTGCAGGGCACGGCCTTCGACCACCGGCTTGAGCATGAATTCGCCATGGGCCAGCGGCAGGGGCAGGTCGGCATAGGCCAGCCTGGTGTGCTCGGCCGGGACGAACGCCTCGCGAGGCAGCGTTGCCAGCACGTCGAGCACGCGCGGATCGAGCACGTCCCACGGACGTACCTGCTGCTCGACCATCAGTTCGCGTGCCTTGCTGTAGTCCATCGTGCTCATCGGGGGAAATCTCGCGCGGAAGACCGCGAATTGTACCGGTAATGCCTCACCGGTCCGGTGCTGGCGCGGCGCACAGGATCGCCGAGCGTCGGCATCCGGACTGAGTGCCGGAAGTAATCAAGACCAGTCACCCTC
>DATDBI010000200.1:0-2419 GCA_036524915.1 Lysobacter sp. | reverse complement strand
CATCGCGGGGAACCTGCACGCGAAGTCAATGAAACAACTGCAGCGTTCGCAAGGAGGGGGTGGGGTGTATTTCGCGAACAGTTAACGGAGCGAAGCGGAGGTTCGCGGAATACACCCCACCCCCTCCCCACGCAGACACTGGACCCCACACGCGGAGCAGCCTTCACCCTCACCCCTCTCCCTCAGTTGGGAGAGGAGCCAAAAAAAAGGGCCCGGCAATGCCGGGCCCTCGTTTGCATGGCTGCAGTGCTCAGTTCACCGGCGCATAGCGCAGCGTCAGGAACCACTCGCGGCCAGGCTGGTTGTAGAACGCCACCGTCTCGTAATCGCGATCGAACACGTTCGCCACGCGCGCCTGCAGGGTCAGGTCGCGGGTGAGTGCGTACTCGGCGCGCAGGTCGAGCGTGCCGTAGCCGCCCAGACGGCGGAAGTTGGCGACGTCGTCATAGCGTGAGCCTTCGCCGACCGCCGTCACGCCGATGCGGAACGCACCGAAGGCGCGGTCGACATCGAGGCGGGCGCTGTTCTTCGCGCGGCGGGCAAGGTCGTTGCCCTCGTAGAAGCCACTGCGGTTCTCGGTATCGAGGTAGCTGATCGCACCGTTGAACGTCCAGTCGGCGATCGTGGCGTCGGCCGACAGTTCGGCACCCTGCATGCGTGCCTTGTCGACGTTGTTGGGCAGGTTGATCGCCGAATCGAACGCGATCAGGTCGTCGACGTCGGTGCTGAACGTGTCGAGGTGGACGTTGAAGCCGTCACCCTGGTAGGCCAGGCCGAGTTCCCACGTCTCCGAGTCTTCCGGGCGCAGGTTGGGATTGCCGAAGAACGGGTAGTACAGCTCGTTGAAGGTGGGCGCCTTGAACGCGCTGCCGTAGCCTGCGGTGACGCGCCAGTTCTGCGCGAACACCAGGCCCCAGGCGGCGCCGCCGGTGGTGTGGCCGCCAAACTGCTCGTTGTCGTCGCGGCGCACGCTGGCCTCGAGCGACTGCGCGCCGAACTTGCCCTGGTACTGGACGAAGGCGGCCTTGTTGTCGCGCTCGTCCTCGTCGTACGGCGTGGTGCTCTCGACGCTGTCGTTGAGCCAGTCCAGGCCGACGCTCACCAGCTGGTTGGCAGCCAGGCCGAAGTCGCCCTGCAGCGTGGCGCTGTCGCGGTTGGTGCTGAAGAAGTCGAGGTAGGTATCGCCGAGGAAATTGTCGGACGAGTCGACGTTGCGGCCGGCAGTCAGGTGCAGGTCGACGCGGTCGGACGGGTGCCAGCGCAGCTTGCCGCCGATGACCTGCTGGACGGTTTCGGCACGGTCGGTGAAGTCACCGTCGAATTCGTTGTCGCCCTCGTTGCGCAGGGCATGGCCTTCCAGCGTCCACTGCTCGCCCAGGTTGATGCCACCGCGCAGCGACAGCGCGTCCTTCTCGTAACCGTCGCGATCAGGTTGCGAGTCGAGCGCGATGAAGCAGCCGGCACCGTCGAACGTGGCCGGGTCGAAGAAGCCGTTGCAGGCGTTGATACCGCTGGTGCGGGTGTGCTGGTAGTCGGCACCGAACCAGCCGCGGTCGGTGCCGCCGCCGAAGCCGACGCCGTAGCCGAGGGTGTCGTTGCTGCCGCCGTCCAGGCGCACGCGCGGCGCGAAGGCGTGCTTGTCGCGGCGGGTGAACACCTGGATCACGCCGCCGATGGCGTCGGCGCCGTAGAGGCTCGAGCGCGGGCCGCGGACGATCTCGACGCGCTCGATCATCTCGATCGGCAGGTCCTGGAACGCGGTCAGGCCGGAGGTGGCCGAGCCCACGCGGATGCCGTCGACCAGCACCAGCACGTGGTCGGATTCGGCGCCGCGCAGGAACAGCGTGGTCAACTTGCCCTGTCCACCCTGGTTGGACATCGAGATGCCGGCGCGGCCACGCAGCAGGTCGGGCAGCGAGCGCGCCTGGCTGAGGCGGATCTGTTCGGCATCGATGACTTCCACCGGGGCGAGTGCGTCGTTGACGCTGATCGCAGTGCGGTTGGCGGTGACGATGACCTGGTCGAGGTCGGTGGCGCCAGCGGTGTCCTGCGCGTGGGCGAGCGCGGGTGCGGCGAGCAGGCACGCGACGGCGAGGTGCACTGCCATCGACATCGGGTTACGCAATTGCATCAAGGGTTCTCCAACGCACGGCAGGGCCGTGACGGGCAACTGGGGAAGTCGCGAAGGAGAGCGCACGAGGCTGCGGTGTGGGCGCACGGCGCCAACGTCGCCGCC
Organism: Lysobacter sp.; assembly: GCA_036524915.1. Classification (GTDB taxonomy): domain Bacteria; phylum Pseudomonadota; class Gammaproteobacteria; order Xanthomonadales; family Xanthomonadaceae; genus Lysobacter_J. The sequence continues at coordinate 183 of DATDBI010000200.1, read as the reverse complement.
GCGATGCCCTCCGCATCGCAACCAGGGGTGGGCACGGCCTGTTGTCAGGCGCGTGACCCTGCTTCCAGGCCGGTCTCCGGACTCGCGAGTGGAGGCTGTGTGCTCTCCGGCGCCGCGCCTTCCCGTGACATGCACAGTGGCGGATGCAGCGCTTGTACTCGCTTACCGTTGCGGGGGCAGTGC
>DATDBI010000199.1:0-23226 GCA_036524915.1 Lysobacter sp. | reverse complement strand
GGTCGAATGGGGCCTGGACCTGCAGACCGAGCACGAGCGCTGGCTGACCGAGGAACACGTCGGCCGCCCGGTGGTGGTGACCAACTACCCCGAGCACATCAAGGCCTTCTACATGCGCCTCAACGACGACGGCAAGACCGTCGCGGCGATGGACGTGCTGGCGCCTGGCATCGGCGAGATCATCGGCGGCAGCCAGCGCGAAGAGCGCCTGGACATGCTCGACGCGCGCATGGCGCAGTTCGGCCTGGATTCGTCGCACTACGGCTGGTACCGCGACTTCCGTCGTTACGGCACGGTGCCGCACGCGGGCTTCGGCCTGGGCTTCGAGCGCCTGGTGGTCTACGTCTGCGGCCTGAGCAACATCCGCGATGCGATCCCCTACCCGCGCGCACCAGGCCAGGCAGAGTACTGATCCACTGTCATTCCCCGCAGGCGGGAATGACGCTCAAGGAAACACATGATCCTGTTCCTCGCGCTGCTCTTCGTCGCCGTCGCCATCGCCGGTTTCTGTGCGTTCGTGATCTTCTGGCCGCTGTCGCTGGTGCATATCCGCGACCGCCACCCGCAGCTGCAGGCGCAGCTGGGTGAAGGCGCGTTCGCCCGTCCCTCGGCCTGGGGCTGGCTGCTGCGCCGTGGCTACCTGTCGGTGGCCGACGGCAATCTCGATGGCCTGGCCAATCCGGCGCGGATCTCGTTGCTGACGATCATCGCCGGCCTGGTCTGCGCTGCTCTCCTCTGGCTGCTTTCGATGGTGATCGGATGAGCTACAACGACCAATGGTGGCTGGCGACGATTGGCCGCACCCTGATCTGGGCGCGCCTGCGCATCCTCGATGCCGGCACGGCCGAAGTGCTTGACAGTGATGGCGTCAGCCAGCCCTACGACAGCGAAGACACTGCCCGCGCCGCGCTGATGGACGCCGAGTTCGTCTCCCTCGACGGCCTCGACGAAGACGATGCCCACACCCGCGGCTTCGCGCTCGACGAGCTGGTTCCGCCCAGCGGCGAGGATGACGAATTGCTGCGCGCGCAGATGGTGCGGCAGCTTCCGTCGCGGCGCTGATCGCGAACAACCGGAGACCGCATGTACCTGCCACGCGCCTTCGCCGAAACCGACCTGCAGGCACTCGACTGGCTGGCACAGCGCGACCGCTTCATCACGCTGGTCACGGTGCAGGACGGTGAACCGACCGTCACCCATCTGCCGGTACTGTATCGCCGCGACGGCGAGCGCGTCGAACTGATCGGACACTGGGCCAGGCCCAACCCGCAGGCGCGGCACTCGGGCCCGGCGCTGGCGATCTTGCACGGCCCGCACGCCTACGTCTCGCCGTCCTGGTATCCCGACAAGGAGGAAGAGGCCCGCGTTCCGACCTGGAACTACGCGACCGCCCACCTTCGCGGCGCCCTGACCACGTTCACCGATGAGGCCTCGCTGGCGATGGTCGTCGATGGCCTGAGCCGTGAGTACGAGGCCAGCGTCGGCCAGGACTGGCGATTCGAGCTGGAACGCGACGATCACCGCAGCCAGCTGCGCGGCATCATCGGCTTCCGCTTCGTCGCCGAGCAGATCACGCTGAAGTTCAAGCTCAGCCAGAACCACCCGCTCGCCAATCGCGAGTCGGTCATCGCCCAGCTTGATGCCAGCCCGCGCGAAGGCGGCCGCGAAGTCGCGACGCTGATGCGCGAGCGCATGAACGAACACAACGGAGACTGAGACATGGATCTGGACCTGAGCGGCAAGCATGCCCTCGTCTGCGGCGCCAGCCAGGGCATCGGGCTGTCGACTGCCAAGGCGCTGGCCGAACTGGGCGCCAATGTCACCCTGCTGGCCCGGCGCGAGGAACGACTGCGCGAAGCGGCCGGACAGTTGCCGACAGCACCTGGCCAGGTCCATGGCTGGATCGCCGTCGACAGCGCCGACACCGACAGCCTGCGCGCCAAGGTCGAAGCATTGGTCAACGCGCAGCCGGTGCACATCCTCGTGAACAACACCGGCGGTCCGCCGCCGGGACCGGTGCGTGGCGCCGACATCGCCGCATTCGAGGCCGCCTACCGCCAGCACCTCATCGCCAACCACGTGCTCGCCGAAGCGGTGATCCCGGGCATGGAGCGCGACGGCTACGGCCGCATCGTCAACGTGATCTCGACCTCGGTGAAGGAGCCGCTGCAGGGCCTGGGCGTGTCCAACACCACGCGCTGGGCGGTGGCGTCCTGGGCCAAGACGCTGGCCACCGAAGTCGCCGCCAAGGGCATCACCGTCAACAACGTACTGCCCGGTTCGACCGAGACGCCGCGGATCGAGCAGATCATCGACAACACCGCGAACAAGACCGGGCGCAGCCGCGAGGACGTGTTCGAGAAGATGGTCTCGGAGATCCCGATGCGTCGCTTTGCGCGGCCGCAGGAGACGGCGGCGGCGATTGCGTTCCTGTGCTCGCCGGCGGCGTCGTATATCACCGGGGTGAATCTGCCGGTGGATGGCGGGCGGACGCGGTCGCTGTAGGGCCGGCCGCGCGAAACATACGCACAGGCACGGCCAAGCCGCACTGTTAAGCTAGGCCCATGCGCCTTTGCCACTTCATCGCCGGCCAATCCCGCGAGCCCGCATCGGGCCGCTGGCTCGAAGTCATCGACCCGTCCAATGGCAAACCCTTCGCCGAAGTCGCCCAGGGCGATGCAGCGGACGTCGAGGCAGCCATTGCCGCCGCGGAGGCGGCCTTCCCCGCCTGGTCGGCCCTGCCAAACAGCGAGCGCGCACGCTGGCTGGAGAAGCTGGCCGATGCGCTGGAGGCCAAGCTCGACGATTTCGCCCATGCCGAGTCTCGCGACAGCGGCAAACCCATCCGCCTGGCACGCGAAGCGGAGATCCCGCGCGCGATCAGCAACCTGCGCTTCTTCGCCCACGCCGCGACCCAGTTCGCCAGCGAATCGCACCACGGCCAGGCCGGTCTGAACTACACGCTGCGCCAACCGCTCGGCGTGGTTGCGACGATCTCGCCGTGGAATCTTCCGCTGTATCTGTTCACCTGGAAGATCGCGCCAGCGCTTGCCGCCGGCAACACGGTGGTTGCCAAGCCATCCGAGGTCACCCCACTCACGGCGACAATGCTCGGCGACCTGGCCGCGCAGATCGGTTTCCCCAAGGGCGTGCTCAACATCGTGCACGGCCTGGGCCCCGAGGTGGGCGAACCGCTGGTGACCGACCCGCGCATCAAAGCCGTGTCGTTCACCGGCAGCACCGCAGTCGGCCGCCGCATCGCCGGGATGGCCGGCCCGTTGCTGAAGAAGGTTTCGCTGGAGCTTGGCGGCAAGAATCCGACCCTGGTGTTCGCTGACAGCGACTGGCGCGATCACCTCGACACCCTGGTGCGCTCGGCATTCCAGAACTCCGGGCAGATCTGCCTGTGCGGTTCGCGCATGCTGGTCGAGCGCAGCATCTACCGCGAGTTCCGCGACACATTGGTTGAGCGCGCCACCGGCCTGCGCGTCGGCGACCCGATCGACGAGGACAACCAGCTCGGCCCGCTGGTCTCGCAGGCGCACTTCGACAAGGTCATGGCGGCGCTGCAGCGCGCACGCGACGAAGGCGGCCAGATCCTGTGCGGCGGCAACGCGCTCGATCGTCCCGGCTGGTTCGTCACGCCGACCGTGATCGACGGCCTCGGCCCGGATTGCGCCAGCAACCGCGACGAGATCTTTGGCCCGGTCGTGACCCTGCAACCGTTCGACACCGACGCCGAAGCGCTGGCCTTGGCCAATGCCGGCGATTACGGACTGGCCGCATCGGTCTGGACTTGCGACCTCAACCGCGCCCACCACTTCGCCGCGCAATTGCGCGCCGGCATGGTCTGGGTCAATACGTGGCTGCAACGCGACCTGCGCACGCCCTTCGGCGGCAGCGGCGCCTCCGGCCTGGGCCGCGAGGGCGGTTTCGAGGCCATGCGTTTCTTCACCGACGCCAAGAACGTCGGACTGCACCTGGGATGGAAGCAATGAGCACAAGCCCCCTCGCCGACCTGCTGGAAAAGAACCGCGAATGGTCCGAACGGATCAACCGCGAGGATCCGGAGTTCTTCAAGCGACTGGCCAAGCAGCAGGCGCCCGAATACCTGTGGATCGGCTGCTCGGACTCGCGCGTGCCGGCCAACCAGATCATCGACATGGCACCGGGCGAGGTCTTCGTCCACCGCAACATCGCCAATGTCGTGGTGCACACCGACCTCAACTGCCTGTCGGTGATCCAGTTCGCCGTCGACGTACTGAAGGTCAAGCGCATTCTCGTGGTCGGCCACTACGGCTGCGGCGGCGTGGATGCGGCACTGCACGGCAAGCGGGTGGGCCTGGCTGACAACTGGCTGCGCCATGTCACCGACGTCGCCGACAAGCACTGCGACTGCATCGCGCATGCCGACGAAAGCGAGCGCCATGACCGCCTGTGCGAGCTCAACGTGATCGAGCAGGTGCAGAACGTCTGCCTGACCACGATCGTCCGCGATGCGTGGACGCGCGGGCAGGATCTGTCGGTGCACGGTTGGGTCTACAGCCTGCGCAATGGCCTGGTTCATGACATGGCGGTCAACGTCGACAGCTTCGAGGCGCTCGATGGCCTGTACAAGGATGCGGTGGCGCGGGTGAATGCGTTCAAGGGAGATTCGCCGCGATGAGCGATGCCGTCCAAGCCAGTGCCGCGCCGCGACCGGTCGGTTCGTACCCGCACGCGCGCCGGGTCGGTGACCTGCTGTTCCTGTCCGGCATCGGACCGCGCGATCCGGCCAGCAACGCCATCGTCGGCAACGTCCATGACGCCGACGGCAACCTCATCAGCTACGACATCGATGCGCAAACGCGCGCGGTGTTCGCCAACGTGCACACCGTGCTCGAAGCCAGCGGCGCGCGCTGGGAGGACCTGGTCGACGTCACCGTCTACCTGACCGACATGGCGCACGACTTCAAGGCCTACAACGCCGTCTGGGCCGAGTACTTCCCGGACATCGACAGCGCGCCGTGCCGGACCACGCTCGGCATCACCGCCTTGCCGACGCCGATCGCGATCGAGCTCAAGTGCGTCGCCGCCTTCCCCGCCGCGCCTGCAGGAGAGTGAACGAAGCCATGCTGCCCAACCCGATCAACCTCCAGGCCTGGATCGAAGAGCACCGCCACCTGCTCAAGCCGCCGGTCGGCAACAAGGTGGTGTTCCTGGGCGATTTCATCGTCATGGTGGTCGGCGGTCCGAACCAGCGCACCGACTACCACTGGGACGAAGGCGCCGAGTGGTTCTACCAGCTCGAGGGCGAGATGGTGCTGCGCATCCAGGAGGACGGTGCCGTCCGCGACATCCCGATTCGCGCCGGCGAAACCTTCCTGTTGCCGCCGCGCGTGCCGCACTCGCCGCAGCGCATGCCCGACTCGGTCGGCCTGGTGATCGAGCGCCGTCGTCTGCCGCACGAGCTCGACGGGTTGATGTGGTTCTGCGAGCAGTGCAACCACAAGCTCTACGAAGAGTTCTTTCCGCTGAAGAACATCGAGACCGATTTCCCGCCGGTGTTCGACCACTTCTATTCGTCGCGCGAGCATCGCACCTGCAAGCAGTGCGGACACGTCAACCCGGCTCCGGCCAAGTACGTCATGCCAGACACCTGAGCCCCGCATGCTGAAGATCGACACGCACGCCCATTACCTGCCGCGCGACTGGCCCAACCTGGCGCGCAAGTACGGCGACGACCGTTTCCCGGTAATCCACCACACCGAGGACGGGCGTCACCGCATCTACAAGGACGGCAAGTTCTTCCGCGAGGTCTGGTCCAAGACCTGGGACCCGCAGGAGCGCATCGACGACTACGCCCGTTTTGGCGTGCAGGTGCAGGTGATCAGCACCGTGCCGGTGATGTTCAGCTACTGGGCCAAGCCGCATCACGCGCTGGAGCTGCACCAGGCGCTCAACGAGCACATGGCCCAGGCCTGCCGCGATTACCCGCGTCACTACGCCGGCATCGGCACGGTGCCGATGCAGTCGCCGCGGCTGGCGATCCAGGAGCTCGAGCGCTGCATGGACCAGCTCGGCCTGCAGGGTGTGCAGATCGGCAGCCACATCAACGACTGGAACCTGGACGCGCCGGAGCTGTTCGACTTCTTCCAGGCCGCCGGCGAACTCGGCGCGGCGATCCTCGTGCACCCATGGGACATGATGGGCGCGGCGACGATGCCCAAGTACTGGCTGCCATGGCTGGTCGGCATGCCGGCAGAACAGTCGCGCGCGGCCTGCTGCCTGGTGTTCGGGGGCGTGCTCGAGCGCATCCCCAACCTGAAGGTCTGCATGGCCCACGGCGGCGGCAGCTTCCCGTACACCATCGGCCGCATTGAACATGGCTTCAACATGCGGCCGGACCTGGTCGCGACCGACAATCCGCGCAATCCGCGCGAGTACCTGGACCAGCTGTTCTTTGATTCGTGGGTGGCCGACCCGCGTGCGCTGCGGTATCTGCTCGACACCTGCGGCGTCGACCGGGTGATGCTCGGCACCGACTATCCGTTCCCGCTCGGCGAACAGGAGCCCGGTGCCGGAATTGCAGCGCTGACGCTGACGGAGACGGAGCAGGCGCGCCTTTACCACGGCACCGCGCTGGAATGGCTGGGGCTGTCGAAGGCACGGTTCACGTAAGGCAATGCAATCCAACGTAGCCCGGGTAAGTGCAGCGCACCCGGGTGACCGAAGCGCAATCCCCGGGTGCGGCCTGCGGCCTTACCCGGTCTAGTTACTCTCGAAGGTTTTACTCAAGTGACCACGCCGCAAGACCTCTACACCGACGCATACGCCCAGGCCCTCGACGCCGCCGACGCGCTGCGCGAGATGCGCGCGCAATTCCTGATCCCGCAGCACGACGGCGCCGACCAGGCCTACTTCGTCGGCAATTCATTGGGCCTGCAGCCGCGCGGCGCACGCCGCCATGTCGAAGAAGTGCTCGACAAGTGGGCGGCTGAAGCCGTCGAAGGCCATTTCACTGGCGACGCCCAATGGATGGCGTACCACCAGCTGGTGCGCGAATCGCTGGCCCGCCTCGTCGGCGCCAAGCCGGTCGAAGTGGTCGCGATGAACACGCTGACCGTCAACCTGCACCTGATGATGGTCAGCTTCTACCGCCCCACGCGCGAGCGTCCGGCGATCCTGATCGAGGCCGGCGCGTTTCCATCCGACCGCCATGCCGTGGCGTCGCAGATCGGCTTCCACGGTTTCGACCCGGCCACCGACCTGATCGAGCTGGAAGCCGACGAAGCCGACGGCACCATTTCGATGGAAGCGATCGAACGCGCCATCGCCGAGCACGGCCCGCGCCTGGCGCTGGTGCTGTGGCCCGGCGTGCAATACCGCACCGGGCAGGCCTTCGACCTGCCGGCCATTGCGCGACTGGCCCATGCGCAGGGCGCCGTCTGCGGCTTCGACCTCGCCCACGGTGTCGGCAATCTCGAGCTGGCCCTGCACGACAGCGGCGTCGATTTCGCCGTCTGGTGCCACTACAAGTACCTCAACAGTGGCCCGGGCGCGGTGGCCGGCTGCTTCGTCCATGAGCGCCATGCCAGCAGCGACCGTCCGCGCTTCGCCGGCTGGTGGGGCCATGAAGCCGACACGCGCTTCCGCATGGGCCCGCAGTTCGTGCCGACGCCGGGCGCCGAAGGCTGGCAGCTGAGCAATCCGCCGATCCTCGGCCTGGCCCCGCTGCGCGCGTCGCTGGAGCTGTACGACCAGGCCGGCATGCCCGCCCTGCGGGCCAAGTCGCTGAAGATCACCGGATATCTGGAAGCGCTGATCAGGCTGCGCCTGGCCGACACGCTGCAGGTGGTCACGCCGTCGCAACCGGAACGACGCGGCTGCCAGCTGTCGCTGCGCGTGGTCGGTGGCCGCGAGCGCGGTCGCGACCTGTTCGAGTACCTGGCCCGCAACGGCGTGCTCGGCGACTGGCGCGAGCCCGACGTGATCCGCATCTCCCCCGCCCCGCTCTACAACCGCTACAGCGATGTGCTGCGGTTCGTGCGCACCGCGGAAGCCTGGCGCGACCAGGCCTGAACCACGATCGACATTGAGCCCTCTTCCACGTGGAAGAGGCAGACCGCAGCCCAGCACTGGTGACCTGTTTGAGCAACGACACCTCCAAGCACATCACCCTCATCGGCGCCGGCCTGGCCGGCGCCGTGCTCGCCACGCTGCTGGTGCAGCGCGGCTGGCGTGTCGACGTGTTCGAGAAGCGCGGCGATCCGCGACTGAAAGGCTACCAGGGCGGTCGCTCGATCAACCTGGCCCTGGCCGAGCGCGGCCGCCATGCCCTGCGCCTGGCCGGCGCCGACGATGAAGTGATGCAGCACGCGGTGATGATGCGCGGACGCATGGTCCACTTCCTTGATGGCCGCACCGACCTGCAGCGCTACGGTCGCGACGACAGCGAGGTGATCTGGTCGGTGCATCGCGGCGAGCTCAACGTGATCCTGCTCGATATCGCCGAGCGCGCCGGCGCGCGCCTGCACTTCGATCGCGGCCTGTCTTCCGTCGACTTCGACGCGCGCATCGCCCGCTTCACCGACCCGCGCGATGGCAGCACGCACGAGGCCGCATTCGAATCGTTGGTGGGCGCCGACGGTGCGGGCTCGGCACTGCGCGCGACCATGGCCACCCAGGCCGATCTCGGGGAGCGCACCGAGTTCCTCGGCCACTCCTACAAGGAGCTCGAGATTCCGCCCGCGCCCGACGGCAGCTTCAGCATCGAGCCCAACGCGCTGCACATCTGGCCGCGCGGGCGCTACATGTGCATCGCCCTGCCCAACGACGAGCGCACCTTCACCGTGACGCTGTTCCTGCCGAACGAAGGCGATCCGAGCTTCGCCACCATCCGCAACGGCGCCGAAGCACGCGCCCTGTTCCAACGTGACTTCGCCGACGCACTGGCACTGATCCCGAACCTGGAACTGGACTTCGATCGCAACCCGGCCGGCCTGCTGGCCACGCTCTATCTCGATCGCTGGCACCTGGACGATCGCGCCGTGCTGCTCGGCGACGCCGCCCACGCCATGGTGCCGTTCCACGGCCAGGGCATGAACTGCGCGTTCGAGGATTGCGTGGCCCTGGCCGAGCACCTCGACGCCACGCCCGACCGTGCCGCGGCCTTCGCCGCGTTCCAGGCCGAGCGCCTGCCCAACGCCCGTGCGATCCAGGCGATGGCGCTGGAGAACTACCTGGAGATGCGCGACCGCGTCGACGACGACGATTACCTGCTGCAGCGCGCCCTCGAGCGCGCACTGGCCGACCGCCATCCCGACCGCTTCATGCCGCGCTATTCCATGGTCACCTTCCAGCGCATGCCCTACGCCACCGCCTACGAGCGTGGACGCCAGCAGCGCGAGTTGCTGGTGGACCTCACGCGCGGGCACCGCTCGCTCGACACGCTCGACTGGGCCGTGGTCGACGCGAGCGTGCGCGAGCGGCTCGACGTGTTGCCGGGCGCCTGAGTCCGCCACCGCCCATGCCTGCCAGCTTTCTCTTCTACGACCTCGAAACCTTCGGCGCCGACCCGCGCACCTCGCGCATTGCCCAGTTCGCGGCGATCCGCACCGATGCCGAGCTGAACCAGATCGAGGAACCGATCAGCTTCTTCGTCCAGCCTGCCGACGACCTGCTGCCCTCGCCCGGCGCGACCATGGTCACCGGCATCACGCCGCAGCACGCCATGCGCGAGGGCGTGAACGAGGCCAGCGCGTTCGCCCGCATCTTCGAGGAGATGGCGCGGCCGGAAACCTGCAGCCTTGGCTACAACTCGCTGCGCTTCGACGACGAGTTCGTCCGCTACGGCTTCTTCCGCAATTTCTTCGACGCCTACGAACGCGAGTGGCGCGGTGGCAATTCGCGCTGGGACCTGCTCGACGTGCTGCGCCTCGCCCATGCCCTGCGCCCGGAAGGCCTGATCTGGCCCAAGCGCGAGGACGGAACCACCTCGTTCCGCCTGGAACACCTGGCGCAAGCCAACGGCGTACGCGAAGGCGACGCCCACGAAGCGCTGTCCGACGTACGCGCGCTGATTGGCCTGGCGCGCAAGCTCAAGGCTGCGCAACCTCGCCTGTGGGACTACGCCCTGCGCCTGCGCGACAAGCGCTACGCGGCGAGCCTGATGGACGTGGTCGCAATGACCCCGCTGCTGAATGTTTCGCAGCGTTTTCCGGCGAGCCGCCTGTGCTCGGCCGCGGTGCTGCCGATCGCACGGCACCCGCATATCGACAGCCGCGTGATCGTGTTCGATCTCGCCCAGGACCCGGAGCCGTTGCTGCGCCTGGACGCCGAGGCGATCGCCGCGCGCCTGTACGTGCGCACGGCTGACCTCGCGGAGGGTGAGGAGCGTGTTGCCCTGAAGGAAGTGCACAGCAACCGCAGTCCGGCGCTGGTGGCATGGGACCACCTGCGCGCGCCCGACTTCGAGCGGCTGCGCATAGACCCGGCCGAAACCGAACGGCGCGCCGCACGCATCCGCGACGCGGGACCGGCGCTGGTCGAGAAGGTCCGCCAGGTCTTCGCGCGCGAGCGCGAGCATGCCGTCCCCGACCTCGATGCCTCCCTGTACAACGGCTTCATCGGCGACGGCGACAAGCGCCTGTTCGCGCAGGTCCGCACCACACCGCCCGAAGCACTGGGTCAGTGTGAGGTCGGTTTCCGCGACGCGCGCCTGCCCGGCATCCTGTTCCGCTACCGGGCCCGCAACTGGCCGCACACCCTTGCGGCCGAAGAGCGCGTGCGCTGGGATGACTTTCGCCGCCAGCGCCTCTACACCGACGCCGGTTTGGCCGAGTACACGTTCGACCGCTTCGGCGCCGAGATCGCCGAACTGCGCACCCTCCACGCCGCTGCCCCCGACAAGCTGGCCCTGCTTGATCAGCTGGAGGCCTGGGGTGGCGACGTCGCCGCCAGCCTGACCTGAGTCCGGAATCCCCCATGAGCCAGTACTTCTCCGACGCCAGCTTCAAGTTTCTGCGCGGCCTTGCACGCAACAACGACCGCGAATGGTTCCATGCGCACAAGGGCGATTACGACAGCCACGTGCGCGAGCCGTTCCAGCGGCTGCTGACCGATTTGCAACCTGTCCTCGCCGGTGTCAGCAGCCACTACCGGTCCGAGCCCAAGGGCGTGGGCAGCTCGCTGTTCCGCATTCATCGCGACACCCGTTTCGCCAATGACAAGACGCCGTACAAGAACTGGCAGGGCGCGCGCCTGTTCCACGAGCGCGGTCGCCAGGTCGAGGCGCCGTCGTTCTACCTGCACCTGCAGCCGGGCAACTGCTTCATCGCCTCCGGCATCTGGCACCCGCAGCCCGACAGCCTGCGCCGCGTCCGCCATTTCATTCTCGACAATCCAGGCAGCTGGAAGGCGGCGGCGCATGCAAGCAAGTTCCGCCGGCGCTTCGATCTGGACGACAGCGAAGTGCTGACCCGGATGCCGCGCGGCTTCCCTGACGACTTCGAGTTCGCCGAAGACCTCAAGCGCAAGAACTTCGTCGCGCTGCGCGCGATCGAGGACGCCACTATGACCGGTCCGCGCCTGCTGAAGACACTGGAAACCGATCTGCAGGGACTGGCGCCATTCACCGATTACCTGTGCGCGGCGCTGGACCTGGAGTTCTGAGCATTGCCCCCCGCTGATTTCCGCCGCTACGCGCTGTTCTACCTGGGTTACTACGGCGCCCTCGGGGCCTACACGCCCTACATCGGCCGCTGGGTGGTGGCCAACGGCCATGGCGGTTACGCGGTCGGCGCGATGCTGGCGCTGTGGTATGGCGGGCGCATCATTGCGCCGCCGACGTGGGCGCGCATGAGCGCACGCAGCCCCACCCCCGGCCATTGGCTTGTCGCCGGCTGCGTCCTGTCCCTGCTCGGGTTCTTCGCATTCGCCGGCTTCGATACCGGGCCGATGCTGTTCGTGACCATGGCCTGGTTCGGCATCTTCTTCAATGCGGTGATGCCGCAGTTCGAAGCGATGACACTGTCGGCGCTGGGCCAGCGCAATCACGACTACGGCCGCATCCGCATGTGGGGGTCGATCGGTTTCCTGCTCGTCGCAGGCAGTTACGGCTGGCTGCTGGATCGTTTCGGCAACGACACCTTCGTCTGGCTGACGTTGCCATGGCTGCTGCTGACAGTCGCGGCTTCGTGGTTGCATCGCGGCGACCACCCCATTCCTGCTGCCGTCATCTCCGATGTCCCGAAACAGGCGCTCTGGCGCCGGCCAGGCGTGCGCCGGCTGCTGCTGGTCGCGATGCTGATGCAGCTGGGCTTCGGTCCGTTCTACGTGTTCTTCACCCTGCACCTGCAGGCACAGGGGCACGACGGTTTTGCCGTCGGCGTGCTGTGGGCGATCGGCGTGCTCTGCGAGATCCTGATGTTCTGGCAGGCACCGCGGCTGGTGCAGCGCTTCGGTGCGCAACGACTGATGACCGCGTGCCTCATCGCCACCGCGTTGCGCTGGATCATGGTCGCCACGCTCGGCGGTTCCTTCGCGTGGATGGCGCTGGCACAGACCGGACATGCCCTCAGCTTTGCCGCCTTCCATGCCGGCTGCATGCGGCGCATGGCCGAGATCTTTCCCGAGCGACGCGACATGGCCGCCGCGCAGGGAATGCTGTACGGCTTCAGCGGTGGTATCGGCGGCGTCGCCGGCGCCGGCCTTGCGGCGTTCGCGTGGCAACGCGGCGGCGGTCATCTCGCCTTCCTGCTCGGCGCCTCCGTCGCGGTTGTCGCGCTGCTGGTGCACGTGGTTCCCGTGCGCGTCGCGCGTACCCGAGCAGCTGCCTGACGAGCCTGCAAAGCACGTAGTTGTGACATCGTCTGTGATGATGCGTTGCGGCTTGACGCTCGCATGCGCGTGCGTACGCTCACCACCGATGCGTCTAAGGATGGACGGCGCAGGCACGCTTTGAAACGCGGCCCTGCGCTTGCTGCCGGGCCGCCGCACTCGGGAGCAATTGCATGCGAAACCCTGTTCTGCGAAACCTTGTTTGCGGATTGTCATTCGCCGTCGGATCGCCTTTGGCGATGGCGGCCGACGTCACCGGAGTCGCCTTCGTACACGGCACCGGCTTACAGACCGATGCTTACCAGAACTACTGGCAGCCTGAGATCGTCGAATCGGTTCGACAAGGCCTGGCAGATACCGGCAACAGCGTCGTTATCAACTGTGACTTCAACCAGCGCATGGATGATCCGCGCGCCGCCGGCTGCCTGGCCGAACAGCTCACCACCTTCATTCGCGACAAGCGGATCACGCACCTGATCGTGCTGACCCACTCGCACGGCGGCAACATGATGCGCTGGATCCTCTCCAATCCGACGCTCGACAGCCGCTACCCGGCGATCGTAGAGAAGCTGGTGCGGGTGAATGCCATCGCCCCATCCTCGGCCGGCACACCGTTGGCCGATTCGGTGATGAACGGAAACGTCTACGAGAAGGCGCTCGGATGGCTGTTGGGGTATCAGACCGATGCCGTGCGCGAACAGCAGGTCAGCTGGATGGCCACCTACAACGCGACAAACCTGTACGGAACCGCGGGGCGTCCGGCGCTGCCGAAACCTTTTCGCACCGTGATCGGCAGCGACGTCGACTCATCCCCGTTCGACAAGGACAGTCAGTGCGGCGGATACAAGGAGACGCTCGCGCTGGAGACCACGCAGAACTGGCTTTCAAGTTGTTCCGACGGGTTCCTGGACTGCAGTAGCCAGTCGGCAGCGGGGACCGTGTGGTTCACCGACAAATCGCGCATGGCCGGCGGCGAACCGCTCAGCCACAACCAGAGCCGCCGTGCCTGCTTCGGGCTCGACGTCGTCCTCCGCAACGATCTGAAACTGTGAGGCCCGCCATGCGCAAAGCAATTCATTCAACGCTGACCGCGGCCCTCATATCGACACTCCCGGTGGCGGCCAACGCGGCGCAGCCGCTGCTTCCCCACGGCGAGTCCGATCAGATTCCCGGCCGCCTCGTCGCGCTGCCCGCGCCGTCCGGCCAGTTCGAACGCGCCCCGGTCCAGTTCGCCTGGGCGCTCGATCCGAGGATCGAGTTGTCCGACCCCGCGCCGTTCCAGGCCGAAAGCCGCGAGTTCTGGCAAACGGTCGATGCGACACAGCTCAAGCGCGGGTTTGCTGTCAGTCTCTCGGCGCCGGGTGCGTTGATCCGGGTCAGTCCAGTCCATGGCGCCATGCCCATGCAGCCGGCCGATCTGCAGCTGATTGGAAACGGGGGCGCAGTGTCGCTGGCGCCAATGGCCAGCGAGGCACAACTTCGCAGCGCGGGGATGGCGGTAACAACCGGCACCGTCGTGATGCGGCTGGCTGGCGACAACGGCAACGGGCGATACCGCCTGCAATCCGACACCGCGCAGGGTCGCTACCTGGTTCACGTATTCGAGGCCGACAGCCCCGTCGCATTGCACGCGCAGGCGGACCGGCTGCATGCCCTGGCTGGTGACAGCGTCAAGCTGGACGTCACCATGACCGGTTCCGGCCGCGACGAACAGGCGCAAGCCGAGGCCCTGCTGGTCTCGCCCGACGGGAACAGTCGAGCGGTTCGGCTGCAGCGCAGTGGTGCTGGTTTCGGCGCCAAGGTGCGACTGCCGGAGGATGCGTCGGGTACACCGGGACTCTGGGAGCTCCAGGTGTTCGCCAGCGGCCACGGCGTGCAGCGCGACGCCCGCGTCGCCTTCGCCGTGACGCAGCCGACGGCACGACTGGTGGGCGACTACGCTGCCAACCGGGGCGATCGACGCGTGCAGCTGCCATTGCAGGCGACCACCGCGGGGCGCTATGAAGTGCGCGCCACGCTGTACGCCACCGGGCCGGATCGCGCGCTGCGGCCGGTTGCGCAAGGTCACTCCGCGGCATGGTTCGAGCCCGGTCGCGGCGTGCTCGCGCTCGACTTCGGCACGATCCGGCTGCCGGAGGGCTACGGTGCGCCGTTCGAGCTTCGTCACCTGCAGCTCCAGGACCAGGTTCGCAACGCGGCGCTCGAGGTTCGCGCGCGCGCGGTGCGCTTCTGAGGCAACGGCCCGGCTGCGATGATCGCAGCCGGGCTTTCACCGGCGTTGCGCCCTAACCGCCAAGCGCGATGGCCAGCGCCACCAGCGCCGCGCCGCCCACCAGGAAACACAGCCCGACCAGCCACGGCTTGCCGAGGGTATAGCGCGACCAGGCGTGGCCGGTCGCGAAAAGCAGCACCAGCAGCACCGCGTTGGATGCCCGCAACGCCAACCGTGCATCGTCGATCAGAAGGAATGGCACCGCGGCGGGCACGCTGCTCAGCACGACCAGCCAGAAGCTGGTGAAGGCGCCGAGCACGTCGGACCTGTCCAACGTCACCGCGCCTTCCCTTCTCGAGCGAAGGTGACTGGTGATGCGTGCATAAAGCGTCTGCCTGTCGCCTTCGGGCATGACGTCGGCAAGCAGCTCGTCCAGTTCACCTGCCACTACCGCGCACGCGGCCGTGTCGTCGGCCGACGCGCGCACGGCCTGCGCCAGGCGCCGCTTGCGGCCACGATCGAACAACACGCCGACCAGGTACATCGCCGCATCGATGATGCCCCAGGCGAGATTGCAGCCGATCAGCGCGATCAGCAGCTCGCGTGCGCCTTCGCGCCCCTCGTCCTCGATGATGATGCCGGCGCCGAGGGTAAACGTCAGCGTCATGATCAGGCCGAACAGGACCTCCGCCAGGCTGGTGGCAGGGTCGAGGTATCGGTCCATCAAGGACGAACGGCGCTTGGCCATTGCACATCTCCACGACTGCCAGCAGTCGGACCAACTGCGCCACGACGGCGCGGTCGCGCGTTGGCGAAGGAGGCACGGTTCGGTTGCAGGCCCTTATACCAGTTCGCCTATGCGCGGGACGTCAGCTGCCGTCCGGGCTCCGTGACGGGCCAGGCAGCCAAGGCCGGACAGAAGTGCCGCTCACCTGCCCGTGTTCTGGTCGCGCCCTGCGGCCTCCACCAGAACACCAAAGTCCCCGCCAAGTGCCAGATGCAAGTTGGCACGCTGCGTACGCCGTTCGGTGGCTACGCGTATCAACGCCACCCTGGCCGAGTCCAGCGACAGCTGGCGCTCGAGCAGCTCGTGACGATCGACCTTGCCGATGCGCAGCTGCACCTTTGCCGCGTCCAGCGCCTGCATCAATGCCTCGACCTGCCGCGACAGGGACACTTCGCGTTGTTCGAGCAGCGTATCGGCGGCCAGCCCATTCTCGACTTCGCCCAATGCCGTCAGGATGGTCCTGGCGTAGTCGGCGGACGCTTCACGTTGCTGTTCGTCGCGGATTTCCAGCCTGGTCTTCAGCCGGCCCGCGTCGAACAGCGGCCACACCAATGTTCCGCCCAGCGGATAGACGGTCGAGGCGAGGCCATCCTTGAACTGCACGTAGTCCGAGGTCAGGTGCCCTGCGCCTAGATTGAGCGCAACTCGCGGCAATCTTGCTCCCCTGGCCTCCTCGCGGTTGAAGTACGCCTGCTCGAAGCGCTTGCGCGCGGCCAACAGGTCGGGGCGCCGCTCCACCACTTGCGCGGGCACTCCGGCAGGGACCGCCTCAAGGCTGCCGGGAAGCGTCGAGGGAACGGCAATCGATGCGGACGGGTAGCGGCCCAGCAGCGTCTCGAGGGTTCGCAGCGCCTGCTGCCGGCCCTGCTCGGCCTGGAAGGCGGCGTCCTCGAAGGTCTGCGCCTTCGCCCGGGCCACGGCCACGTCCTGGCCGGACACCTTGCCGACGCGCTCGCGAGTGGTCACGAGTTCGGTTTGCGTACGCGTCGCGTCGCGGTTACGCGTTGCCAGTTCAGCCAGGCCGGTTGCCTCGATGGCCAGCAACCAGGCCCGCGCGGTCATCGCCGCCAGCGACTGGCGGGCATAGACGTAATCGGCTTCCGCAGACCGATAGGCAGCTTCGCCTGCTTTCTTCTCGGCGCGCGCCCGCCCCCACAGGTCCAGCTCCCAGTTGAGCACCACACCGTAACCGTTGATGTCCAGGCCGTTGGCCGGCTGCAGGGAGGTCGCGTACTTGCCGCCGAGGGTAACGGCAGGCAACAGGTCAGCCCCGGCCAGTCGCATCTGCAGGCGCGCCTGCTCCAGGCGGCTGCCCGCCACCCGCAGGTCCGGGTTATGGGCGATTGCCTCATCGACCAGTTGCCGGAGCTCGCCATCACCATCAAAGCCAAGCCATTGCGGACGGAAGGCATTGGCCTGCGCCGCGGCCGTCCATTCGGCCGGAACCACCAGGGCACCCAGGGCGCGCTCCCGGATCTCATCATCGGAAGGCGCCGCAAGATTGGCGCAGCCAGTCGGGAGGAAGGCCAGCGCCGCGCAGAGCGGTGCCAGGAGCGCAATGCGGGGAGCGCCGGCCCAGCGAAGTGTGGTCACGGTCATGCGCACGTCAATGCAGTTTCAGGATGAGGTAGTTCGTCATCGAGTTGACCCGGATGATGACCTTCCTGATTAGATGGATGGCGCGGGCGTGCGGCGTGTAGATCGCGCCGGTGCCGCGTGCACCCATGGCGAGGTAGTTTCGCTCCGGATCGGTGATGCGCACCTTGACCGCATACTTCTGCGGCGCCGCCGCGGGCCCGGCCACCGCCGGCAGGTCCGGCAACGCACCGGACGCCTGGAACTGCCCCTGCCCGGTCGCCCACACAATCGAGTCGACTTCGCCCTTGATGACCTTGCCGGGCAAGGTCGGCAGCACAATCTCCACTTCGTTTCCGGTCCCCACCTTCATCAGCTCGTTCTGGTTGAAGAACGCCACCACCTGCTGCTCGACTTCGACGAAGGTCATCACCGGTCGCAGCGGCAGCGCCGCCGCGAAGGACCCCACGCGCACCTGCAGGTTGATCGCGTAGCCATCGGCAGGCGCGCGAACCACGGTCTGCGCCAGCTCCCACCTGGCCTGCTCGAGTTGCACGCGGATCACGGCCACCGAGGATTGCTCACCCCGGACGAGGGCGTCGAGTCCGGTCTGGATCCTCGCCTCGGCCGTCATCGCAGCCTTGAGGGCGGGCTCCAGGCGCGACACCTCTGCCTGATACGACTCGACGTCGTAATGCGCGCCTGCGCCAGCAGTTGAAAGGCGCTGCGACTGTGTCAGACGCGTCCTCGCCAGGTCGAGCTGCGCCCTCGCCGATTGCGTGGCGTTGCGCGCCACCAGCAGGTCCTGGTGAAGTTGCGCGGCAGACGCCTGCGCGCCGACCAGGCTCGCCTCGAGCCCCCTGACCTTCAGTTCGAACGGCTCGGGATCGATCCTCAGGATCGGCGTCCCCTTCTTGTAGAGGCGGTTGCCTTCGATCGGAACTTCAACGACGCGACCGGTCACGCGCGGCACCACCTCAACAGCGTAGTTGAGCACGCGCACGTCACTGGATGACGGCGCAACCACGTTGAGAACCAGGATCGTCGCGGCCATCCCGGACACAGCGATCACCACGACCGCCACCTGCGAGTAGATGTTCCACGGCAGCAGCCGGAACTTGATGAAGACCAGCCAGACGACGAGGCTGTAGAGCGCGAGAATCAGAATTTCCAAGGCGTTCCCATCTTCTGTGCGTTCGACCTGTCGCGTTCGACGAGGGCGTCCAGGCGCCCCTGCAGCAGCGCGACGCGTTGTCGCAACACGATCAGGCCTTCATCGACACGGGCCGCCTGCGCGTCGCCGGCTTCATCGAAATGCGGATCTGGCGGCGTATCCGCAGGATGTGCGTCAGGTTCGACGACGCCCCCGCCCCCCTCGAGCCGGAAGCGCAGTGGCTTCATGTACGCCCACAGCATGGCCAGCGGCCAGAGCAGCCCACCGAATACCAGCGACAACAGGCACAGCGCCTGGATGGCGTCCTTCTGTGGATGATGGCGCGCGTGCGCGACGCGCTCTGGCCACACGTGAACGACCCAGAACAACGTCACGGCCAGGATCGGCGCAAACACGATCACGACCCAGACCATCACGTCCGCAATCGCGTCTTCCAGTCCGCCGGAGGCGAGCGCCCGGCCCGATGTCATCAGAGCGACCGCGAGGAGCACGCTCTTCCTGGGCGCGCGACGCCACCGCGGTTTCATTCCGAAGGGCACTGCTTCTGCCTCTGCCTTCACGCAGATCCTCCATGAGCTGTGACTGGCTGGCGTCAAAGTGACAGCCGGCCAAAGCGGTCTCAATGAGAAACGTCTCATTCGACCTGCAGCAGCATCGGGCGATGCGTTGCGCCGGCCTTCATCGCGACAGCCACCCGCACGGCTATGCTGTGCCCTCCTCGACCGGGGTCATCGCATGAAGAAGTGGATCGCGTTACTGCTGCTGGTCCTGCTTGCCTGGCTTGGCTGGATTGCGGCCGGCCCCTTCATGACCATCAATGCGATTCGCGAAGCGATCCAGTCGCAGGACAGCGCCGCGTTGGCGGAGCATGTCGATTTCCCGACGCTGCGACGCAGCCTGCGGGCGCAGGTCGAGGACACGCTGGCGCGGCGCGCCGGCGCCGATGTTCAGGACAGCGCACTGGGTGCCATCGCGCTTGGGCTGGCCAACCAGGCCGCTGGCGGAATGGTCGACGCGATCGCGACCCCTGCCGGGATCGGCGCGATCCTCGAAGGCCGCGGGCTGCTGCATCGCATCAGCGGAGGCGGCATCAGTGAAGAGGATCCGTATGCGCACCAGCCACCGCCCGATCCGCTGCGCGATGCGAGCTACCGCTTCCAATCGCCCTCGCGATTCACGGCCACCGTGCTGACCGCCGACAAGGAGCCGGTGGTGTTCGTCCTGCAACGGCAGGGAATGCACTGGAAGCTCGCCGACATCCGGCTGCCCCTGTCGTCGTCGCGGCAGCGAACCGACTGACGCCGCGGCGCCTGAGCCCTCAGCGATTGGCGATGCCGTGGGGAACGTGTCCCGCGGCTACATGGTCGCGCGCCGAGACGATGTTGTGTTCGGAATCATCGAAGAAGATGTCCGCCCCGAAGGCCTCCAGGAATGGCCCCTTGGCGCGACCGCCCAGGAACAGCGCTTCGTCGAGCCGGATGCCCCACTCACGCAGCGTGCGGATGACACGTTCGTGCGCCGGTACCGAGCGTGCCGTGACCAGTGCGGTGCGGATCGGCGCGTTCTGACCGGTCGGGAAAGCTTCCTGGAGCCGGTGCAGTGCGTCCAGGAATCCGCGGAACGGCCCACCCGACAACGGTTCGCCTGCGTGACTGCGCTCATGCTCCGCAAACGCGGCCAGGCCGCCTTCGCGTGACACCCGCTCACCTTCGTCGTCGAAGATCACGGCGTCACCGTCGAAGGCAATGCGGAGCTGATCGTGGCGCTGTTGCGGGACGTGCGACGGCAGCAGCGTCGCCGCGGCGACGCCCGCGGCCAGCGCATTGCGCACGTCTTCGGCGTTGGCCGACAGGAACAGGTCGGCACCAAACGGGCGGATGTAGGGGAATGGTGGCGCACCGTTGCTGAAGGCGGCGCGCTTGATCGCCAGCCCGTGGTGCGCGATCGAATTGAAAATACGCAGGCCGCTGTCGGCCGAATTGCGCGAGATCAGGATCACCTCGACCCGCGGCGCCTCCGCGGGCGCCCCCTCGTTGAGCGCGAGCAGCTTGCGAACCAGTGGGAAAGCCACACCCGGCGTCAGCAGATCGTCCTCGTGCGCACGCTGGAAGTCGGCATAGGCATCGATGCCCTCGCGCTCGAACAGCGCATGGCTGTCTTCCATGTCGAACAGGGTGCGCGAGGAAATCGCGACTATCAGGGGGTCGGCGTCACGGTCGGGCATGCCGGCATTATGCCGTACGCCCGTCTCGCCTACTGAGACGACCCTGCGTTTGCGGTCAGCCGCTGGTGAACTGCTCGGCCAGCATGCGCTCTTCCAGGTTGTGCTCCGGGTCGAACAGCAGGGTGACGGTGCGGTCGCGCGACTCGCGGATGGTGACCTCGACGACGTCGCGCACTTCGTGTGAATCGGCAGTGGCGCTGACCGGCCGCTTGTAGGGATCGAGCACCTGGAAACGGACCTCGGTGTCGGCCTTGAGCACCGCGCCGCGCCAGCGCCGCGGGCGGAATGCCGCGATCGGGGTCAGCGCGATGACGTTCGCACCCAGGGGCAGGATCGGCCCGTGCGCGGAGAAGTTGTAGGCCGTGCTGCCGGCCGAG
Organism: Lysobacter sp.; assembly: GCA_036524915.1. GTDB lineage: Bacteria > Pseudomonadota > Gammaproteobacteria > Xanthomonadales > Xanthomonadaceae > Lysobacter_J. The sequence goes on along the minus strand of DATDBI010000199.1, from coordinate 2,058 downwards.
GTTGCCACCAGCACGCCGTCGCAGATGAGCTCGTCCAGGCGCGTCTGGCCATTGAGGTCGATCTGCAGGTGCGCGGCCTGGCGCGTTTGGCGCAGCAGCGAGACCTCGTTGTAGGCCAGCGAGCCGACGGTTGCGCCCGATTCGGTCTGCGCGACCATCTCCAGCGGGCGTAGCACCGCCGGTTCGGCGGCGTGCAGGCGCGCCAGCAGACCATCGCCGCCGTGATGATTCATCAGGAAGCCGACCGTGCCCAGCTTCATCCCGTAGACCGGGCGGCCCAGGCTGCCATGGCGGTGCAGCGTCGACAGCATGAAGCCATCGCCGCCGAGCGCGACGATGATGTCCGCGTCTGCGGGTTCGTGCTGGCCGTGTCGTGCAACCAGCTCGGCCAGTGCGCGTTGCGCCTCTTCGGCGGTACTGGCGAGGAAGGCGATGCGTGACGTCGCGGTCATCGGCGGCTCCGTGTGGATGGGATCAGCATAACCCGCAACGGTTTCAGGCGTGGCGAGAGGACGCATCCTCCGTCACTGGCCCTGCTGCAAAGAAAAAGCCCCGGACCGGGCCGGGGCTTTCTCTCGACTACAGGCCGCCGCTTACGCTCCGGATGCAGCCACCTGTGCCAGGCGCCGCACCGCCACCGACAGCGTCGGGTAGTCGAGCGACTTCTGGTTGAGCAGGTCCGCGAACATGGCCAGGGTGAAGCGCAGCGACGAGTCGTCACGCTTGAGCCAGGCTTCGACCTTGGCTTCAGCCGGCTTCTTGCCGCCGTCGGCCAGGATCTGCGAGACCAGCGTGCGTGCCTGCGTCGCCAGCTCGTCGCGCAGCGCGCCACGGGCCAGTGCCTGCCAGCGTCCGTCGACCGGCAGTTGCTCGACCTGCTCGTACAACCACGGCAGGTGGAGCGCCGCGCCAAGCGAGAAGTAGGCACGCGCGACCTCGACCGCCGGCATCTTGCGCGCCAGCGAAATTTCGACGATGTCGCAACCGAACTCCAGCAGCGGAAGCACGGCCAGCTGCTCGGCCAAAGCCGCCGGCAGGCCCTTGCCCTGCCACTCGGCCACGCGCGCGGCGTAGGTATCGCGGCGGGCATCGGACAGCACGCCAGGCACCGCGCCGCGCACGGCATTGATGCCGTCGCTGTAACGCGCCATCGCGGCGGCGATCTCCGGCATCTTGCCCGGGCGCGACAGCACCCAGCGCGACATCGAGCGCAGCAGGTGCCAGATCACCTGGAGCGCATCGACCTGCACCGATTCGGGCACCTTGCCGTCGAGCGCGTCGATCTGCGCCCACAGGCCACGGGCATCCACCGCTTCGCGGGAAATGGTGTAGGCCTCGGCGACCTCGGCCGGGGTCCGGCCGGTGTCCTCGGTCATGCGCAGCGTGAACGTCGCACCCATCCGGTTGACCATCGAGTTGGTCACCGCAGTGGCGATGATCTCGCGCTTCAGGCGGTGGTTCTCCATCGCCTTGGCGTACTTGGCCTGCAGCGGCTGCGGGAAGTAGCGGACCAGCTCCTTCGACAGGTACGGGTCTTCCGGCACATCCGAATCAAGCAGCTGCTGGAACAGCACGATCTTCGAGTACGACAGCAGCACCGCCAGTTCCGGACGGGTCAGGCCCTGGCCGCGCGCCTTGCGCTCGGCGATCTCGGCATCGGAAGGCAGGTACTCGATCTGGCGATCGAGCAGGCCCTGAGATTCCAGCGTCTGGATGAAGTGCTGCTTGGAGCCCAGGCGGTGCACGCTCATCCGCTCCATCAGGCTCAACGCCTGGTTCTGGCGGTAGTTGTCGTTGAGCACCAGCAGGCCGACCTCGTCGGTCATCTGCGCCAGCAGCTTGTTGCGGTCCGGCACCGTCAGCTTCTTCTTCTGCACTTCGCCGTTGAGCAGGATCTTGATGTTCACCTCATGGTCGGAGGTGTCCACGCCGGCGGAGTTGTCGATGAAGTCGGTGTTGAGCAGCACGCCGTGCAGCGCCGCCTCGATGCGGCCGAGCTGGGTCATGCCGAGGTTGCCGCCCTCGCCCACCACCTTGCTGCGCAGCTCGCGACCGTTC
>DATDBI010000198.1:0-7154 GCA_036524915.1 Lysobacter sp. | reverse complement strand
CTTGTCCGTACAGCTGGATGTCGGCGTGATCGCGCTGGGCGCGGCCACAAAGCCCGGCCTTTGGCCTTGGGACCGCCCGGATTCCGGGCTGTCCGAGGGCACTGGGCCCTGGCCGAAGCTGGTAGCGGGGGTTGGGCCAGCATCCCGAAGGAGCCGGTCACCAAACCGCTAGGCCGACCATGATACCGGGTTGCCCCTTGATGGTGCAAACCCTTCGTACCTGCCCCCGGGACGGGGCGCCGGCCGTCATCGCCGGCCGCCCGCCCCGGCATCGGCACCCCTTGCCCCCTCCCCGGCCCGGTCGGCTGCGCGCTATTCGTACCTCAGCGTGAACGTCATCGAGGCATTCGCAGAGCCGCCTCCCACGGTTGCCCCGGTCTGGTAGTAGCGGGCGCGCAACGGGATGGAACTGCTGCCCGCCCCGCTGAAGCCGCTGAACGACTGGTCCGCCGACAGCGGCAGGGGATTGTTTCCCGCACCGTTGAGCAGCTGCAGGCCGATTCCGGTAGCCGAGGAAACCGCATCGAGGGCGACCACCGATTGCGAGGCGTGGATGACTGCGGTGAGCGGATCCAACCGGTAACGGACGGCCCTGACGCCCACAGCGCACTCCAGGCTGATCGAAAATGAAACCTGGCCGGTCGAGCTGCCGATCCCGGAGAGACCGGAAGCCATGTGGGTACCCATGGGCACGGCGACATCGGCTGTCGAGCAGGAGGGGGTCGTGAATGCGATCGAGTTGGCCAATCGCAGCGACCACACATCCACCGCCCCGTACCTGCGCCTCCCCCACTCCCCTGCGGGCACTACCGTGCCAGCGCTGATGGCCCCCGTCCTGACCAGCTCCAAGGTCTGCGGACGATTGGACCCCGATGAATGCGTGCCATTGAGGGTCCGCGTTCCATAGGACGGCTCGAACACGCCCCGGTCCATGAACGCCCACCGCCACGACAGGCCGGTCGTACCGATGGGCATCAACGACTGGCCAATGGGCGCCGTCGCGCCGACAAAGTTCACCACCCCATAGGGGTCGCCGGTGCAAGTGATGGCGATGGCTGGCGGCCCGGAGACTTGCAGACTTCGGACGACAGTGCCATTGGGAGCGTCCCGGGGCACCGCAATCGTCGAGGGCGCGGTGAAGGTGACAACGCCGAATCCGCCCGAGGTGAAGGCGCACGCTGCCCAGGCGGGTAGTGGCGCGAGTATCAGCGAGACGACCATCGCGTACGCCGCATGCTGCGTCCATCGGATCGACCTCGATCTGCGCGCTACCGGGTAGCCGGCCGCAACCGCGGCTGGAAATTCACCATCCATGTGAGAAGTCCTTCTGCAGCGGTGAATACCACCGCTTCTGCTGCAACGACTTGATATGCGGTGCGCACGCTCGAAGCGATGACGATGCGTGGAAACAGATCGACTCGCTGCGATCGCTATGCATAAGACCAAGCAGGTCTGGCGGCCGACATGAGAAACGTCTGAATCCCTATTTGCTGCAGAGCAGACCGACAGATGCATGCGATGCACGCAAGCAAACAGACTTCGGGCGCTGCGGATGCAAGCAGCCCCTCGCCTCGTTGAACCAAAAAAAACGGCGGCCCGAAGGCCGCCGTTCTTGATCTGGTGCGTATCCATGCATCGGATAGCGTTGGTAGCGGGGGCAGGATTTGAACCTGCGACCTTCGGGTTATGAGCCCGACGAGCTGCCAGACTGCTCCACCCCGCACCAGAACGACAATGTTAACGTCTCAGATGATTCTTCGCAAGCCCAATTCAGGAGTTTCTGTTCAGGACCTGAAACTACACGCCGCAATCAGCCCGCGAACGCGCGCTGGCACCACTCCATGATCGGGCTCCACGCCAGGCCCAGCGCAAGCAACGCCAATGCGTTGACGCCGAACACGATGCGCAGCGGACGGTCGCTGGTCGGCAGCATCGGCTCACCTTCCGGTTCGTCGAAGTACATCACCTTGATCACGCGCAGGTAGTAGAACGCGCCGATCACGGCGAACACCACGCCGACCAGGGTCAGCCACAGCATGTCGCCCTGCAGGGCGGCGCGCAGCACGGCGAGCTTGGCCCAGAACCCCAGGAACGGCGGCACGCCGGCCAGCGATGCCATCACGCACAGCACCAGGCCTGCCATCCACGGGCTGCGGGCATTGAGGCCCTTGTAGTCATCGATGCGATCGGCCTCGAAGCCGCGGCGCGACAGCACGACGATCGCGCCGAAGGCTGCCGCCGACATGATCGCGTAGCTGATCGCATAGAACAGCGCGGCGGAAAAACCTTCGCGACCGCCGCCGGCCAGGCCGACGAACAGGAAGCCCACGTGCGAGACCGTCGAGTACGCGAGCAGCCGTTTGAGGTTGCTCTGCACCATCGCGCTGAGGTTGCCGATTGCCAGCGAGAGCACCGCTACACCGGCCAGCAGCAGGCGCCACTGATCCTCGAAAGGTGCTGCGCCGATCTCGAGCAGGCGGTAGGTCATGCCGAACGCGGCCAGCTTGGGTGCCGAGCCGATGAACAGCGTGATCGGCGTCGGGGCGCCGTGGTACACATCCGGCAGCCACATGTGGAACGGCGCCGCGCCGAACTTGAAGGCAATGCCGGCGACGACGAACACCACACCGGTGAGCAGCATCAGCGACGAGCCTTCGGCGATCTTCGCCTGGGCCACGGTCGCAATCTGGTCGAGCTGCAGCGAGCCGGTGGCGCCGTAGATCAGCGACAGGCCGTAGAGCAGCAGACCCGAAGCGAGCGCGCCGAGGACGAAGTACTTGATCGCCGCTTCCGAGGCCAGCGGGCTGTCACGGTCAATCGCGACCAGCGCATACGAACACAGCGCCAGCATTTCCAGGCCGAGGTAGACCATCACCAGGCTGCCCGACGACACCAGGAACATCATGCCGGCGGTGGCGAACAGCATCAGCACCGACACTTCACCCTTGTACAGGTCGCGGGCGCGCAGGTACGGCCAGGTGTAGATCATCGCCAGGATGCCGACAATGCCGATGGTGATCTTCATGACGTCGGCCGCGGTGTCGCGGACGAACATGCCACTCAGGAAGGCTCCATGCTCACCGACGCCAAACGCGATCAGCGCGGTGGCGACCGCCAGCACGGCGATGGCGAAGAGGTGGCTGATGACGCGGCGGCGCTCGTCGATGAAGAGGTCGAGCATCAGCAGCGCGAACGCGCCGAGGATTACCACCAGCTCCGGGAGCAGTGGCATCAGGTCGGCGGCGGTGCGTACAGGCATGATCATGCGCTACAACCTCAGAGCTTCGACGAGGCGATCTGCGTCGCCAGATTCGCGATGGCCGGTTCCATCAGGTCGGTCAGCGGCTTCGGCCACAGGCCCAGCGCCAGCACACCGGCAGCAAACACGCCCAGCACGAACGCCTCGCGCGCGTTGATGTCCTCGAGCTCGGCGACGTGGGCATTGCCCACCTCGCCCCAGATCGTGCGCTTGACCAGCCACAGCGTGTAGGCCGCACCAATGATGAGCGTGGTGGCCGCGACGAAACCGATCAGCGGGTGCTGCTGGAACGAAGCCAGGATCACCATGAACTCGCCGACGAAACCGGAAGTACCCGGCAGGCCGGAGTTGGCCATGGCAAACAGGACCACGAACGCGGCGAACCACGGCATCACGTTGGCCACGCCGCCGTAGTCCTTGATCATTCGGGTGTGCATGCGGTCATACAGCACGCCGACGCAGCTGAACATCGCGCCCGACACGAAGCCGTGGCTGATCATCTGCACCATCGCGCCCTGCAGGCCCAGGCGTGCGCCTTCGGTGTTGCCGGCTTCGCGGACCAGGGCGAAGGCGATGAAGATGCCCAGGGTAACGAAGCCCATGTGCGAGACCGACGAATAGGCAATGAGCTTTTTCATGTCGTCCTGCGCCAGGGCGACCAGGCCGACATAGACCACCGCGATCAGGCTCAGCGCGATCACCAGCCAGGCCCACTCGGCGCCGGCATCGGGCACGATCGGCAGGACGAAACGGATGAAGCCGTAGCCACCGATCTTCAGCATGATCGCCGCCAGGATCACCGAACCTGCGGTCGGCGCCTCGACGTGCGCGTCCGGCAACCAGGTGTGCACCGGGAACATCGGCACCTTGACCGCGAAGGCGATCAGGAACCCGAAGAACAACCACATCTGCTCGGTCGCAGTGAGCGACAGCGAGTACATGTCCGACAGCTGCCAGCTACCACCCTTGAGGTACAGGTAGATCAGCCCGATCAGCATGAACAGCGAGCCGAGGAACGTGTACAGGAAGAACTTGATCGATGCGTACACGCGGCGCGGGCCGCCCCAGACACCGATGATGATGAACATCGGGATGAGCATGCCTTCGAAGAAGACATAGAACAGCATCGCGTCGAGTGCCGAGAACACGCCGATCATCAGGCCTTCCAGGATCAGGAAGGCGGCGTAGTACTGGCTGACGCGCTTGTCGATCGAGGTCCAGGCACCGACCATCGCCAGCAGCGTGGTCAGCGTGGTCAGGCCGATCAGCCCGGCCGAGATGCCGTCCACGCCGAGGTGGTAGCGGATGTCGTAGGCCGCGATCCAGGTCTTGTTCTCGACGAACTGCATGGCCGGCGTGGTCATGTCGAACGCGGTGAACATGGGGATGTTCACGGCCATGGTGACCAGCGCCACAGCGGTGGCGAACCAGCGCGCAGCGCTCGCGCGCTCGTTGCCGAACGCGAGGGTGGCGAAGCCGCCAAGGATCGGCAGCCAGATCAGCAGGCTGAGCAGGAAGTTGGTGCTCTGCAAGGGCTCGGAGCTCACGTCGGGTCCTTGTCGGATTAGCGCCAGTAACGGATGAGGACGGCGAGGAGTGCAATCAGGCCGATGATCATCGCGAAGGCGTAGTGGTAGAGGTAACCGGACTGCATCCGGCGGGTCAGGCGTGCAACCAGGTCGACGACGCGGGCGCTGCCGTTCACGGCGGCACCGTCAATGACGTAGGTGTCGATCGCGCGCGACACCTTGCCAAGACCGAGCCCGCCACCGGCGAACCCGCCGATCCAGAGCTTGTCGAAGCCATACTTTTCTTCGAGCACCCGAACCGGCCAGGAAAACGCCTTGCGGGCCTTGGCCGGCAGTTCCGGCTTCCACCAGTACATGATCGTGGCCAGGGCGAAACCAGCGAACGCCAGCCAGAACGCCGGCGCCATGAAGCCGTGCAGCGCGAACGCGACCGGGCCATGGAACTCTTCGGCAAGCTTGCCGATGACGTCGTGCGCTTCCGGCACGTCGATCGCGCCGAGGAAGAACGGCAGCTGTTTGTGATGGCCGGTAACGTCGGTGCCAAACAGCATCGGGCCGACGCTGAAGAAACCGATCAGGATCGACGGGATCGCCAACAGGATCAGCGGCACCGTCACGACCCACGGCGACTCGTGCGGGGTGTGGGCGTGGTCGTCGTGGCCGTGGCCATGGTCGTCGTGCTTGGCGTGGCCATCGTGGCCGTGCTCCGCAGCCAGCGCATCCTCGTGCTCGGACGAATCCGCTTCCGGCGCGACGTAATGGTCGGGCACCGGATCGTGGAAGCGCTCCCTGCCGTGGAAGGTGAGGTACAGCAGGCGGAAGCTGTAGAACGCGGTCACGAACGCACCCAGCAGCACCGCCCAGTACGCGTACGTCGCGATCCAGTTATGTGCCTCGTGGGCGTTGTGCGCGGCGGCCTCGATGATGGTGTCCTTCGAGTAGAAGCCGCTGAAGAACGGCGTGCCGACCAGGGCCAGCGTGCCGATCAGCATCGTCCAGTAGGTGATCGGCATGTACTTCTTCAGGCCACCCATGCGACGCATGTCCTGCTCGTGGTGCATGCCGATGATCACCGAGCCGGCACCGAGGAACAGCAGGGCCTTGAAGAAGGCGTGGGTCATGAGGTGGTAGACGCCGGCGCTGTAGGCCGACACGCCCAGGGCGACGGTCATGTAGCCCAGCTGCGACAGGGTCGAGTACGCGACCACGCGCTTGATGTCGTTCTGGACGATGCCGATCAGGCCGGTCCAGAACGCCGTCGTGGCACCGATGAACAGCACGAAGTTGAGCGCGGTCTGCGAATGCTCGAACAGCGGCGACATGCGCGCAACCATGAAGATGCCGGCCGTCACCATCGTCGCGGCATGGATCAGCGCGGAGATCGGGGTCGGGCCTTCCATCGAGTCAGGCAGCCAAACGTGCAGAGGCACCTGCGCCGACTTGCCCATCGCACCGATGAACAGGCAGACGCAGATCATGGTGAACATCGACCAGCCCGCCATGCCGGCGCTCCAGCCGTGCTCGGTCAGGGTCGGCCAGAAGTGCTGCATCTGCGCGCCGACGAAGCGCGGGGCGTTGGCAAACACTTCCGAGTAGTCGAGCGTGCCGAACATCATCAGCACGCCGGCGATGCCGAGCAGGAAGCCGAAGTCGCCGACGCGGTTGACCAGGAACGCCTTGAGGTTGGCGAACACCGCGGTCGGGCGCTTGAACCAGAAGCCGATCAGCAGGTACGAGACCAGGCCCACCGCTTCCCAGCCGAAGAACAGCTGCAGGAAGTTGTTGCTCATCACGAGCATCAACATCGAGAAGGTGAACAGCGAGATATAGCTGAAGAAGCGCTGGTAGCCGTCGTCTTCGGCCATGTAGCCGATGGTGTAGATGTGCACCAGCAGCGAGACGAAGGTGACGACCACCATCATCATCGCGGTCAGCTTGTCGATCATGAAGCCTACATGCGCATCGATCGCACCTACCTGGAACCAGGTGTAGACGTTCTCGTTGAACGGCGCTGCGCCCTGCGACACCAGTTGCCACAGCACGTACATCGACATCGCGCAGCTGATCGCCACGCCGCCGATGGTCACGGTGTGGGAGCCGACGCGGCCGATCCGGCGGCCGAACAGGCCGGCGAGGATCGCGCCCAGCAGGGGCGCGAGCACGATGATCAGCAGATAGCTCACCAGCCCGACCGCTTCCCAGCCAAAGAACAGCTGCAGGAAGTTGTTGCTCATGACGAGCATCAACATCGAGAAGGTGAACAGCGAGATGTAGCTGAAGAAGCGCTGGTACCCCGGGTCTTCTTCCATGTAGCCGATGGTGTAGATGTGCACCAGCAGCGAGACGAAGGTGACGACCACCATCAT
>DATDBI010000197.1:0-6615 GCA_036524915.1 Lysobacter sp. | reverse complement strand
ATTCGCCGCGGACAGCCAGTGCAGCGGTGACGCGCATGTGGTCCGGGTGTCGAAGCTGTTCCGCCTGCCATGTGGCGGCGTAGCGGCTGGGTGTGGTTCGTTCCCTGAGATCGTCCGGGCCATCCAGTGGCTCAAGGCCGGCTCCAAGGGCAAGCCGCCCAAGATGAAGGCTAGCGAGATCATGGTGGCCTATCCGGACGGCCGTACTGGCGTCTACATCAGTTGGATATTCACCGAGGTCAACGGGCCGTGCGCCATTGGCTCGGGGACACAGGCTGCTATGGCGGCGATGGTCCATTACGAGGCGAGCGCCCTAGAGGCGGTCAAGGCCTCGGCGAGCGTAGACCCGAACACCTCGGGTCCGTTCCAGGTTATGCGCGTGGAGCCTAAGGCGAAGCGCAAGAGTTCCGCCCGTAAGGGCAAGTGACCCTGCGGGGTCGGAGCGTGTGTGATGGTGAAGGTGGAATATCGGGTGCGCCCGGTGGTTCGGTACGTGGTTACCCGCTGGCATCAAGAGCTAGATGACCGCGGATGCTCGGGAGCTGGCTGCGAGACAGTCGGTGAATACCCGAATGAGGAAGTTGCCGAGCGCGTGTTGCGAGCGTTGGAGGCGGACGAAAGGGCCAAGGGCCCGGATCGCCAGTACGCCATCGTCCAGCACTCGTTCGAGCCGGAAGCGAAGGTGCTCTACGCATACGGGATAGCGGAAGCTATCGCGAGGCGAGACCGTCTCAACGACGAAGGCGGCGGGAGTTGGCGGATCTTCGCCTTTCCTGCCGAGTAAGCGGAACCCCGAAGTGGTGGAGGCTGGCGGGTAATCCAGCAGTGATCAACGGCGGCCCCTCCACTCGAGCGTCGCCGATCTACACGGACGCACAGCGTCATCAGGGGGAACGCGGTGCGAGACGAATTGGCGACGGCTGCGGCCGGGGCTGTAAAGACATCAGCGCCACCGCTTGCAGTGGTGGGCGCGCAGGTTGCCGGGCTCGGCATCAACTGGTGGGTGGCTGCGGCGACGCTGGCCTACATCGTGTTGCAGGGTGGATATCTCATCTGGAAGTGGCGGCGCGAGGCTAGGAAGAAATGAGCATGTTCGGCGGCGGGGCGCAGTGGTTCAAGGCCGCAATGTCTCCGCTTGTGAAGCGGCTACTTAGCGAGGGTCACCGCCCAGTGCGAAAGGCGGACGGATCAATTCAGATTGGATCGCATCGCTTTGTGACCGTAAGGCGCCCGAAATGAGCAAGAAGGCAGTAGGCGCAGGCGTGGGTCTGGCCGCTGTCCTGGCTCTCGCCGCTCCGCTCATCGCGAAGTGGGAAGGCCTGAAGTACGACGTCTACATTGACCCGGTCGGCATTCCCACTGTGTGCTACGGCCACACCGGGCCGGAAGTGAAGGTTGGGCAGCGATACACCGCGGCTCAGTGCGACGCGCTGCTGGAGCAGGACATGCTTGTGGCGAATCGCATCGTGAACCGCTGCATCCCTGGCGTTAAGCCGCTGGGCGCCGAGGCTGCTCTGACTAGCGCCGTGTTCAACATCGGGCCCAAGGTGGTCTGCGGCTCGACGCTGCAAGGCTACGCCCTGGCGCATAACTGGACGGCTGCCTGTGCCCAGCTCGATCGCTGGAAGTATGCGGGCGGCCGAGTGTTCAAGGGCTTAGTGCTGCGCCGCGCCTATGAGCGCGCCATGTGCGAGAGAGGGCTGTGATGGATAAGCGAAAGCTAGCGCTGTACGCCCTGCTGGCGGTCCTGAGTGCTGGCATGGTCTACGGCGGCATAGCCACGTGGGACCAGTGGAGCGGGTTCATCAGCATGATGCTGCAGGCCCGGTGATGCGAATCTGGCACAGCAGCGTGAATATGGATGACCTGATGGGCGCCCGTCCTGGCGGGATAATTCGCGGCGTCGAGACGCTCTGGTATGTGGACACCCAAGAGAATATGACCATGGGCAGCGGGGCTTGGCCGGACAACGCCGAGATCCCGCTGATGTACGACGAGCGCGACGCGAAGGTGTAACGAATGAAGGCACTAGTCCTCCTGCTGGCCCTACTCACGGGCTGTGGAGGCTGTGCCTCCGTCCCCGACTACAACGACGCCAAGGCCAGTGTGGTCAGGCTGGAGTTCCCGGGAGGCGGGGTGTGTAGCGGTACGGCGGTCAGCAAGACGACCGTGCTAAGCGCCGCGCACTGCTTCCACGTTGACTCTGGTGACATGAGCGTCAACGGCAAGGATGTGACGTTCAAGGTCATTGCCAACGATGGCGAGGACCATGTTCTGGTCACGGTAGACAAGCCGTTCACCGTATGGGCCCGTATGGCCATCAGGAAGCCCGCACAGGGCGACGTGGTGTTTGTGCATGGCAACCCTGCGGCGCTGAAGGACATCCTGCTCACGGGCCGCGTATCGGGCCGGTGGGACGACCTCCTGCTGCTGGACCTTAACGCCTGGTACGGCGTGAGCGGCGCGGCCGTGTTCAACGCAGACGGCCAGATCATCGGAGTGGTTAGCCGGATGGTCCCGGGTGATCAGGCGTACTGGCGGCTGACTGGCTGCTACGACATCAAGTTCACGGCAAAGGACTGGAAGGCGGCAGGTGTCTGATGTGGGCACAGATCAAGGCCCTGCAGGCTTGGATTGCGGTGGCCCTCTCAATTGCGCTGTTTGCCTCAGGACTATTTTTGGGTGCGAAGTGGTCATCGGCGAACGGTGCCAACCGCGCCGTTACGTTGATGGCCGACCAGTTGGCCGAGGCCAAGGCGGAGCGGGTCGAGGACCGGAAGAAGATAGACCGGCTGCAGAAGACGCTGGACAAGCTGCCGAAGCTAGAGAGGAAGCACGCTGATGTGGTCCGCGCTAACCCGGCTGGCTGTGATCGCAGTGCTCCTGTCGCTGACAGCTTGCAAGACGGCATCGATAAGGCCAACGCCTCCAGAGCGCTGCCCAGCGATTCCTAGCGCCGGCCGGTCATACGACGAACTAGAGATTTGGGCGGGGCGGATGGTTGACGCTTACAACGCCTGCGCTGTGAAAGTGGACAGCCTTCATGAACGATGAGGCCATCGCTGACGCAGACGATGCCGCCACGGACCTGCTGCGGCTGTACGAGGCGCTGGACGTGCCCGCGGTCATCCTGACGCTGGTGGACGGGACGATCGTTGCCCGCTGCCAAGGGGCGGCTGACGTGGTGTGGTTCTGCCGCAAGGTGATGGACGCACACGCGATCCCGGCTGAGAGGACTGTGAATTGAGCAAGGGATCAGCGCCGCGCCCCTTCTCGGTGAGCGCAAACGAATACGGTTCCAACTGGGACCAGATTTTCCGCAAGGACGCGGGGGCCAAGGACGGCCCGACTTATTCAGAGGGCCAAGCTGAAGAGCAGCCCAAGGGACTTGACGATGGCGACGGCAAAAGTAGCGGCAGGAAGCCGTAAGCCGAACCCGAACCGTGGCAGCAAGCCCGGAGAGCGCCGTGGAGGCCGTCAGAAGGGCGTGCCGAACAAGCTCAGCGGTGACGTCAAGGCGATGATCCTGGCGGCGCTGGATGAGGCTGGCGGTATCGACTACCTGCTGGAGCAGTCCAAGAACAACCCATCTGCGTTCATGACGCTGCTGGGCAAGGTTCTGCCCATGACGGTTGCCGGAGACAAGGACAACCCGCTTCAGACGGTCGTCAAGTTCACGCTGGCGCCGCTCGAGTGAGCGAGGCTGTAATCCGGCTTCCTCCGAAGCTGATTCCAGTCTTCCAGGGTAGGGCTGACGTTCGCGGCGCCTACGGCGGGCGAGGGTCAGCAAAGACCCGCAGCTTCGCCAAGATGGCGGCCTTCCAAGGCATGCGGTACGGGCAGTCCGGCGTCTCTGGTCAGATCCTGTGCGCGCGGCAGTACATGAACTCGCTGGACGACTCCTCACTGGAGGAGGTCAAGCGGGCCATTGAAGACGAGCCGCTGCTGGCCGCCTACTACGAGGTGGGCGAGAAGTTCGTCCGTAGCCACGATGGCCGCATCTGGTTCTCGTTCGCTGGCCTTGATCGCAGCATTGCGAGCATCAAGTCCAAGGGTCGCATTCTCATCTGCTGGGTCGATGAGGCCGAGCCGGTCACTGACAACGCTTGGTCAATCCTGATCCCAACACTCCGAGAGGAGAACGAGGACTGGAACGCTGAGCTTTGGGTGACGTGGAATCCGGCCCGAAAGACCGCGGCGGTTGAGACTCGCTTCCGCAATAGCAAAGACCCGCTCGTCAAGATTGTCGAGCTGAACTGGCGGGATAACCCCAAGTTCCCGGACATCCTTGAGCGCGCCAGGCTGCGTGATCTTGCTGATCGTCCCGAGGAATACCCGCACATCTGGGACGGCGGCTACAAGACCGTCACGGTTGGCGCGTACTACGCCAAGCACCTGTTGGCAGCCAAGCAGCAGGGCCGAGTGGGGCGCGTTGGCGCTGACCCGCTGATGACCTACAGGGCCATCTGGGACATCGGCGGTACGGGGGCTAAGGCGGACGCCTGCTCCATCTGGGTCTGCCAGTTCATCGGCAAAGAGATCCGCGTCCTAGACCACTACACGGCTCAGGGGCAGGAGCTTGGCGAACACGTCAAGTGGCTCCGCGACAGGGGCTACGAGGCCGCTCTGTGCGTCCTGCCGCACGACGGGGCGCAGAACGACAAGGTGGTCCGGGTGAGCTACGAAAGCGCGCTACGGGGCGCAGGGTTCGCTGTAGAGGTGGTCCCGAACATGGGCATGGGTGCTGCCTCCCTTCGGGTTGAGGCGACCCGCCGCGTGTTCCCACAGATCTGGTTCAACGAGGCGACGACCGAAGCCGGTCGTGAGTCGTTGGGCAACTACCACGAGAAGCGGCACCCAGAGACGGGCGTGGGCCTTGGCCCTAACCACAACTGGTCGAGCCATGACGCCGACGCCTTCGGGCTGATGGCGGTCCATTACGAGGGCAGGCCGAAGAGTTCGGCTGATGCCCCGATCAACTACAGGCGCCTTACACGATGAGCGAGCAGGCATTTGCGAATGCGCTGGCCGAGTACGTGCGCGGAACTGGCGCCACGGTCGAGATGGCTGCTGCTCTGGCGGCTCCATTGCTGGGCCGCGATCCAACTATTCGGGACGTTCAGGCCGCCAAGAAGGCGCGCCCTGATGTGTTCCCTCCTGACATCGAATACCGCAGGTTGACCCGCTAATGGCATACGGCAAGGAAGCCGCCAAGACGAAGCGCGAGAAGATGACCGACGAGGAAGTCGGCGCAATCGCGGTTCGGGCGCTGCAGGCATCGCTGGGCGGCCCGGGAACCGAGGTCAGCCAGGCGCGTCTACGCAACCTGGAGTACTACAACGCTGAGGCGCAGGGCGATCTGGCCCCGCCTGAGATCGAGGACCGCTCGGACTTCGTGGCTACGGACGTGGCCGACACGATCGAGGGCATGTTGCCGCAGATCATGCGGATGTTCGTGGCCTCGGACGATGCGGTCGAGTTTGAGGCAAAGCATCCCCGCGCCGAGCCGATTGCCAAGCTGGCGACGGCCTATGTGAACCACCTGTTCTACACGCGCAACGATGGCGTGGGCATCGTCTACGACTGGTTCAAGGACGCGCTGATCCAGAAGGTCGGCTTCGTCAAGGTGTGGGCCGAGGAAGAGTCGGACGACTCCAAGCAGACGTTTGAGGGTCAGTCCGAGGAGCAGTTGGTCATGCTCCAGCAGGAAGGCTGGGAGATCGACGGCGAGCCCGAGGTTGACGAGCAGGGCGGCCTGACCTTCACGGTCACCAAGGAAGACACCAAGATCTGCATCAAGGTTGAGGTGTGCGCGCCCGATCAGATGCGAGTGGACTCTAACGCCCGATGGGGTGGCGAGCCGGCGCTGATTGGCCATGTGTTCCGCAGGCGCAAGTTTGAGCTGGAGCAGGACGGGTATGACCTGTCCGATCTGCCGCGCGGCAGTGGTGAGGCTGCGGAGAATCAAGAGACGCTTGAGATGCTGGGCCAGTCCATGGACTCGGACGCCTACAGCGAGCCGCATGAGAGCCATTCGCTCTACAACTGCGCCGAGGTGTACGTCCAGCTTGACCGTGACGGCGACGGCGTTGCCGAGTGGCTGAAGGTGTGCCTCATTGAGGACACGCTGGCGGTCTATGCTGACGACGGCTCGGCGGCTATCGAGCAGGTAGACGATCACCCGTTCGTGTGGATCTGCCCGATCCCGCGCCCGCATGCGTTCTTTGGCGACTGCCCGGCCGACTTCCTGATCCAGCCCCAGAAGCTGCGCACCAATGTAGTGCGGGCGATTCAGGACAACCTGTACCTGACGGTCAACCAGCGCACGTACATCAACACCGAAGCGGACGTGAACATCGCCGACTGGCTGGAGAACCGGCCGGGTGGCGTGGTTCGTGGTCGCGGAGACGCCAGCAAGGCCATCCAGCCGCTGGTGCAGCCGTCCCTGTCCGCGCCGGCATACGACTTCAACACCTGGCTCGATGACTGGGGCCAGACCCGAAGCGGCTTCACCAAGTACTCGCAAGGCACCGATTCCGACACGCTGAACAAGACGGCCACGGGCGTCTCGATCATCACGCAGAAGTCCGACATGCGGATGGAGCTGATGGCGCG
>DATDBI010000196.1:0-3980 GCA_036524915.1 Lysobacter sp. | reverse complement strand
CTTCTTGATGATCTTGGTCTGGGCCGCACCACCGACGCGCGACACCGAGATGCCGGCGTTCACGGCCGGGCGGATGCCGGCGTTGAACAGGTCGGTCTCGAGGAAGATCTGGCCGTCGGTGATCGAGATCACGTTGGTCGGAACGAACGCCGAGACGTCGCCGGCCTGCGTTTCGATGATCGGCAGCGCCGTCAGCGAACCGGTCTTGCCGGTGACCTTGCCTTCGGTGAACTTCTCGACGTACTCCTCGGACACGCGGGCTGCGCGCTCGAGCAGGCGGCTGTGCAGGTAGAACACGTCGCCCGGGTAGGCTTCGCGACCCGGCGGGCGCTTGAGCAGCAGCGAGATCTGGCGGTAGGCCACGGCCTGCTTGGACAGGTCGTCGTACACGATCAGGGCGTCTTCGCCGCGGTCGAGGAAGTACTCGCCCATGGTGCAGCCGGAGTAGGCGCTGATGTACTGCATCGCAGCCGACTCGGAAGCCGTTGCCGCAACGACGATCGTGTGGGCCAGGGCGCCGTTTTCTTCGAGCTTGCGCACGACGTTGGCGACGGACGAGGCCTTCTGGCCGATCGCCACGTACACGCACTTAATGCCGGTGCCCTTCTGGTTGATGATCGCGTCGATGGCCAGGGCGGTCTTGCCGGTCTGGCGGTCGCCGATGATCAGCTCGCGCTGGCCACGGCCGATCGGGATCATCGAGTCGACGGTCTTGTAACCGGTCTGGACCGGCTGGTCGACCGACTTGCGCCAGATCACGCCCGGGGCAACGCGCTCCACCGGAGCGGTCAGCGATGCGGTGATCGGGCCCTTGCCGTCGATCGGCTCGCCCAGCGCGTTGACAACGCGGCCGAGCAGTTCCGGACCCACCGGCACTTCGAGGATGCGGCCGGTGGTCTTGGCCACGTCGCCCTCGCGCAGGTGCTCGTAGTCACCCAGGACCACGGCGCCGACCGAGTCGCGCTCCAGGTTCAGCGCGAGTGCGAAGGTTTCGTTCGGCAGCTCGATCATTTCGCCCTGCATCACGTCGGCCAGACCGTAGATGCGCACGATGCCGTCGGCGACCGAGGTGACGGTGCCTTCGTTGCGCGCTTCGGCGGTGAGCTTGACCTTCTCGATGCGGGTCTTGATCAGTTCACTGATTTCGGACGGGTTGAGCTGGGTGGTAGCCATGGGTTTAGATCCCTTGATCCGGCGCGAACCGGAATTTGCAGATGAATTCGTTATTGCGCGAGCGTGGACTGCAGGCGCGCGAGCTTGCCCTTGAGCGAGCCGTCGATGACCACTTCGCCGGCGTCGATCACGGCGCCGCCGATCAGCGATGCATCGACCGCCGTCTCGATCTCGACGTCGCGGCCGAAGCGCTTGACCAGCGCGGCCTTGATCGCCGCAAGCTCGGCGGCCGGCAGTTCGCTGGCAGCAGTGACCTTGGCCTTGACCACGCGCTCGTCTTCGGCGCGCAGCTCCTCGAACAGACCGGTGATTTCCGGCAGCAGTGCGAGGCGGCGGTTGTCGGCGAGCAGGCCGAGGAAGCGGGTGAAGGCTTCTTCGGCACCGTCCATCGCCAACAGGCCGACAGCGTCGACCGGGTTGATCAGCGGATGGCCGAGCAGCGCCTGCGCCTGCGGATCGGCCGCCACGCGGGCGGCGAACGCGAGCGCCTGCGACCACGCGGCAGTGCGGCCGCTTTCGCGCGACAACGCGAAGGCGGCACGGGCGTACGGACGGGCGAGGGTCAGGGCCTGGGTCATCGCTCAGCTCAGATTTCTGCGGCCAGCTCGTCGAGCAGCGCCTTGTGGGCGTTGGCGTCGATTTCGCGCTTGAGCAGCTTCTCGGCACCGGTCACGGCCAGCGAGGAGACCTGCTTGCGCAGTTCTTCGCGGGCGCGATTGGCGCTGGCTGCGATCTCGGCGTCGGCAACCGCCTTCTGGCGGGTGGCCTCTGCGATCGCGTCGTTCTTGGCCTGGTCGATGATCTGATTGGCGCGCTGATGCGCCTGCTCGATGATCTCGTTGGCCTTGGTACGGGCGGTGCGCAGCTCGGCGTCGACGCTCTGCTGTGCCTGCGCGAGGTTCTTCTGGCTCTGCTCTGCAGCGGCCAGACCCTCGGCAATCTTGTGTTGTCGTTCTTCGATCGCCTTGTTGAGGGGCGGCCAAATGAACTTCATCGTGAACCAGATCAGGATCGCGAAAGTGATCATCTGGCCGAAGAAGGTCATGTTGAGATTCATGACAGCTCCGATAGGGCGCTGCGGGCGGTGATGCCCGGGAGAGCCGTCCGCAGTGCGGACGGCTCCGGTGCTTCTACAACGTCGAACTGATTAATGCGCGGCGCCGGCGGTGGCGGCAGCAGCATTCTTCACTTCGCCCAGCAGCGGGTTGCCGAAGGCGAACAGCAGGCCGACGGCCAGCGCGATGATGAACGCCGCGTCGATGAGGCCGGCCAGCAGGAACATGCGGCCCTGCAGCATCGGCACCAGCTCCGGCTGACGGGCAGCCGACTCAAGGAACTTCGAGCCCATCAGCGCGATGCCGAGGCAAGCGCCGATAGCGCCGAGGCCGACCATCATGCCGATCGCGATAGCGGTCAGGCCCTGCACACTGGCGATGAATTCCATGGTTTTCTCCTACTGAAACGTTTTGGTTGGACTAACGGGAAGGGTGAAGCGAAAGCGGGAAAGCGACTCAGTGACTCTCGTACGCGCCGGCGATGTAGACGACGGTGAGGATCATGAAGATGAAGGCCTGCAGCAGCACGATCAGGATGTGGAACAGCGCCCAAGCGGCGTTGAACAGCACGCCCGGCACGAACATCAACAAACTGCCGCCGAGCAGGCCGGCGATGAGCATGAACACCAGCTCGCCGCCGTACATGTTGCCGAACAGTCGCATCGCGAGGCTGACCGGCTTGACCAGGTATTCGATGACGTTGAGGCCGAGGTTGGCCGGTGCCAGCGCGATCTTGGTGCCGGTACCGTGCGCGTGGAACGGCGCGGTCAGCAGCTCCTTGCCGAAGCCGAAGCCGCCCTTGGCCTTCACCGAATGCCACAGGATCAGGAAGAACACGACGACCGACATGGCCAGCGTGGTGTTGAGGTCCGCGGTGGGAACCCAACGGAAGTAGGTGTGGTGCGCGACATCGGCGCCGGCAGCCAGCTTGATCGCCGTGTACGGCGCGTCGAGCGGCAGCAGGTCCATGCAGTTCATCATCACGACCCACATGAAGATGGTCAGCGCCAGCGGGGTCAGCGAACGACGGTCGCCGTGGAAGCTGTCCTTCACCTGGCCGTCGATGAACTCCAGGATCAGCTCGACGAAGGCCTGGCCCTTGCCCGGCACGCCCGAGGTGGCCTTGCGCGCGAAGTAACCGAACCAGGTAACGAAGATCAGGCCCAGCACCAGCGACACCGCCCAGGTGTCGATATGGAACGCACCGCCAAAGAACTCGATCGAGTTCTGCTGGAGGTGGTGCTGAATGTATTCGTTCAGGCCGCCCGAACCGGTCTGTTCACTCACGAAAAGACACCTATCGTTTCAAAAGGTTGGCCAGGACGAATGCCAGCGTTCCCGCAAGCACTCCCACCAGCATTGGCAACGGCGGCAGCTTGAACCCGGCGAGGCCGAGAGTTAAAACTGCAAACACCACCACCCACTTCAACATCACCCCGGCCAGAAGCCGCCCCACCGCCATTCCGGCCGGCTGGATACCGCCCCCGAGGGCCATCAGGGCCGCCACTACGCTGCCCGCGACGATCGCGCCTCCGCCGACCGCCGCCGCCAGCGCCGAAGGCGCCCCGAGGGGGAGGAAGGCCAGCGCGACCAGCGCTGCCGCGCCGGCCTGCCAGGCAGTCGCGCGCGACGCCAGCCGGCGACCTGCGGACAATGGATCGTGCACGCTGGACTCGTCGGTCTGGGGCAGGCGCAAAGCGCCCGGTTGAGCCGCAAAAGTATAGAGGTCGCCAGCGTTCCCGGCAACCGGCG
>DATDBI010000195.1:0-3093 GCA_036524915.1 Lysobacter sp. | reverse complement strand
GATGACGCGCTCGGGGTGGCGCTCAAGCGCCTGGGCGAGGGTCTCGGTCTTGAGGTTGCCGATGTAGCCGGTGAAGCGGTGATACAGCTTGTCGGCGAGCTTGTTGCCGGTGACGGCAATCTTTTCGGCGTTGATCACAATGAGGTAGTCACCCGTATCGACGTGCGGGGTGAAAACCGGCTTGTGCTTGCCGCGCAGGCGGCGGGCGAGTTCGGAGGCCAGGCGACCCAGGGTCTTGCCCTCGGCGTTGACCACGTACCAGTCACGCTGGACGGTCTCGTTTTTGGCGGTAAAAGTCTTCATGACGTGTCTGGTATGTGCGTTGTCGGGCTGATTCCGCAGGCAATCCGGCTGGGCCGAACCGCGGAATTTCGCCACGCGCTGTGAAAGAAGCGGAATCATAACGGCCCCGGCTGGCCCGCGCAACCCACCCCACTGAACCGCCCGCACCCCAGTGCTAGCATCCGGCCGATGCCGCCAGCCGCTCCCTCGCCCATTCCCGGCTCGTCCGACCCCCTGGTGGCGCTGGCCGATCGCTGCGTGCAATGCGGGCTGTGCCTGCCGGCCTGCCCCACCTACGCACTGGCGCGGATCGAGAGCGAATCGCCACGCGGCCGCATCGCCCTGGCCAAGGCCTGGGCCGTGGGGACCATCGAACCGACCGACAGCGGCGACGCCCATCTCGACCACTGCCTGGGCTGCCGCAGCTGCGAGGCGGTGTGTCCGGCGGGCGTGGCGTATGGCCAATTGCTGGTCAGCGCGCGCGCCAGGCAGCGCCAGCGGCGCATGCCCGGCTGGCAGCAGCGCTGGGTCGAGCGCCTCGCGGCGCGGCCGCGACTGCTGGCGGGACTGCTGGCGCTGTACCGCCCCGCCTATCCATGGCTGCCGGAACGCTGGCGACGCCTGCCGCTCCCCGCGCCGGCCATGCCCCGCGCAGGCCGCTCTGGACCAGACGCCGGTATCGCGCTGTTCCTGGGCTGCATCGCCCGCCCCTACGAGGCCGGCCTGCGCGCGGCGCTGGTCCGGTGCCTGGCCGCACTCGACATCGGGGCCGGCGAGCCGCATGCGCAAACCTGCTGCGGCAGCCTGCACAGCCACGCCGGCAACCACGCGGCGGCGGCGGCGCTGGCGCAACGCAACCGCGACGCCTTCGCCGCTGCCGGGACGGTGCTGACGCTTGCCAGCGGCTGCCACGAATCCGTGGCGCAATCTTTGGCAGGCAGATCGCGCGTGGTCGATGCGATCGAGTTCCTCGAAGAACAGCTCGATGCGCGCGCGCCAGACCTGCGCTGGCACCGCTGCGACGAGCGCGTCGCTCTGCATCTGCCGTGCACGCAACGCAATGTCGTGCGCTCGGTGGCGTCGCTGCGACGCCTGCTCGCGCGGGTGCCCGGCCTACAGGTGATCGAACTGGACCGTGGCTTCGGGTGTTGCGGCGCTGCCGGCACGCAGATGCTGTCCGATCCGCAGCGCGCCGACGAATTCCGGGCGCCACTGCTCGATCAGTTGCGCGAAAGCGGCGCCACCCGTCTGCTCAGCGCCAACATCGGTTGCCGCCTGCTCCTGGCCATGGGCTCCGATATCCCGGTGCAGCATCCGCTGGAGTTCCTTGCCGGACTGGTCGAGCCGACGCCTTCATCGGCCCGTTCCGGCGCGGCCGGTTAAACTCGTCGCTATGGACACGACACGCGAACTCACGCAACTCGACCGTTTCCTCGCCGACACCCAGCGTGCGCTGGACACCGTGTTCGGCTCGCCGGCCGCGCTGCGCGCCAATCCCTCGTCCGACATCGCCCAGATCGAACTCGACGACGACGAGCGCCAGCACTCCGCCGGACTTATGCGGATCAACCACGTCGGTGAGGTCTGCGCGCAGGCGCTGTACTGCGGCCAGGCCGCGGTCGCCCGCGATCCGGCAACGCGCGAACACCTGCTCGAGGCGGCACAAGAAGAGACCGACCACCTGGCCTGGTGCGCCGATCGCCTGCGCGAACTCGACAGCCGCCCAAGCCTCCTCAACCCCGTCTGGTACGCCGGCAGCTTCGCCATCGGTGCGCTCGCCGGCCTGCGCGGCGACGGCTGGAACCTGGGCTTCGTGGTCGAGACCGAACGCCAGGTCGAGGCCCACATCGACGAACACCTGGACTCGCTGCCCACGGCCGACGCGCGCAGCCGCGCGATCCTGGAAGTCATGAAGGCCGACGAGGCCCGGCACGCCGACAACGCCGAGGCCGCCGGCGCGCGCATCCTGCCGATGCCGGTACCGAGCCTGATGGCGGCTGCGTCGAAGCTGATGAAGGCGGTGGCGTACCGGCTTTGACTAGCCACGCGGGATCGGAGAGGCCGGCATTGCCGGCCTTTTTTGTGTCAGCCGTTTGGGTTGATGGGGGGAGGAGGTGGGGTGTATTCCGTGGACCTGCGCTTCGCTCCGTTTACTGTCCACGAAATACACCCCACCCCCTCCTGCACACCGGGCCATTGCTTTATTGACCTCGGCTGTTGGCGAAGGCGCGCCCTCCGCGTGACGCGGCCGCATCGGCGGGACTCGGGCTGATTCGATACGGGGCGGTGTCCGTGCCCTCGACTCATTCGCACGGCTGCTCGGTGAGCTCGGGCCCGAACGCCCGCCAGAGGTCCAGGTGGTTCTTCCCCGGAACCGTAGCCCGGGTGCGCTGCGCTTACCCGGTCTACAAACTGGCTGACGAAGACCATGCAATGAAGGGCCGGGGCGTTGTCCGCCGGGTCGGGGATTGCTCCGCAGCGGGCCATGGATGGCCCGCGCCCCGCATCAGACATGGATGTCTGATTAAGGGGCGGAGCAATCCCCGACCCGGCGGACGACGCCCCTCGGAAGACTCACGCCCAACGCCTGGCGCCTGGCACCCCAGGACTCACGGCCAGAAAAAGAAAAAGGCCGGCATTGCCGGCCTTTTTTCTTTGCGGTCGCCATGGCTCAGTCGGCCAGGTTGCGGCCGTGGTAGAGCTCTTCGATCTCGCGCTTCAGGCGCGCTTCGATCTTCATGCGCTCCTTGAACGACAGGTTCTTGGCCTTCTCCTCGAACAGGTAGTTGTCGAGGTCGAACTCCTTCAGGT
>DATDBI010000194.1:0-1152 GCA_036524915.1 Lysobacter sp. | reverse complement strand
ACGGGCCGCACCGGCTGTCATGGTCATCCACGTCGGATGACTTCAAGCAGCGCGTGGTCGACCCACCCGTTATGTGGCGCGATGGAGCCACGCCATGTGTTGGTTGATTGACCATCGCGGGATTGCGATGGCGTTTGGTTTGCAACATTGTCCTGCTACGTTCGTTCAACGCACCTGCAACTGGCAGCGTTTATGGCGTCACCAGTTGCAGCACACGCTCGACGACCGCATCGATGCCGAGGCCAGTGGTGTCGATGCGAACGGCGTCATCGGCCGGGCGCAACGGAGCCACCGCGCGACTGGCATCGCGGGCGTCGCGGGCAAGGATCTCCCGCAGCAGACCATCTAAATTAACTGAAACCCCCTTGTCTTTCAACTGCTTATAGCGCCTTTCCGCCCTTTCGTCGGCGCTCGCGGTCAGAAAGACCTTAAAGGAGGCATCCGGGAAGATGACCGTACCCATGTCACGGCCATCTGCGACCAGGCCCGGGGCCTGGCGGAACGCCCGCTGGCGGTCCTTCAGGGCCGCCCGGACCTCGGGGATCGCGGCAATGGCCGATGCCGCCGCCCCGGCGGTCTCGGTCCGCAGCTCGTCGGTGGCGTCGATGTCGTTCACCAGCACCCGAAGCTCGCCGGAGGGGTCGTCGCGGAAGCCGATCCGGGTATCGAAGGTGCATCGGACCAGGGCGGCCGGGTCGGCCAGGTCGAGGTCGGCCCAGCCGGCCGCCACGCCGACAGCCCGGTACAGAGCGCCTGAATCGAGGTAATGCCAGCCCAGCTTCTGGGAGACGAGGCGGCTGATGGTGCCCTTACCGGAGCCCGAGGGCCCATCGATGGTCAGGACGGGGATGGTGGTGGGGGAGTCTGCGCTGTTCATGCAATCATTATGCGATGCGCCGGCCAAAGCTGGCTTTCGCCACCCCATTTCGCACCCGATTGAACTTTGTTGGCGCAAGCGCTTGATCGGGGAAGGAATTACACGTTACAATCGCGGGCTTCGTTGTTTAATCCACCGTCTTTAACCAACTGTTTGCCGGAGTCTGTCATGAAGGTCCTGTCCTCTCTGAAGTCGGCGAAGGCCCGTCACCGCGACTGCAAGGTCGTCCGCCGCCGTGGCAAGGTCTTCGTGATCTGCAAGTCGAACCCGCGTTT
>DATDBI010000193.1:0-1266 GCA_036524915.1 Lysobacter sp. | reverse complement strand
CGACGCGGCCCGTTCCGTCGGGCTGGATGCGGCTGAACTGATCGTCAAAACGACAACTCCGACGACTGCCTCCCCACAATCGGATCGGAAAGCCAAACCCATCTCAGCGACTGCACTGCTAGCACTGCAGGCCGCTCTGGCATCCCTGAAAGAACCGGATTCGTCCGGGTCCTGAGGAATGCCGCCGAACCTGATCGACCTTGGCAAGCATGTTGCCGGGGTCCATCGATTGGCTGCGGTCGGGGCATGCTAAAGGCCTAACCCCTTGAAATTGTTAAAGGGTTAGAAACATTTTGCTAGGATTTAGTTAAAGAATTGTTAAAGCGTCACGTGATGTTCACGTCTGTGACGTCCTTCCAATTCATGTAAACGCTTACTGCACAGAGCAAGCGTGATGCCCCTGTAAACGCTTCAGGCGGTGACGGGCACGCCGTAGGCAACGGGAGCGGGGGCGGTGTCGGTTTCGCTGAACGTAACTTCGTCCCAGGCTGAACGCTCGGCCAGCAGGGCCCGGACCAGCTTGTTGTTGAGGGCATGGCCCGACTTGAAGCCGACGTAGGTGCCGATCACCGGGTGGCCGGCCAGGTAGAGGTCGCCGACAGCGTCGAGGATCTTGTGGCGGACGAACTCGTCGGCGTAGCGCAGGCCGTCGTCGTTTAGGACGCGGAATTCGTCGAGGACGATCGCGTTGTCCATCGAGCCGCCCAGGCCGAGGTTGCGCTCGCGCATGTATTCCAGGTCGCGCATGAAGCCGAACGTGCGCGCCCGACTGACTTCCTGGATGTAGTTGGCGGTGGAGAACTCCACCACGGCGCGCGACTGCGACGCCGGGATCGCCGGGTGGTCGAACTGCACGGTGAAGTCGAGGCGGAAGCCGTCATAGGGCTCGAACCGAGCGACCTTGTCACCGTCGCGCACTTCCACCGGGCGCTTGATGCGGATGAAGCGCTTGGGCGCTTCCTGCTCGGCGATACCGGCCGACTGCAGCAGGAACACGAACGGGCCCGAGGATCCGTCCATGATCGGCACTTCGGCCGCCGACAGTTCCACATAGATGTTGTCGATGCCCAGCCCGGCCAGTGCCGACAGCAGGTGCTCGACGGTCTGGATTTTCGCCGGGCCGCGGGTCAGGCCGGTGCACAGCGTGGTCTCGGTGACCAGTTCCGCACTGGCAGGCACTTCCACCACCGGGTCGAGATCGACGCGGCGGAACACGATGCCGGTATCCACCGGGGCCGGACGCAGGGTGAGGAAAACCTTCTCACC
>DATDBI010000192.1:0-2207 GCA_036524915.1 Lysobacter sp. | reverse complement strand
ACGTCGGCGCCGGCGGCCTTGAGCACCTGCTCGACGGTCTGGTCGGTGTTGAGCACGTACGGCTGGCCGTACAGGGTGACCTCGTTGATGATCTTGGCGATCTTGCCGCTGATGATCTTCTCGAGGATGTCGGCCGGCTTGGACTTGTCCTTGTCGGACATCTTGGCCAGCTCGATTTCCTTTTCCTTGGCCACAAACTCGGCCGGGACGTCGGACGCCTTGATGTGCGGCGGGTTCATTGCCGCAACGTGCATCGCGATGCCGCGGGCCAGTTCGGCGTCGCCGCCCTTGACCTCGACCAGCACGCCGATGCGGCCGCCGTGGACGTAGGCCGCCACGTTGTTGGCGCTGTCGACACGGGCCAGGCGACGGACCTGCACGTTCTCGCCAACCTTGGAGATGACGGCGGCGCGGGTTTCCTCGACGGTCTCGCCGCCGTCGACCTTGGCCGACTTCAGTGCTTCGGCGTCGGCGGCGTCGGAGGCCAGGGCGGCCTTGGCGACGGCTTCGGTGAAGCCCAGGAAGTTGTCATCCTTGGCGACGAAGTCGGTCTCGGAGTTGATCTCGACCAGCACGGCCTTGCCGCCGTCCTGGGCAACCGCGATGCGGCCTTCGGCGGCCACGCGGCCGGCCTTCTTGTCGGCCTTGGCCAGACCCGACTTGCGCAGCCACTCGGCTGCCGTGTCGATGTCGCCATTGTTCTCGACGAGTGCCTTCTTGCACTCCATCATGCCGGCGCCGGTGCGCTCGCGCAGTTCCTTGACGAGGGAAGCGGTGATTTCAGCCATGGGGATTACCTCGGAATTCGTTGGATGTGCGGATGGCGCCAAAGGTCGCGCAGGCCATGGCTGGCCGGTGCGTGGCGCGTCCGCGAAACAATTTCGGTAAAACCAGTGCGATGCGACCGCGCATGATCGCGCGGCCGCATGACGCGGGTCTTACTCGGCGCCGTCAGCCTTCTTGGCCGGGGCCTTCTTGGCCGGGGCGCGGCCACGCGGGGCCTTGCGCTCGGCACCGTTCTCTTCGCCTTCGGCAGCGGCTTCGGCGAAGTCTTCCTCGCGCACGCCAGCCGGCGTCGGCGCCGCGGCCTTGCCTTCCAGCACGGCGTCGGCGGCGGCACGGGCGTACAGCTGCACGGCGCGGATGGCGTCGTCGTTGCCCGGGATGGCGTAGTCGACCAGGGCCGGATCGTAGTTGGTGTCGACGACGGCGATGACCGGGATGCCGAGCTTCTTGGCTTCCTTGATCGCGATGTCTTCGTGGCCGATGTCGATCACGAACAGCGCGTCGGGCAGGCGGTTCATTTCCTTGATGCCGCCCAGCGAGGCTTCCAGCTTGTCGCGCTCGCGGCGCAGGCCCAGCACTTCGTGCTTGACCAGCTTCTGGAAGGTGCCGTCGGTCTCAGCCGCTTCGAGTTCCTTCAGGCGCTGCACCGACTGCTTGACGGTGCGGAAGTTGGTCAGCGTGCCGCCCAGCCAGCGCTGGGTCATGTACGGCATGTTGCAACGCTCGGCCTCTTCCTTGATGGCTTCGCGCGCGCTGCGCTTGGTGCCGAGGAACAGGATCATGCCGCGCTTCTGGGCGATGCCCGAGATGAAGTTCATCGCGTCATTGAAGAGCGGAACGGTCTTCTCGAGGTTGATGATGTGGATCTTGCCGCGGGCGCCGAAGATGTACGGGCCCATCTTCGGGTTCCAGTAGCGGGTCTGGTGGCCGAAGTGGACGCCTGCTTCGAGCATCTGGCGCATGGTGATCTGGGGCATTGCAAAACTCCAAGGCAGTGGAACCGGCCGCCGGATAGGGGTTGGCGGCTGCCCGCGGCAGGGCCGGGGGCGATGGTTCCGGGGTTGGGCCTCCCCGCTGCGTCCGTGACCGAACCTCCTGCGCGTCATGGACGGCTTGAGGCACCCCGGCACGAAGGGTTGCAGCGGGTGTGTATTCGCCTGCTCGGGGCCTGCTGGCCCGGTTGCTGCGCCCGGCGTGGGCGGTTGGGAAGGCGCAAAGGCCCGACCAAGCCGCGGGATTGTAGCCGTAACGCACTGGAACGGGCAAGTTTCCGGCAAGCTGGGGGTCGGTTGGACCCTGAACGGGCCGCAGATAGGCGATAATGGCGCCATGGCCATCACCATCAAGACCCCCGAAGAGATCGAGAAGATGCGCGTCGCCGGCCGCCTGGCCGCCGAGGTCCTGCAGATCGTCGCCCCGCA
>DATDBI010000191.1:0-7728 GCA_036524915.1 Lysobacter sp. | reverse complement strand
CGACGGCCGTGGCAACTACAACATGGGCGTGAAGGAACAGATCATCTTCCCGGAAATTGACTTCGACCAAGTTGACGCCCTGCGCGGCATGGACATCGCGATCACCACGACCGCGAAGACCGACGCCGAAGCCAAGGCGCTTCTCGAAGCCTTCCGCTTCCCGTTCCGCAACTGATCGATAGGACCTGACACAATGGCTAAGACCTCCATGGTCAACCGCGAGATCAAGCGGGCAAAGCTTGCCAAGCAGCACGGCAGCAAGCGCGATGCGCTGAAGAAGATCATCTCCAGCCAGACGGCCTCGTACGAGGACAAGATGGATGCGGTGACCAAGCTCCAGAAGCTGCCGCGCGACTCCTCGCCGAGCCGCCAGCGCACCCGTTGCGTGCTCTCGGGCCGCCCGCGTGGCGTCTACCGCAAGTTCGGCCTCGGCCGCAACATGCTGCGCAAGGCCACCATGAACGGCGACGTTCCGGGCCTGCGCAAGGCCAGCTGGTAACAAAACGCGCCGGCAAGTCTGCTAGACTTGCCGGCTCGCTTGTTCCAAGGCACTCCGGCCGGAAGGGCGGGGTGCCGGTCGTTTGGGGGTTTGCCCCTTTTGACCCGATTTTGCTGAATGTTCCGACGCCCTCAAGGGCATACAACTGAATTCGCAATTCCGCGGATATCGGTGCTACTCATAGGTAATTAATCATGAGCATGACTGATCCCATCGCCGACATGCTGGTACGCATCAAGAATGCGGCCGCTGTTCGGAAGCAGACGGTGAAGATGCCGTCGTCCAACATCAAGGTGGCCATCGCCAAGGTGCTCAAGGACGAGGGTTACATCCTGGACTCGCGCGTGACCCCGGTCAGCGCTGGCAAGTCCGAACTCGAAATCTCGCTGAAGTACTACGAAGGCAAGCCGGTGATCGCGCGCCTCGAGCGCTTCTCCCGTTCGGGCCTGCGCCAGTACCGCGGCAAGTCCGAGCTGCCGAAGGTCCTGGGCGGCCTCGGCATCGCCATCATCTCCACCTCGAAAGGCATCATGACCGATGCGCAGGCGCGCCAGCAGGGCGTCGGCGGTGAAGTCCTGTGCTTCGTGGCCTAAGGGAGGAATAGAACATGTCCCGAGTTGCCAAGAAGCCGGTTGCCCTGCCGAAGGGTGTCGAGCTGAACATCCAGGCTGATTCGATCAGCGCCAAGGGCCCGAAGGGCACCTTGTCGGTGGCCAAGCCGGCCGCCATCGTGGTCAAGATCGAAGACGGCCACGCCGTGTTCTCCACCGAAGATGCCGCGCTGATCCCGCTGACCGGCACCCTGCGCGCCATCCTCGCCAACCTGGTGAAGGGCGTGTCGGACGGTTTCGAGCGCAAGCTCGAGCTGGTCGGCGTCGGTTACCGCGCCGCCATGCAGGGCCCGGACCTGAGCCTGTCGCTGGGCTTCTCGCACCCGGTCCTGTTCAAGGCGCCGGAAGGCATCACGCTGGCTACCCCGACCCAGACCGAGATCGTGGTCCAGGGCGCGGACAAGCAGCGCGTTGGTGAAGTGGCGGCCAAGATCCGCGGCTTCCGTCCGCCGGAGCCGTACAAGGGCAAGGGCGTGAAGTACGCCGGCGAAGTCATCATCCGCAAGGAAGCCAAGAAGGCCTAATCGGCGCTTCAGCTTTCGGAGACATATAGATCATGAACAAGAACATCGCTCGCCTGCGTCGCGCCAAGTCCACCCGTTCGCACATCCGTGAGCTCGGCGTGCCGCGCCTGACGGTCCTGCGCACCGGCCAGCACCTGTACGCCCAGGTCTTCACCGCCGACGGTTCCAAGGTCCTGGCTTCGGCCTCGACCGTCCAGGCCGACGTCAAGGAAGGCCTGAAGAACGGCAAGAACTCCGAGGCCGCCGTCAAGGTGGGCCGCGCCATCGCCGAAAAGGCCAAGGCTGCCGGTGTCGAGAAGGTCGCATTCGACCGCTCGGGCTACCGCTACCACGGTCGCATCAAGGCACTGGCCGATGCCGCTCGCGAGGGCGGCCTGCAGTTCTAAGGCTTCACTGCCTGACTTGAATGCGTGGGGCTTCGGCCCCACGCAGAAGTTTCCCCGCCGACACGGGTCTGTGTCGGGCGCGCCCACGGGTTCCCGTGTTCGCGAAGCACCCGCGTCATTTCACAACCATAAGCGGCCACGCCGCAACATCCTTCAACTAACGAGTATTCGAAATGGCAGAAGAACAACGTGCACCGCGGGGTCGTGATCGCGACCGCAACCGCGAAGAGATCGACGATGGCATGATCGAGAAGCTGATCGCGGTCAACCGCGTCAGCAAGACCGTCAAGGGCGGTCGCCAGTTCACCTTCACCGCACTGACGGTGGTGGGCGACGGCAACGGCAAGGTCGGTTTCGGTTACGGCAAGGCACGCGAAGTGCCGGTCGCCATCCAGAAGTCGATGGAATATGCCCGCAAGAGCATGAACAACGTCGACCTGAACAACGGCACCCTGTGGCATTCGGTCAAGGCCGGTCACGGCGCAGCCCGCGTGTTCATGCAGCCGGCTTCCGAAGGTACCGGCGTGATCGCCGGCGGCGCGATGCGCGCTGTCCTCGAAGCGGTTGGCGTGAAGAACGTGCTGGCCAAGGCCGTCGGTTCGCGTAACCCGATCAACCTGGTCCGCGCCACCCTCCGTGGCCTGTCCGACATGCATTCGCCGGCGAAGATCGCCGCCAAGCGTGGCAAGAAGGTGGAGGATCTGAACCATGGCTAAGACTGAAGCCACCACGGGCACCGTCAAGGTGCGCCTGGTCAAGGGTCTGCGTGGCACCCAGTCGCGTCACCGCCTGTCGGTGCGTGCGCTGGGCCTGAACAAGATCAACGACGTGCGTGTACTGAAGGACAGCCCGCAGGTTCGCGGTCTGATCAATCAGCTCCACTACCTCGTCAAAGTCGAGGACTAATCAACATGCGTCTCAACACTCTGCAACCCGCCGAAGGCGCCCGCCAGGAACGCACCCGCGTTGGTCGTGGTATCGGTTCCGGCCTCGGCAAGACCTGCGGCCGCGGCCACAAGGGCTCGTTCGCGCGCTCGGGCAAGGGCAAGATCAAGGCTGGCTTCGAAGGCGGCCAGATGCCCATGCAGCGCCGCCTGCCCAAGATCGGCTTCCGTTCGAAGCTGCTCAAGGACACCGCTGAAGTGATGATGTACCAGCTGGAGAAGCTGGAAGCTGGCGAGATCGACTTCGCCGCGCTCAAGGCCGCGAAGCTGGTGCACAGCAACGCCAAGCAGGCCCGGATCGTGAAGAAGGGCGAGATCACCAAGAAGTTCGTACTCAAGGGCGTGGCCGCTACGGCCGGCGCCAAGGCCGCTATCGAAGCGGCCGGCGGCAAGGTCGAGGAGTAAGGACTAGATGGCGCGCAGCGGTAGCAATGCAGTTGCCGGTATCGGTGGCGGGCTCGGGAAGTTCACCGAGCTCCGTCAGCGCCTGCTGTTCGTCGTCGGTGCCCTGATTGTCTACCGCATCGGTTGCTACATCCCGGTGCCGGGCGTCAATCCGGAGGCGATGCTCCAGTTGATGGAGACCCAGAAGGGCACCATCGTGGACATGTTCAACATGTTCTCCGGTGGCGCCCTGCATCGCTTCAGCCTGTTCGCGCTGAACGTCATGCCGTACATCTCGGCATCGATCATCGTGCAGCTGCTGGTGCAGATCGTGCCAAGCCTGAAGGCCATCCAGAAGGAAGGCGAGTCGGGCCGTCGCAAGATCAACCAGTGGTCGCGCATGGGTGCGATCCCGCTGGCTGTGTTCCAGGCCTGGGGTATCGCCACTGCACTGCAGGCCGGCGGCGCCAGCCAGGGCATCGCGGTGGTCTACAACCCGGGTCCCGGCTTCATCCTGACCGCGGTGATCGCGTTGACCGCGGGCACCATGTTCCTGATGTGGCTGGGCGAGCAGGTCACGGAGCGCGGCATCGGCAACGGCGTCTCGCTGATCATCTTCTCGGGCATCGTCGCGGGCCTGCCCGCCGCCGTCATCGGCATGTTCGAGCAGATCCGCAACGGCGACATGAGCGCACTGGTGGCCATCGCGGTCGTCGCGATCGTGGTCGGCTTCACCTACTTCGTGGTGTTCGTCGAGCGCGGCCAGCGCCGGATCACGGTCAACTACGCCCGCCGCAGTGGCGGTCGCAGCGCCTACCAGAACCAGTCCTCGTTCCTGCCCCTGAAGCTGAACATGTCGGGCGTGATCCCGGCCATCTTCGCATCGAGCATCGTGATGTTCCCGGCGACGGCGGCGAACTGGTTCAGCCAGGGCAACACCGGTTCGACGCTCCACCGCGTCAGCCAGTGGCTGAACCCGGGCGAGCCGCTGCACATGATCCTGTACGCGGGTCTGATCGTCGGTTTTGCGTTCTTCTACACCGCGCTGGTGTTCAACTCGCAGGAAACGGCCGATAATCTCAAGAAGTCGGGTGCGTTGATCCCGGGCATCCGTCCCGGCAAGTCGACGGCTGACTATATCGACGGTGTGCTGACCCGCCTGACGGCGGCCGGCGCGATCTACCTGGTCCTCGTGTGCCTCCTCCCAGAGGTCATGCGTACCGAACTGGGCACCTCGTTCTACTTCGGCGGCACCTCGCTGCTGATCGTGGTCGTGGTTGTCATGGATTTCATCGCCCAGATCCAGGCTCATCTGATGTCGCATCAGTACGAGAGCCTGCTGAAGAAGGCGAACTTGAAGGGCGGCTCGCGCGGCGGTCTCGCGCGCGGGTGAATCCGGACCGTTCCGCGCGCCAGAGTAGCGCGCGGGGAGGGGCAGGGCGGCTAGCCGCGTTGTCCATCCAGTCCAGATTCGTCGCCGGAGCATGGGCACACTCCCCATGCCGGGCTTTGCTGCACCCCCGGGTGCGGCAGGGCTTCCTATTAACCCGAGACCTTTGTATACTTTCCAGTTCACTCCGCCGGGATTAATCCGTCCTGGCCGCCAATCAGTTGGAGATCGCGTTATGGCGCGTATTGCGGGCGTCAATCTGCCTGCCCAGAAGCATGTCTGGGTTGGGCTCCAGAGCATTTACGGCATCGGCCGTACCCGTTCCAAGAAGGTCTGTGTCTCGGCTGGCGTCACCGCCACCACCAAGATCCGTGACCTTTCCGAGCCGGAAGTCGAGCGCTTGCGCGCCGAAGTCGGCAAGTTCGTTGTCGAAGGCGACCTGCGTCGCGAGATCGGCATCGCCATCAAGCGTCTGATGGACCTGGGCTGCTTCCGCGGCCTGCGTCACCGTCGCGGTTTGCCGCTTCGCGGCCAGCGCACCCGGACCAATGCACGTACCCGCAAGGGCCCGCGCAAGGCCATCAGGAAGTAAGGGACACAGACCATGGCTAAGCCGGCTGCTGCCAAAACCAAGAAGAAGATCAAGCGTGTCGTCACCGACGGCATCGCCCACGTCCACGCTTCTTTCAACAACACCATCATCACGATCACCGACCGCCAGGGCAACGCGCTCTCGTGGGCGACCTCGGGCGGCGCGGGTTTCCGCGGTTCCCGCAAGTCGACCCCGTTTGCCGCCCAGGTGGCTGCCGAAAAGGCAGGCCGTGCTGCGCTCGACTACGGCGTGAAGTCGCTGGAAGTGCGCATCAAGGGTCCGGGTCCGGGCCGTGAGTCCGCCGTTCGTTCGCTGAACAACGTCGGTTACAAGATCATGAACATCATCGACGTGACGCCTATCCCGCATAACGGGTGCCGTCCGCCGAAGAAGCGTCGCGTCTGAGGAGCTGAAGAAAAATGGCTCGTTATATTGGTCCCACCTGTAAGCTCGCTCGTCGCGAAGGCGCCGACCTCGGCTTGAAGTCGTCCGCTCGCGCACTTGATTCGAAGTGCAAGCTCGAGCAGAAGCCCGGCCAGCATGGCCCGACCGCCCGCAAGGGCAAGCTGTCCGATTACGCCACCCAGCTTCGCGAGAAGCAGAAGGTCAAGCGTATCTACGGTCTGCTGGAGCGTCAGTTCCGCAACTACTACAAGAAGGCCTCGACCAAGAAGGGCAACACGGGTGAAAACCTGCTGCAGCTCCTCGAGACCCGCCTGGACAACGTCGTTTACCGCATGGGTTTTGCGGTGACGCGTCCGGCCGCCCGCCAGCTGGTTTCGCACCGCGGCGTCACGGTCAATGGCAAGTCGGTCAACCTGCCTTCGTACCAGGTCAAGGCTGGCGACGCGATCGCGCTGGCCGAACGCGCCCAGAAGCAGCTCCGCGTGCAGGAATCCCTGACCGTGGCGCAGCAGATGGACCTCTCGCCGTCGTGGGTTGAAGTCGACAGCAAGAAGTTCGCTGGTGTGTTCAAGGCTGTTCCGGATCGTGCTGACCTGCCGCAAGACATCAATGAAGCGCTGATCGTCGAGCTGTACTCGAAGTAATCCAGGAGACGCCACAACATGACGGTTACCGCAAACCAGGTGCTGCGCCCGCGCGGCCCCCAGATCGAACGCCTTACGGGCAACCGTGCCAAGGTCGTGATCGAGCCGCTGGAGCGTGGCTATGGCCACACCCTCGGCAATGCGCTGCGCCGTGTGCTGCTGTCGTCGATCCCGGGCTTCGCAATCACGGAAGTCGAGATCGATGGCGTGCTGCACGAGTACACCACGGTCGAAGGCCTGCAGGAGGATGTCCTCGAGGTTCTGCTGAACCTCAAGGACGTCGCCATCCGCATGCACACCGGCGAGTCGGCGACCCTGTCGCTCGCCAAGCAGGGCCCCGGCATCGTCACCGCCGGTGACATCAAGACCGACCATAACGTCGAGATCCTCAACACCGAGCATGTGATCGCGCACCTGACCAAGGACACCGCGCTCAACATGCGTCTGAAGATCGAGCGTGGTTTCGGCTACCAGCCGGCCGCCGCTCGTCGTCGTCCGGACGAGGAAACCCGCGCCATTGGTCGCCTGATGCTGGACGCCAGCTTCTCGCCGGTCCGCCGCGTCGCGTATGCCGTTGAAGCGGCCCGCGTGGAGCAGCGCACCGACCTGGACAAGCTGGTCCTCGACATCGAGACCAACGGCACGATCGACGCCGAGGAAGCCGTCCGCACCGCGGCCGACATCCTCACCGACCAGCTGTCGGTGTTCGGCGACTTCACCCACCGCGATCGCGGTGCGGCGAAGCCGGCCACCAGCGGCATCGACCCGATCCTTCTGCGTCCGATCGACGACCTTGAGCTGACCGTTCGTTCGGCCAACTGCCTCAAGGCCGAGAGCATCTACTACGTCGGCGATCTGATCCAGAAGACCGAAGTCGAGCTGCTCAAGACCCCGAACCTCGGCAAGAAGTCGCTCACCGAGATCAAGGAAGTCCTCGCCCAGCGCGGTCTTTCGCTCGGCATGAAGCTGGAAAACTGGCCGCCCGCTGGCATCGCCCAGCACGGCATGATGGGCTGAGCCTCGAGCTCGGCAGAACAGGCCGCACCCCCGGGTGCGGCCTGTGTTCTTCAAGCAACACACCGACGGGCCTGAAGGCCCGCGGCTAGCCGGCCACGGAGGGTCGGTTCGGACCAACCGCAGTCCAATGTGTCAGCGCCTGGATGGCGACAGCGAAGTTCAACGAATCAACATTCATCAGGAATCACACTCATGCGCCACCAGAAAGCCGGCCGTAAGTTCAGCCGCACCAGTGCCCATCGCGATGCCATGTTCACCAACATGGCCGCCTCGCTGATCAAGCACGGCCTCATCCGTACCACCCTGCCGAAGGCCAAGGAGCTGCGTCGCGT
>DATDBI010000190.1:0-8177 GCA_036524915.1 Lysobacter sp. | reverse complement strand
GCAGTACCAGGAAGGACGCAAGGTGCGCGGCAGCCGCGAGGCGCGCGCGATCGGCAAGGCCAGCAAGTACGGCCGCAAGCAGCAGGAAACCGCCTGGAAGAACACCGAGGTCGACGCGCTGTACCAGTTGCGCGAGGCCGGCGTGCGCGTCCCCGAACCGCACGGTTATTTCCATGGTGTGCTGGTGATGGAGCTGGTGACCGACGCGGAAGGTTTTTCGGCGCCGCGCCTGGGCGAGGTCGAGCTGACGGCCGAACAGGCGCGCGAGTTCCATGCCGTACTGGTGCGCCAGGTCGTGCTGATGCTGTGTTGCGGCTTGATCCACGGCGACCTGTCGGCCTACAACGTGCTGGTCGGGCCGGACGGCCCGGTGGTGATCGACTTCCCGCAGGTGGTGAGTGCCGCCGGCAACAACGCCGCCCGGCAAATGCTGCTGCGCGACGTCAACAACCTCACGGCCAATCTGGGACGCTGGGCGCCGGAGTTGTTCGACACCTGGTATGGCGAAGAGATGTGGACGCTGTTCGAAGCCGGCACGCTGCAGCCCGACACGGTGCTCACCGGCAAGTTCACCCACGACGAACGCCGTGTCGACCTCGACAGCGTCCGCGATGCAATCAACGATGCCCGCGACGAGGCACTGATCCGCCAGCAGGGCCGCGAAGCCGCGGCAATGGCTGACTGAGGGCAACACCCATGATCAACAACGACGTACTGCGCAGCATCCGCTACATGCTCGACCTCAGCGACATCAAGGTGGTCGAGATCACGAAGCTGGCCGATCCTGAATTCCCGATCGAGAAGGCCGACGTGCTGGCGTTCCTGCGCCGCGAGGACGACCCGGAGTACGTGGAGTGCAGCAGCCGCGTGCTCGCGCATTTCCTCGACGGGCTGGTGATTCAACTGCGCGGCCGTGACGAGAGCCTGCCGCCGCGTCCGGTCGAAAAGCGCGTCACCAACAATGTCGTGCTGAAGAAACTGCGCGTGGCCTTCGAGCTGAAGGACACGGACATGCACGAAACGTTCGCGGCGGCGGGTTTTCCGGTGTCGAAGCCGGAGCTGACGGCGCTGTTCCGGCAGAGCACGCATAAGAACTTCCGTCTGTGCGGCGACCAGATGCTGCGCAACTTCCTCAAGGGCCTGACGCTGCGGGTGCGCGGGGGCTGAGTCCGCAGCTTGCGGGCGTTCTGCGGGGCTAGAACTTCTCGCCGGCCGGCAGGTAACGCCATGCGCCCACCGGCATCTTCGCCAGCGGGACCTTGCCGATGCGGATGCGGCGGATTGCGACGACGTCGAGCCCCACCTGCGCGCACATGTCCTGGATCTGCCCGGGGCGCACGGCCTTGATCGCGAAGCGCAGGCGGATTTCGTTCTGCCAGCTCACCTTGCACGGCGCCAGTTCACGGCCCTGATAGCGCAGGCCGCCGTTGTTGAGGCGGTGCAGTCCGTACGGCGCCATGTCGCCCGAGATCTCGACGACGTACTCGTGTTCGATGAGGTCCGCATCTTCGGTCAGGCGGCGCCATGCGCGGCCATCCTGGGTCAGCACCATCAGGCCGCTGGCATCGCGGTCCAGCGGCACCAGTGGCGTCAGCCTGACGAAGTGCCGTTGCAGCAGGCGCACGCCGCTCGGATCATCCGCCCAGCGGGTGTCCGGGTTGACGAGTCCGGCGGCTTCCTTGCGACCGCTGATTGCGTCGAAGCCCACCGGTTTGTGCAGCAGGATGGTCGCCGGCTCGGGCGTTTCCAGCACAGCGTCGGGGTCGAGTTCGACGCGCTCGCCCGACACCATGTGCTGCGGTAATTCGATCACCTTGCCGTCAACCAGCACCCAGCCGCCTTCGATGTAGCTCTCGGCGTCGGCGCGCGAGCAGCCCACCAGTTCGGCGACGCGACGGGACAGGCGGATGGGTTCGGACACGGGACGGCCAGGCAGGACGGGTGCGTAGTGTAGGGACTCCGGCGCCCGCCGGGGTTCACGCCGACAGGCGGGAGTTGCCGGCGGCGGGCAATGCCCCGGGCGGCGCCAGCAGGTGCGCCTCGCTCAGCGGCATCCGGAACGTCACCTCGGTCCCGTCCTCCGACGAGGAGGACAGTGTCAGCACGCCGCCGTGCGCCTTGGCGATCTCGGACGCGATGAACAGGCCCAGGCCGAGCCCGGCGCTGCGGCCATCGGCGGTCACGCGCTTGCGCGGCTCGAAGATGGTCGGCAGCAGGGCCGCCGGAATCGGGTTGCCGCCGTTGCGGACGCGCAGTCGCAGCGAGCCGTCCGCAGTGACCGCATGCACCTCGACCGGCTGGTCCGGATGCCCGTAGGCAACGGCGTTGGTCAGCACGTTGGAGAGCATCTGCTTGATGCGCAGGCGGTTGCAGGTGACCGCACCGTCGACCGCGATGGTGGCCTTGACCGTGCGCGAAGATTGTTCCGCAGACAGGTACGCAACGACCTGGCGAAGGTCGTCGCCAAGGTCGGTGGCGGGGATCGTCCCCATCGGCATGCCGTCGGCGAGGCGGCCGGCGGCGAAGTCCATGATGTCGTGGATCAGGCGGTCCATGCGATTTCCGCAGTCCTGCAACTGCATCACCAGCGCTTCATCGTCATGGCCAAGCGACGGCGACTGCTTGAGCAGGTAGAGGCCGGTGATGATCGCCTGCAGCGGGTCGCGCATGTCCTGGCCGAGCACGGTGACGAAGTGCTCGCGCAACGTGGCGATCTCGGCCGCTTCCTTCAGCGCGGCCTGGCTGCGGCTGAGCTTGTCCTCGATCTCGAGCTGGCGGCCGATCAGTTCGGCGAACAGCTGCAGGGTCGCGACGATGTTCGGGTTGTCGAGGTCGGCAGGGGCCGAGTCGATCGCGCACAACGTCCCGAAGAACGTGCCGTCGGTGCGGAAGATCGGAACGGAGATGTAGCTCTCCAGGCCATAGAGCCGTGGCGTGTGGTGCTGACCGTAGTGCGGGTGCGTGCTGGCATGGCCGAACACGACCGGCTGGTGATGCTGGCGGATCTCGTTGCAGATGGTGGTTTCCAGCGGCAGCTCGGCGCCGGGCACCAGCCCGAAGCTGATGCCGTCACGCACGGCGCAGGTGATCCACTGCGTTTCGCTGACCTTGGCCACGGCCGCGAAGCGCATGCCGGTCATGCTGGTGACGGCTTCGAGGATGTTGGGCACCGCGGTGATGCGCGCGATGGCATCGATATCGTGTGCCACGGTGGTGGTGTCGCCGGTCATGTGTGCGCCCAACTGCAAGGGCGTTGACTCTAGCATCACGCGGACGGAGGCCGTCGCTGTTCATCACCTCCACGCGGGGATCACGCCGGCATTCGAAAACTGCGCATTCATCCAGATACACGTTGGAGTTGCCATGGAGCCCAGTGCCGTTACCAATGCCGCCTATGCCGGCGGCACTTTCCTGTGGGCGTGCTTGTTCATCTTTGCCTTCATCCTGTCGGTGCTGTGGATCCTGGTGCCGTTTGCCGTGTTTGGCATCAAGGGCCTGCTGCGCCGGATCGCGCGCAGCCTGGAAGTGATCGAACAGCAGAACGTCGACCTGCTGGCGCAGTACCGGCAGGCGCCGCGCACCGCGGAGACAGTGGTGTATCGCGATGTCCGGCCTGACGGCAGCGTGGTCGTGCGCGAGGAACGGACGGTGCCACCGGTGTGAACGGGGTGCGTCAGTAGAACGCGATGCCCGGCCGCAGTAGCAACTGGAATACCAGCAGCAGCGCGACAACAGCCAGCAGCAACGGGCCGCTCGAGGCCGCGCCGGTGCCGCGCGCCTGCACGCGCAGACGCCAGGCGCCGGCTTGCATCCAGGCCGTGCCGATCAGTGCAACCAGCACCGGCAGCAGCACCACTTCGATCGCTTCACGCGGAACGCGGAACGGAATGACCAGCACGGTGCCGATGATGATCGGCAGCGTTGCCACCTGGAACACGAAGCGCGTGCGTGCGCCTGCCGTGGCAATGCGCGCAGGGTTGTCGGCGAGGCCCAGCATCAGTCGGCACAGGAACCGTGCCGCCATCGGCATCACCGCCAGGGCGACAAGCGCGGCGATCGTCTTCGCCGTCGGGCTCAGTTGCAGATAGTCCATCGCCATGCCGACGTCGCTGCCGGAACTGAGCGCGCCGATCACCACCTGTGGCAGCGCCATGAACAAGCCGCAGTAGGCCATCCAGATCAGGAACAGACGGACCGGCGTGCTGCGCGCGTGTCGGAGCAGGGCGAGGCAGACAATCGCGGCTAGCACGGTGGCCAGGGCGCCCGTTCCCTGGAACAGGCTTGCCAGCGGGTTCTCGCCGTTCCAGGAATGGTTGTTGTGGAACAGCGTCGGTCGCAGGCCGGGCGTCAGCGCCTTGGGCACCACCAGGAACAGTTCCTGGATGAAGAACGTCAGGTTGAAGGCGAGGGTGTAGAGCAGCGCCGAATGGGTTGTCAGTGCGGCATCCCAGCCGGGCGTGACCGGTGCAGGGCCTGGCAGATCGCCTCGCGCCCGGAGCAGTCCGGTCAGGGCCAGTACGGCCGGGCCGACAAGAAGTACCAGGGCGACTGCCGTTGCGATGACGATCATGCGTGCGGGTGTCCCTCTGCCGTTGAGTGTCGCGGATCATCCCAGCAAGTCGCCGCGGCTGCCAGCGCGACTTCAGTCGTAACCCCGGCGCGGCCTCAGTCGCGATCGGGTGCACCCAGCGGGAAGAAGCTGCGAAAAGGGCGAGCTTCGTCGAGGGCACGGGCGAACGACGGCCGCGCAAGCAGGCGCCGGCGATAGGCGTGCACGGTGGGGAAGGCATCACCGATGGCGTGGGTCCAGTCGGCATAGAACAGGAACGGCGCCGCAGCGCAGTCGGCAAGACTGAAATGGTCGCCCGCGGCCCATTCGCGGCCCTGCAGCTTCTGCTCCAGCCACGCATAGGACGTTTCGAGCATGGCGCGCGCCTCGGCAACGCCATAGGGGTCGCGGTCGTGCGGCGCGCGGATCGCGTCGAAGACGACCTTCTGCTGCGGCGTGGAGACGTAGTTGTCGAAGAAGCGGTCCATCAGGCGCACTTCCAGTGCCGCGCGCGGATCGTCCGGGACCAGCTTCACCGGGCCGGGATGATTCAGGGCCAGGTACTCGATGATGCACGTGGCTTCGATCACAGCCTGGCCGTCGTCGACCAGCACGGGGAAGCGGCGCATCGGCCAGATCCGGGTGAGTTCCCGCATGGCCGGGCCGTCGGGGTCATCGAGCAGGCGGCACTCGAACGGCGTGCCGTTCTCGTAGAGGGCGGTCAGGACCTTCTGGCAGTACGAGGAGAACGGGTGGGCATACAGCTGGAGGGGCATCGGTCAAGCTCCGGGGCAGGGGTCTTGATGATGCGACGAATGAGCGGGCCCGGAATCGACACGCTCGATGCCCCCACCCGCAGAACCTTCACACGCGCCTGAAATAGAACCCCGAGTAGTAGTTGAGCGTGCAGGCGGGTTCGAACGGCACGGTCAGATTGCGTTCCCACGAGTTCCACTGGTCCGCCACCTGGTAGCCCAGCTGCTCCATGGCGGCGATGAACTCCGGCTTGGCCTCCACCCGGTAGGGCAGCACCGCCTCGCCGATGTTCTGCAGCGTGATGAAGCCGCGCTTGGGATGCATCGGCGTCATGTTGATCAGCACATGCGGCGGCGGCTCATCCAGTCGTCCGAGCAGTTCCGGCAGCGTGTACTCAAGGTATTGCAGCGCACCACTGCTGATCAGCACGTCGTGGCCGGTGGCGACCTCGGGCTTGTCGGCGAAGTCGAGCATGC
The DNA here is from genome assembly GCA_036524915.1 of Lysobacter sp. Taxonomy (GTDB): domain Bacteria; phylum Pseudomonadota; class Gammaproteobacteria; order Xanthomonadales; family Xanthomonadaceae; genus Lysobacter_J. Next base: position 2,396 of record DATDBI010000190.1, on the reverse strand, counting down.
GTTCGGGATCGTATTCCCTGGCCCAGGCGCGCCCGGCGTCCATCACCGCCGGCACGTCGTGCACGCGCCACTGCATCTGCTCGGGGTAGGTGAGGTAGCGACGGAAACCGTAGTAGCTGACCCCGGTATGGCCTCCCAGGTCGAAGATGCGATGGCGGCCCTCGGCCAGCAGGCGCGACAGCCAGTGCACCACCGGGTAGTCGCTCACGCGGATCTTGTCGTGCCGGTCGCGGTACAGCTCGCCGGTGGCCGGCTGGTCGTACGTGGTGGGCAGCGACGGCGCGGCGGCCAGGGCCTGCGCGCGGGTGTCGAAGACCCCGTAGTAGGAGTTCCCTTCGACGCAGGGACGGCTGAAGGTGCGCCAGTACAACGGCTTCGCCAGCAGACGCAGTCCGGGCAGTTCGGCGGATTCAACGGCGATGCGGTGAAGTTTCCGCCCTACCCAGTTCAGGTTGTGCAGCATCATGCGTCCTTGTGGCGTCCCCATTAGTCCAAACAACGCAATCGAGGCGGCAAAGGGGACGCCGGCAGGCCATGCCAACAGTTGACGCCCGCAAATCAACGCGCGGTGTTGGACAGGCTGTCGAGACGGGCCCGGTAGGCCGCACGCGTATCGCCGTCGCTCAGGGCCTGGGCGCGGACCAGGGCGCGGGTGGCGCGGCGGATGTCGCCGACCTGGACATAGGCCCGTGCCAGCGCGGCGTAGAAGCGGTGCTCGTCGCCGTACAGCTGGATGGCCCGCCGGTAGTGCCGTATCGCCTGCGGATACTCGCCGGCGCGCTCGTGGTTCACCGCCAGCATGAAGTGGTGGAACGGGTCCTGTTCCTGCACGCGGGCCAGGCGCCGGCGAAATTCCGATTCGCGCTGGGCATCGCCGCGCCGGTTCGCCAGCCCGGCCATGTTGAACAATGCATTGGTGTTGTCGGGGTCGATGGACAGCGCCTTGTCGTAGGACCGTTCGGCCACGGCCCAGTCGCCGCCGCGCACCGCGATCACGCCGGCGTTGCTCCAGTGGCTGGCGTAGCCCGGGTCGAGCTTGATGGACATGGCGAGGTCGCGCTGGGCCTCGTCCAGATCCATCCGCCCGAGCGCGGCGATGCCGATGTTGTTGTAGTAGTGCGCGATCAGGCGCGCTTGCGTGATTGGCACTGGAGGATGGCGCGCTATCACCGTGTCGCTGCCGACATCGACGGCGTAGTGGCGACTTCCGATGCGGACACTCGCGTTGACATGGCTGCTTCTGTACAGCGTGCCCTGTTCCTGGTGCCAGGCGAGGGTCTGCTCGATCTCGTGCGGGGTCGCGTCAAGGCCGGCCTCGCGTGCGAGCGCGAGGAACAGCAGGGTGAAGGTCAGGCAGTTCGCCTGGCGCGTGGCATAGGCCTGGGCAACGGTGGACGTTGCATCCTCGTTGTAGGTCATGCCCAGGCCGTCGGCCGAGAACATGAACTCGACAGTGCGTTCCAGGCGCCCCTGCTGCGATGAACGGCCCGACAGGACTTCGTCGTGGAAGCGTGTCTGCAATGCCGCGGGCAACGCCATCACCTCTGCCGGCGGCGTGACGTCGGCAACGGCGGGGGCCGGCGTGGCAAGCGCCAGCGTCGCGGCAATGACCCAGGTGAACATGGCCAGACCCTTCGCGCCAGTGGGCGCAAGGTGGGCTTGGCGCAGTTTAGACCCGCGGCGGTGGGTTGGCGTGAGTGCAGATCGTCATGTCCGGTTCGGCACAAAACGCCCCGCGCACGGCCCCGGCCGACCCGCGTGCCGTCACCGCAGCCGCCGCCCCTCCGCACTGTCGCGATACCCCGCGGGGACGAGCTGGCCCAGGTAGTCCATCGTGAACTCCGCGCCGGCCGTGACCGCCTCGCAGGTGCGCAGGGTGCGGCCATCGTCATCGATCGCCACGTTCGGCCGCGCGCTGTGGTTGATGTAGCCGTAGCTGGTGCGCAACCCACGCACCAGCAGGTGATGCGGGTCGAGGGCGTTCCATTCCAGCGCATCCGTAACGCCCGGGTATGCCGCCACCTCGACAACCTGGCCGTCGAGCACGCACAGCACCTCGCCGGCGGCGCGCCCACGGGTCGAGAACAGGCCGTGACCGGCGATGCCGCTGGCGGCGACGACCGAGTCGGGCACGGTCTGCAGGCAGGGGGCGCCGTCGAGCAGCCGTTGCGCCAGCAGGTCGATGTCGGCGATTGCCATGGGACGCTCCGTGACCGTTCCGGGACCGCTCCGTGGCGGCCAGGGGCCACGCTACCCCGTCGCCGGAAATTCAGCACGCCGGCGCTATGCTCCATCCCCCGATCCACAGGAGACGATCCCATGGCCACCGGTTGGGCAGGCGACGGCGCCGTTCAGGACCAGATCGACGCCACCATCAAGGACGCCATCCAGCGTGC
>DATDBI010000189.1:0-1815 GCA_036524915.1 Lysobacter sp. | reverse complement strand
GTTCGTCTTGTGTTGATCCTATATTTAGTCTATATTCCTACCAATGTACCGCGACAACATCTCCCCCTTCCGCGCCGCTGCGCCCCACCGCAAAACCCTCCCCCGGCGACCCCTTCATCGTGCCGCGCCCCGCACGGCTCGCGCCGCCCGCACACCGACGGCAAGGTGAGCCAGGTGCGCCACCTGATCGAGACCACACTGATGACCTATGCGCAGATCGCCGCGCGCACCGGCGTTCCGCCGGCGAGCATCTGCCGCTGGGCGCAGAACGGCAAATGGGTGCGGCCCCTGTTCGCGCCGCGCGCGACCGACACCGTGCCGCGCTGGCGCGCGAGCGCGAAGCTGCGCCGCCGCACGCTCGCCGCACGGCTCCATGCGCTGGCCGAGCGCGCGGTGCGCGAGCTGGAGGCGAGCCCGCGCGTCGATCTCGCGCAACTGCGCGAGGCGCTCGAGGTTCTGAAGATGACCAAGCTTGCCGAGCGTCCGCGCCGCCGCGGGCATGCGCGCCGCGAGCGGGCGTCGGGCGTGCTCACCGCGGACGCGCGTGATCGCGGACCTGCGCGCTTGCGGCGTCGACATCGCCCGCGCGCCCGGCGAGGCGCTGGCCTATTTCATCGAGAGCTGCGCGCCGGGCGAGGATCCGATGGACCACCCGGCGCTCAAGGAGCGCGGGCGGCGCTCGAAGCGCAACCGGCATCATGCATGGATGCTGGGGAGGGGGTGAGGCCGAGACATGCATGTCCGCTTTCAGGGATGAAGCCGACATGAGGACACGCCTGGGAAATGTCCGGCAATGACGGTGATCTCAACGGGTCGCTGCAACACATTGGTTAAATCGCTCTGCTGGCGACTGGAAGTCTAGCGTTTTCCTGGGCCGCTCGTTGAGCTGGCGTGCCACCTTGTTCAACTCGGCCTGGGAGTGCCCCGCAAGATCAAGGCCCCTGGGGAAGTACTGGCGCAGCAGGCGATTGGTGTTTTCGCTTGAGCCACGCTGCCAGGGGCTTTGCGGGTCACAGAAGTAGACGTCGATATCTGTTTTCATGCTGAACCGCTTGTGGTCGGCGAGTTCCTTGCCGCGATCCCAGGTCAGGGATCTGTAGAGTTCGTCGGGCAGCTTCCTTGCTTGCCGGATCAATGCATCGACGACGGTTTGCGTTTCCCTGTTCGCGACCTTGGCTAGCATCACGTAACGCGAGTGGCGTTCGACCAATGTGACGATGTAGCTGTTCTTCGATCCACAGAGCAGGTCGCCCTCCCAGTGGCCCGGTACGGCCCGATCCTCGACCGACGCCGGTCGCTCGCTGATCGAGACAGCGTCCGGGATGCGGCCACGCTGATCTGCTTTCGCCGTTGCGTGGCGCGAGCGCCGGATTGGCCGTCGGGATCGCAGATGCTCCAGCAGCTCTTTCTTCAGCACGCCGCGGGCCTGCACATAAAGGCTGCGATAGATGGTCTCGTGAGACACGCGCCACGCCTCGGTCTCTGGAGACGCCCGCTTCAGCCAGCCTGCGATCTGCTCGGGCGACCAGTTGAGCTCCAGCTTTCCAACAACAGCCTGCCGCAACGGGCCATGCATCGCCAACTTGCACGGCTTCGGGCGCAGCGCCTGCTTCCACGCGAGCTTGTCAGCCGCTGCAGCCCGGTAGCGACCTATCCCACCATTGCGATTGATCTCTCGGCTGACCGTCGATGCGGCGCGGGCCAACATCCTCGCTATTGCCCGGACCGATTGGCCCTCCACAATGCCTCGAGATATCTCCTCGCGTTCCGCCATCGTCAGCGCCAGACGGGATCGGCGTCGGGCCGGCGGCATGA
>DATDBI010000188.1:0-12223 GCA_036524915.1 Lysobacter sp. | reverse complement strand
CGACACCATCAACAGCCTGCGCCGCTTCAAGGACTGGAACCCGCTGGTCCTGCGCGATCCCAAGATGCAGCTGAAGTTCTCCGGCCCGGAAACGGGCGTCGGCGCCCGCATGGACTACGACTCCAAGGAGAAGGGTCTGCGTCAGGGCAGCTGGGAGATCACCGAGAGCGTCCCGGGCAAGCGCGTTGCCTATGCCCTGACCGACATCGAGCCGGGCCGCAACAAGCGCACCGCGTTCAACCTCAAGCCGACCGGCCGCGGTGGTCGTAACGTCGAGATCACCCAGACCTACGACGTCGATTACGGCTGGAACCTGATCGGTCGCTACGCTGGCCTGTACGTCAGCAGCAACGTCGGCGAAGACATGAAGATGGGCCTGGGCCGCATGAGCAACATGCTCGCCGCCGTGCCGAACTACGACTACGCCGAGCTGAGCAAGGGCGACCCGTCCAAGGCGCCGAAGCTGGTCGAGCGTCCGGCCGAGAACCTGCTGGTCGTGACCGCCGCCGTCGAGCGCACCAACGACAAGGTGCTGGGCCAGATCAACAGCAACATGGAGTGGATCAAGAAGGTGATGGCCGCCAACGGCCTCGAGCCGGCCGGTCCGGTCCGCATCGTCACCAACGAGTTCGGCTCTGACATCTACTCCTTCGACGTTGCCCAGCCGGTCCGCAAGATCGGTGACACGGGAGCGGCGACCAAGCTCGACGTCAAGATCGAGGGCCCGGTCGTGGCGGTGTTCAACGAGCCGGCGAAGGTCGCTGTGGTGCCGTCGTTCAAGGGCCACATGGCCAACCTGGCGAAGGTGCGTGACGCCCTGCGCGGTTGGGCACTGACCCACGGTTACGAGACCGTCGAGCGCCCGTACGAGTCGTGGAAGGGCGGCGTCGCTGCCGGCTTCACCGAAGACGGCGAGTACGACGTGTACTGGGCCGTCAAGTAAGACGCGCGCTACACGCAACCGCTGTAAACCAGAACGCGCCGCGGAGTTCCACGGCGCGTTTTGTTTTGAGGCCTGATGGCTTCGGGCTGCGTTATCTTGATGCGCTTACCCGACATGGCGGTCCGATGAACATCCGTCTCCCTGCGCTTTTCCTGCGCCTGCTGACTGCCAGCGGCGCTGTCCTGGCCGCCCTGTCGGTGGCATTGGCGGCCTATGCGGCGCATGCCGTTGACAGTGGTGCGCAGCATCGCCTGTACACCGCGGCGCTGTTTGCGTTCGGTCATGGCATCGCGCTTGCCGCTCTGGTGCCGCATCTGCGCCGGCGCCTGGCGCTGGTGGCGCTTTCGGCGTTGCTGCTTGGCACGTTGCTTTTTTCCGGCAGCCTCGCCGCGGCCGTGTTCTTCGGCACGGCCACCACGATGTCGCCTCTGGGAGGCAGCCTGATGATCGCGTCCTGGTTGCTGTACGCAGCCGATGCACTGAGGCGCTGACATGCCGCGCCATGCCCGCGGGTTCGATACCGATGCGGCTCACGCGCACCTGCTCAAGCGCGACCGCAAACTCGCCCGCTGGATGCGCAGGATCGGACCGCTTGCGCCGGATCCGCGCTGGCGCAAATCCTTCGACCCGGTCGACGCGCTGGCGCGGGCGATCCTGTACCAGCAGCTGAGCGGCAAGGCCGCGGCGACGATCGTCGGCCGCGTCGAGGCGGCGATCGACAGTGCGCGATTCCATTGCGACACCCTCGGCCGCATCGACGATGCCGCGCTGCGGTCGTGCGGTGTCTCCGGCAACAAAGCATTGGCCTTGCGCGACCTGGCGGCGCGCGAGGCGCGCGGCGAGATCCCCGACCTGCGCCGCATGAGCGTCATGGACAACGACGCAATCATCGCCGCGCTGGTGCCGGTGCGTGGCATCGGCCGCTGGACGGTGGAGATGATGCTGATGTTCCGCCTGGGCCGGCCCGACGTGCTGCCGGTGGACGATCTGGGCATCCGCAAGGGCGCCCAGTTCGTGGACGGCCTGGAAGCCATGCCCGCCCCGAAGGCGCTGGAGGCGACCGGCGAGCGCTGGGGTCCGTTCCGGACCTACGCCAGCCTGTACCTGTGGAAGATCGCCGACCTGGCCAGCCAGGACCGGAGCCCGACGAAGCGATCGCAGGACTGACCTTCCCCCACATCAAGATCGTCTTGACATCGATTGCGGGAAGATCGGCCCGCCAGCGACGTCCGGGGAAGGTGGACGGTCGCGGCGCAGCGTGCAGTCTGCCCGGGGCGACGCGCACTGCCTGTCCTTGGCCGATGAGGGAGGTGTGCCATGAAAGTGCAGGACCGTAGCGCTCCAAAGAAGTGGACGATGGTTGCCTCCTGGGTGCTGCTGTTCGCATCCGCCATCGCACTGGCCAGCCCCTCCAACAAGTGGCGCATCCAGGTCAGCAGCGACGCCGACAGCGACGGCGTGGTGGTGTTCCGCATCGCTCCAGTGAAGGAAGCGCCGATCGACATCACCGTCGCGGTTCCGAAGGACGCCGGCGAGAACCACGTCGCCAAGCTGATCCGCGATGCGATGCGCGCCAAGCTCGGCGACACCTACCGTGTCGAAGTCGATGACGGCGAGGACGTGCTGGTCAAGAAGCGCATGGGCGATGCCAACTTCGACCTCACCATTACCCAGAAGACGGTCTCAGGCATCCGCATCAGCCTCGACAAGGAATAACCGCGGCGCTGGCCTGCCGGCGGTCGGAGGCGGTAGTGAGTGCGCCTGCGTCCGCGATCACCCTGCCGCCGCCGCAGGCACCGCGGCATCGGGTTCCCGTGCCGGTGCAACTTCTGCAATGCGCGGCGGCGCACCGAAGCGCTTCTTCAGGCGCAACGCCGGCGCTTCCACGTAACGCCACGACAGCGCCGCCAGGCTGCCGGCAAGCAGCGTCGCCCACAGCGTGTTGTGCAGCGGGCCGCCCGGAGCGAATTGCTGCACCAGCTGCTGCGATGGCCAGCCGTACAGGTACAGGCCGTACGAGATGTCGTGGCGGCGGATCTTCGGCAGCTTCGGCACGTACGCCAGGAACAGCGTCGTGTAACTCAGGGCCACGAAATACCCGAGGTAGTAGTACGTGCTGCCGCGCAGCAGCGCGGCAGCCGCCAGCACGCCAACGAGCAGCAGCCACGATAACCGGATGCGCGCGCGGTTGACCCAGGCCAGGCTGCCGGTAAGGAAGTACGCGGTGCACCACAGCAGGTTGGATTTCCCCGGCGTCACCGCCTCGCCGCCGTACAGCACGATGCCCGCCACCAGCGCGGCAATGCAGAAGGCATTGAAGCGCCAGGTCCGGAGCAGGCGCAGCAACGCAAGCGCGGCAAGCAGCAGGTACAGGCGGAATTCGACCGGCAACGTCCACAGCGAACCGTTGATGGCCGCGCTAGGCAGGTGCGCGAATACGCCCGGCAGGAAGTACTGCGTCCGCCCCAGCGAGATGTTCCGCCCCAGGTACTTCCAGGTCTGCGAGGAGGTCCAGTAGTCGGCCGAAGTCGTCAGCAGCGGCCCGAGGACCAGCACGCACAGCGCCACGCACACGATCAGCGCCGGGAAGATGCGCAGGGCGCGTGCGGCCAGGTACTGCGGCAGCGGGTTGCGCTCCACGCTGGACGCGATCAGGAAGCCGCTGATGACGAAGAACATGTCGACGGCGATGCCGCCGGCGAATTTGATCTGCACCACCTGCAGCAGGAGGTCCGAGCCGCTGCTGGCCGTAACGGGCCAGGAATGCCCGTAGATCACCAGCCAGGCGGCGACCAGTCGGATCAGGTTGAAGTTGTTTTCGTGCTGGGCACTGCCATCGGCAAGCGTGCGCAAGGTCATGGAAGGACGCGGCAGGAGGAATAAGGGCAGGCGTCCCCCAAGCTGGCCTGCCGGCGAACGGTTACCCGGTCTGGTAGCGCCAGTGCCAGGGCTCGTAAACGATACCGTGCGGATTGTCGCGCGGGTAACTCATCACGAAGCCGTAGCCTCCGGCGTGGTCGCGCAGCCAGGCAAATGCCCCAGTGCCCTCGAATGCCTCCTCGGCCGGCGGCTCGTCCGGGGCGCCGATGTCGAGGGCCAGGCCGGAATGGTGCTCGCTGTACCCCGGCGCGGCGTTGACCGTGAGGATCTCCTCGACGCCCAAGCCGCGTGCCAGCTTTCGTTCGAAGATGCCCAGCTGGTAGTCGTGGCTGCGGTAGCCGGATATCGCCTCGAGCACCACACCATCACGCAGGGCGGCGTCATGCAGGTGCGACCAGGCGCGCGCTGCCTCGACCTGCAACCACAGCGGCCGGCGGTAGCGGTCGAAACCGGCGAAGGCCAGCCAGTCGGGCTCGGCGACCAGCGCCAGGCCGGTGCGCTCCCCGTACTCGCCGTCCAGGCCGAGCAAATGCAGGCGTTCCTCGAGGCGGTCCAGCGGCAATTCGCGGACGTGCTCGATGCCGGCACGCAGATGCGCCGGCGGGGCGTCGATGGCATCGAGCGCGGCGTCCAGCCCCGGCTCGCGGCGCAGGTGCGGAACCAGTGCCAGCAGGCCTTCGGGCAGGTCGACGGCGAGGTACTGGCCGTCGCGCTTGCGGCGCAGCACGTGGCGGGCGCGGGCCAGGGCCCGGGCGTCGAAATTGCTGCGTGCGCGCAGCAGGCCGCCTGGCCAGAGTTCGATGTCCGGCGTATTGATCAGGATTCGTGGCTGCCCGCGCATGGGGTAAAGGGTAGCGGGACAGGCCGGTCGATGCCACGGCTTGCGGGAGGCTCAGGCGCCTTCAGGCGTCATCACGCCATGTGCCTACTGGAGGCGTCCCTCAGCGGGTCTGAGCCCGGGTCACGCAGGCTTCTTCAGCACCGCGCGCAGATGGTCGAACGGCGTCACGGCCATTACCGAGACCAGCTCCCAGCCATCCTCGCCAAGGCGATTGAGCTCTTCCTGGAGGCGTTCGCTGACGGCAGGGCCGAGCATCCTCGGCACGATCTCCACGACTTCGTAAATCCAGCGTTGACTCATGGCGCGGTCCTCATCGGTAAGGGCATTGCGGCGGGCAAGCGGGCATCGGTTCAATCGGGGGTGATGCGATACAGCGGTGCCGGGATGAACTCGCCAGTGGCATACAGGTGGCGGCCGTCGCGGCTCCAGGCCAGGGCCTCGGCCTGCGGCAGCCATGGCAGTGGGTCGAATCGCGGCGCGCGCGCGACCGCCTGGCCCCAGCCTTCGCGCGCATGGCGCGGGTAGAGCAGCAACCAGCGATAGGTCATGACCGCCAGGGTGCGGCCGTCGGGCGACAGATCGGCCGCAGTGACCTGGCTGTCCAGGCGCGCGCGCTGCGGGTTGCGGCGCAGGGCGTTGGCGTCGGCTTGCGGCACGCCGGCCAGCGCGCCTAGCCTGTGCGCGGTCTGCAACGCCTTGCCGCGCGGATGCAGTGGCAGCGAAAACAGCTCCGGGGGTTGCCGCCGTTTGGATATCAGCAGCACTTGGCGGTTTTCCGCATCGACCGCGACGGCTTCGCAATCGCGCGCGCCATCGGGCCATCGGAACGCGATCGACCACGCCGGGCGCAGGCGTGCATTCTCTATCCGCGCCGGTTCCTCGACGATGTGCAACTGCAGGCTGCGCCTGAGGCCACCGTTGTCGCCGGTGTCGGCGATCAGCAGGTAGTTGCGGCCATCGAGTTCGAAGGACGCCAGGTCCTCCCAGTCGGTCTTGGTCACGCCTTCCACGCGCAGCGTCGCCAGGCGGCTGCCGCCGGTGCTGACGGCGAACAGACGCTCGGGATTACCACCGTCATCGAGCATCCACAGCACATCACGGTGCCGGCGCGATGCCGCGATGCCGCTGATCTCGTCCAATTGCGGGTCGAGCATGACGCCGGCGAGATGGGTGCCGCGGCTTTCAGTTTCGGGCTCCCGTTTTTCCTCGGCGCAGCCCGCCACGGCCATCGCGCAGGCGAGGGCGAGGACGATTCGTTGCGCGGCGGCGGAAGCGGGGGCGGGGCCGGACATCGGCACAGGATGGCATGCGCCTTGCCACCCGACAAAGGCGCACCGGACAACCCTTGGGTGAAGACCTTTTCCGGTTGTCCCCATAAACTGGTTGCCAGCCATTCGTCCGGACCCCACATGATCACCCTCGGCACGCCTTTGTCTCCGCATGCTTTCCGCGTGCTCCTGCTCGGATCGGGCGAGCTCGGCAAGGAGGTGGCGATCGAACTGCAAAGGTATGGCGTGGAAGTCATCGCCGCCGACCGTTACGCAGACGCGCCGGCGATGCAGGTCGCACACCGCAGCCACGTGCTGGACATGCTCGACGGTGCCGCGGTCCGCGCGCTGATCGCGCTGGAGCGACCGCACCTGATCGTGCCTGAGATCGAAGCCATCCATACCCAGACCCTGGTCGACCTGGAGCGCGAGTTCGGCGAACGCGGCACGCAGACGCGGGTAATCCCGACCGCGCGCGCAGCCCGCCTGACCATGGACCGGGAAGGCATCCGCCGACTTGCAGCCGAGACGCTCGGGTTGCCCACGTCGCCCTACCAGTTTGTCGACACCCTCGAGGACTACCGCGCCGCCGTCGCGACGATCGGTCTGCCGTGCGTGGTCAAGCCGGTGATGTCGTCGTCGGGCAAGGGCCAGAGCCTCGTGCGCGACGCCGAGAGCATCGACAAGGCCTGGGACTACGCGCAGACCGGTGGCCGCGCCGGTGCCGGCCGGGTGATCGTCGAGGGTTTCGTCGACTTCGATTACGAAATCACGTTGCTCACCGTGCGCCACGTTGGTGGGACCACCTTCTGCGCGCCGATCGGGCACCTGCAGCGCGACGGCGACTACCGCGAGAGCTGGCAGCCGCAGCCGATGTCGACCAAGGCCCTGGCTCGCGCGCAGGGTATCGCCCGCACCATCACCGACGACCTCGGCGGCTGGGGCGTGTTCGGCGTGGAGTTGTTCGTAAAGGGTGACGAGGTCTGGTTCAGCGAAGTCTCGCCGCGCCCGCACGACACCGGCCTGGTCACGCTGGCTTCGCAGGACCTGAGCGAGTTTGCCCTGCATGCACGTGCGATCCTCGGATTGCCGGTGCCGTCGATCCGCGAGTACGGCCCGTCGGCATCGTGCGCCGTGCTTGCGCAGGGCCACGGCGTCCCGGTGTTCGACGGCGTCGACGCGGCACTGGCACAGGCCGACACGCAGCTGCGCCTGTTCGGCAAGCCGCGCGTCGAAGGCCATCGCCGGGTGGCGGTGACGCTGGCACTGGCCGACGACATCGACACGGCACGCGAACGCGCACGCCGTTCGGCGGCGGCCCTCCAGATCGATCTGCGCTGAACGCATCACATCGAGGAGCCACGACCATGCTCGACGAAACCCAGGGTTACGCCGTGTTCTTCTACCCGCAGGCGCTGGAAGCGCTGGGCGAGGCGATTCGCCCGTACATGCTCGACGGCCCCAGTGGCCCGCACGTGCTGTGCAAGTCCATCGACACCGGCGGTGCGCTGATCGAGATGACGATAGAAGGCCGCACGGCCGAGGGCAATGCGATGGCGGTCGAGCTGATGGTGCCGTCCAACATGGTCCGGATGATCGTGTCGGCGCGCAGCGACGGTGTGTTCGGTTTTGGTCCGCGCGTCGCTGTTGCGCACGTCGACAGCGTGGCCGTTCCGCCGACCGCGCTGGCATCGGCGCAGCCACTGCATGCGCCGGTGGAGATTCCGATGACGACGGTTGATCCGGTCACACCGGTGATGGCGAAGCTGCCGCCGAAGCTGTAGTCGCTCGTCCCCGCGAAGGCGGGGACGGGTGGCGCCGCCGTTCGAATCAGCGGGCCGCGTCGATATCCACCCAGACCAGGTGATGGTCGCTGCCGTCTGCGATGGCCGCCTCCGGCAGCGACGATGCCGGCCAGAACACGCCACTGCCTTCGACGCTGAATCCCACCGACGGCAGCACGTAGTCCAGTCGCATCGTTCCGGCCTTCGGGCCGAAGTCGCCGGTGGCGTGGGCCGGCGAGCCGCGACGGACGATGCCCGTCTGCGCGTAGCGCGCGCCCAGCTCCACTGCGCCCTCGCTGCGCGGCGTCGCGTAGCGTGCCACGCGCGGGTGTTCGAGCAGTTCGACGATCGCCTCGTGATGGCCATCGCCGTCGATCGGGTCGTTGTTGAGGTCGCCGGCAATCACGAAGCGCGCATCGGCCGGAAGACCGCCACAACGGCCCTGGTCGTCGCACAGCCACGGCACGTTGGCCGACGACAGGTACTCGCGCCACAGCCGGATCTCGTCGGCGTTGCGCACGCCGTTGCGATCCTCGGGGCCGTCGAACAACGGCGGGGTGGGATGCGACACCAGGAAATGCACGACGCCGGCCGGTGTGCGCACCGGCACGTCCCAGTGCGACTTCGACGACAGCCGCAGCTGCGACCAGATCGACGCCGGGTACCACGGCCGGCCAGTGGCCGGGTCGCGTGGCTGCGACGCACCCGGCATGGCGCTCCACTTCAGCAGCTGGAAGGTGCGCACCTGCGCGGCGTCGATCGGATGGCGCGACAGCACCAGCATCCCGTACTGGCCCGGGTGCAGGCCGTAGCCCCAGGCATCGTTGCCGCGGTTGCGGCCGCTGCCGCCGGCTTCGCCGTTGCCATCGAGGTCGAGTCCGCTCGGCACGCCGGTATTGACCGGGGCGAGGTAGCGATAGGGGTACTTCAGCGGGTCGCCGCCGCCGGGCTGGGCGACTTCGAGGTAGTCGTGCTGGAAGAGATCGGCGGCGGCGCCCTGCGCGTCGTAGTCGAACTCGTTCAGCAGCACCAGGTCGGGGCGCACACGCTGCAGGACCGCGGCGATCTTGCGCGCGCCCGGATCACTGGCCTGCAGGCGCCGCACCAGGCCACCGTCCTGGTCGTCATACAGCGAGGTGTTGTAGGTCGCCACCCGCAGGGACGTGTCGGTGCTCATCGATCTGGCCAATGCGTCACGGTAGGCTTCGGGGTCGCCCTTGATGTTGACCTGCGTGCAGGCGGCAAGCAGCGAGAGGCAGGCGCAAAGCAGGAGAGGGAGTCTGGTCATCGCGCGATGATCTCATTCCTGCGCGCAGCGGCAATGACAGGATCAGGCCTGCGGCAGGTCGTGCCAGTCGCGGCCGTCGAAGGCCTCCAGCGGGCGGAAGCGCTGCTTGTAGTCCATCTTGGCGTGGCCCTGGATCCAGTAGCCCAGATACAGATGGCGCCGGCGCTCGCGTCGCGCCCATTCCAGCTGGCGCAGGATCGCCAGCGTGCCCAGCCCGCGGCCGGCCGCGTCCGGATCGTAGAAGGTGTAGACGGCCGACAGCGCCGCCTCGGTGACGTCGGTCACCGCCACCGCCAGCAGCTTGCCCGGACCGTGCGCCGACGCCTCGCGCAGCTCCAGGAAGCGGCCTTCGCTCCAGCTGCCGATCAGGAACTGGTCGAACTCGGTGGCGCCGTGGCCGTCCATGCCGCCGCCGGCGTGGCGTGCGGCCAGGTAGCGGCGATACAGCGCCAGCTGCTCGGGGGTGCGCTGGGTTGGCAGCACCCGCATCTCGACGCCGGCGTTGCGCGCCAGACAGCGGCGCTGGCTGCGGTCGGGCTCGAAGCGGTCGACCGGGATGCGCACGGCGACGCAGGCCCGGCAGCCGGCGCAGTGCGGGCGGTAGACGATGTCGCCGGAACGGCGGAAGCCCCAGCCCAGCGCGTGCGGATACCACTGGCGCAGGCGCGGGTCGCGCGGGTCGAGCACCAGGTCGCGGGCAACGCGCTCGGGCCAGTACCCACAGGCGTGCTCGCCGGTGTGGAACAGGCGGAGATCGTCGCTGTCCTGCGGTTCGGTGCCCATGGCGCCAGCATAGCGCCGTGGCGCGTGAGGAAAACGCTGTCGCGCGACTGAACGCGGCCCGCCCGCTGTCAACCGAGATGAGTCCCGGGCGTTGATCTGGTCATCGGCGCCAACCGACGCCACCCGCAGGAGTTGTAATCCATGTACCCGCGTAAATCCCGCTCCGCACTGCTCGCCGTCGCCATCGCCGCGGTCGTCACCGCCGGCACCGCACTGGCGGCGACGCAGACCGCCAACGCACCCGCCGACGGCAGCGCCCGTGCCGCGCGCCCGAAGCTCGACATCAACAACGACGGCGCGGTGGATCGCAACGAGGCGGCCGCCAGCCCGCGCCTGGCGGCGAAGTTCGACCAGCTCGACGGCAACAAGGACGGCAAGCTCGATGCTTCCGAACGTCCCCATCACGGCGGCAAGGGCCGCGGCCGTGGCCATGACCGCATGGGCGGGCTGATCGACTCCGACGCCGACGGCGACGGCCGCATCAGCAAGACCGAGGCGTCGTCGATGCCGTGGCTGGTCAAGGACTTCGACGCGATCGACCGCAACCGCGACGGCTACGTCGTCCGCAGCGAGCTGCGCAGCTACCACGAGAAGATGCGTCCGCAGCGCGAGGCCGAGCAGGCCAAGCGCGAGGAGGAGCGCTTTGCCGCCGCCGACCTCAACCACGACGGCAAGCTGAGCAAGCTGGAAGTCAGCGAGAAGATGCCGCGCCTGAGCCGGGGCTTCGCGTTCATGGACGAGGACCGTGACGGCTACCTGACCCGCGACGACGTCAAGCACACCCCGCGCCACTGAACTTTTGCCAGCAGGCGCGGTCGGTAGACGTACAACAACGCGCTTGGCTGTCTGTAAGTCCCCGCTACCCGTGCCGAGTCTCCGCGGCACGGGTTTTTTTTACATCGCCACGTGCCTGAGCGTGCGCACGACCTTCCAGCCGCCATCGACCTGCTGCACTTCCAGCGTCTTGTAGGTGGCCGACAGGCGGTGGTGGTAGGCGCTGTATTCGATCACGCCGGTGATCGCGCCGTCGTTGTCGGCATCGCGCTTCTGCGGACGGAATGCACGCACGTCGACGATCAGTGCCGGCGCACCGGTGGCGCGTTGCTGGCTGCCGACTTCATCATCGGGATTGCGCACGCATTGCGAGCGCGGGACGACCTGCTGACCAGGCCGCTGCATCGCGGTCACCAGCGACGCCGGCGCGTCCTTGCCGTCGACGGCCAGGCACAACACGTCCAGACGCGCCTTTGGCAGTTCCTGCGTGAGCACCGCGGCTGCCAGCGGCTGCGGGATGGCCGCGGCCGAGCCGTCGAGCGGGTGTTCCTTGAGCGCTTCGTTGGCGATGTCGAGGTTGACCGCGTGCCTGATCACCAGGCCGCCGATGAGCACGATGCCCGCCAGCAGCACCAGTTTGATCCGCAGCATCCGCGACTGCGATGGCGATTTGGCCTGGGATTCCGGCTCGAAGCGGTAGCTGGGACCGGCGAATTTCTCGCGCGTGGATTCGAGCAGTCCGGCTTCGCGCAGGATTTCGCGAGCGCGCACCTGGTCGTCCGAACGCACCACCCACACCGCGGGCTTGGGTCCGCCTGCCTCGCTGTAGCTGAAGGTGCCGCGGCGGCCGCCCTTGTAGGAGCGTCCGTTGGTGATGCGGACCTCGATGTCGGCATCGCGCAGCATCTGCGCAACGCTCTCGACGTTCTCGAGGCGCTGGCTGCTGAAAACCTGTCTCATTGCGGGGTCATTCCTTGGCGGGCACGTGCGCGGCCGTGGCCGCATCGCGAACCACGCGGATCAGGCCTTCCTGCGCGGTGCTGGCGACCAGGCGGCCGTCGCGGTCGAAGATCTGGCCGCGGGCCAGGCCGCGACTGCTCTGCACGCTCGGGCTGTCGATCGAATACAGCAGCCATTCGTCGGCGCGGAACGGGCGGTGGAACCACAGTGCGTGGTCGAGCGAGGCCATCTGCACGTTCGGCTGGTAATAGCTGATGCCATGCGGGAACGTCGCCGTGCCCAGCAGGTGGAAGTCGGAGGCGTAGGCGAGCAGGGCGCGGTGCAGTTCCGGGGCGTCGCCGACGCGCTCGCTCAGGCGGAACCAGACCTGCTGGTACGGCGGCCGCTTGGGCGGGTTGAGCTCGTCGCGCGGGTAGACGTGGCGGAACTCGAACGGACCCATCCGCGACAGCCAGCGCTGGACCTTGGTCGGCAGCGTCGCCATCACGTGCTCGGGCACCGGCGGCGCGGGCGCGATGTCTTCGGGCTTGGGCACCTCGGGCATCGACAGCTGGTGCTCGCCGGCCTCTTCGTCCTGCTGGAACGAGGCGGCCATGAAGAAGATCACTTCGCCGTGCTGGATCGCGGTGATCCGGCGCACCGAGAAGCTGCCGCCGTCGCGGGTGCGGTCGATCTGGTAGACGATCGGCGCGGCGATGTCGC
>DATDBI010000187.1:0-1462 GCA_036524915.1 Lysobacter sp. | reverse complement strand
GCCAGTAGTGTTCGGCACTGGAGGTGCTTGCATTGGAGGTCGTGTTATTACGTTAAACCAGTACTTGTACTTTTTCGTCGTACTGCTTTGGTGTCAGTGTGCCGGGTCCCTGCGCCAAAACTAAAACCAAAGTCATCGAGGAAAAAGATCTCTCGAACTTCCGACTGGTCGAAGATTTTGCGCGCAGGCTGGAGGCGTTTGAGGGCAAGGCCGTGGGCACTTTTGCCGATCCGCGGCGACTGCTGGGCCAGGGGGATTATTTGAGCCTGCTACTGTTTGGCCTGCTCAATCCGGTGATTGATTCGATGCGGGGACTCTGCGCGGCCAGCAGCCTGGGACGGCTGCAGGAGGATCTCGGTGTGCGCCGGGTGAGCCTGGGGAGCTTTTCGGAAGTTCAGGCCGTGATTGATCCCTCGCTTCTGGAGAAGGTGCTCGCCAGCCTGGTCGAGGAGCAACGGCGGGTTTCGCGGGCCGATTCGGCGCTCAAGCCGCGCGACCAGTCGCTGCTGATGGCTGTCGATAGCACGGTGTGGAAGGTGTTGCCGCGCATGGCATGGGCTTACTGGCGGCATCAAAATGGCGCCCAGAATGCCGTGCGCCTTCACGTGAAGTTCAATGTCCATGACGACGCTGCGGTGGAGGCGACCCTCGCCGGGGCCAAAAGCTGCGAACGCGCCGCGCTGCTCCAGAGCGCCAAAGCGGGCGAGTTTTACGTGGGCGACCGGTATTATGGGGCGAACCTGGGCGGCTTTGAAGCGTTGCGGGCGCGGGGATGCGCCTTCATTTTCCGGCTGCAGGACGACGTGATTTTCGAGTCCGCGGCGCTCGAATCCGAGTTGAGCGCCGCGGACCGGGCAGCCGGTGTGGTCTTCGATGGGATGGTCCATCTGGGCCGGGGAAAGAAACATCCGCCCGTGCGGCTGGTACGCATCGTGATCGAGGGAGGCGATCTGTTGCTGGTCACCGATCAGAAGCCCGAGGACTTCAGCGCGGAACTGGTAGCGGCGACCTATCGCAAACGCTGGCAGATCGAGATGTTTTTCAAATGGCTCAAATGCATCCTGGGCTGCCGGCACTGGTTCGCGGAGAGCGAACGCGGAGTGAGAGTGCAAATTTACTGCGCGCTGATCGCCGCGCTGCTGCTGGCGCGCAGCGTTGGGCGGCGGCCCGGCAAGCGGATCATGGAAATGCTGGCGTTTTACATGAGCGGATACGCGAGTCTCGAGGAGTTGATGGCGGCGATTGAAAGCGAAGAAAACCGGCGTCAAAAAACCCGCGCGTAGCCGGAATCCTTGAGGGCCAACGGCAGGAGCCACGGTCCGGGCCGCGCGTGCCCGGATCCGGGCGCGTCTGATCCCGGTCAGAACCATCAAATCCCCGCCGGCCCAGCCTGCCATCCCTGCGACGACTTCCCCAGATCTCTTTCCCCTCCGCAGCACCTCCAGTGCCGAACACTACTGGC
>DATDBI010000186.1:0-19754 GCA_036524915.1 Lysobacter sp. | reverse complement strand
TTGATCAAAAAACGGAAACAGCGTCTGCGAGGTTCCCACTTAGGACGGCCGCCAGACGACGCCATCGGGGCGGAGGTTAAGTTTGCCTATGTGAAAGCCGTGTTAACGGTGATCTAACAAACCGGGAAGTTCCGTGCCAATCGGAAGTGATTGGCCGGGGATTCAGCCCTGAAGGAGGTGCATGAGCCTCGTGACCGGCTGACCCAGCAACTGAGCGGGTTCCGACACCAGTGCGCGCAATGCCGCCACCTGCCTTTCAGGCAGTTTTGCCGCTACTGCCGCATCAAACTTGGCCATCAGCAACGGAATGCCTTCGCCGCGGCGACGACGATGCCCGACGGGATAATCGATCGAGATCCTGTCACTGCTGGTTCCATCCTTGAAGAAAACCTGAACAGCGTTTCCGATATACCGTTTGTCGGGATCGAAATAATCACGTGTGAAGCGCGGGTCTTCCTCCACCCGCATCCTGTCGCGAAGCGCGTCGATGCGCGGATCGGCGGCGACCGCATCGCCGTAATCGTCGGCACCCAGGCGACCCAACAGCAGGGGCACGGCAACCATGTACTGGATGCAATGATCGCGGTCGGCGTAGTTCGCCAGCGGCCCGGTCTTGTCGATGATGCGCATCGCCGCCTCCTGGGTCTGGATGACGATCGACTCGATGGCGTCCACGCCTTCGGCATCGATGCGGGCCCCGACCTGCGCGCGCAGCTGCATCGCGCACTCCACCGCGGTCTGCGCATGGAACTCGGCCGGATAGCTGATCTTGAACAGGATGTTCTCCATCACGTAGCTGCCCAAGGGCCGCTCGAACTCGAACGGCTGGCCCTTGAACGCCACATCCTGGAAGCCCCATGTCGGCGCGCTGATCGCACTGGGGTAGCCGACCTCACCCTTGACCGCATTGAGCGCATGCGTGACCGCCCGGCGGCAGGCGTCGCCCGCTGCCCAGCTTTTGCGCGGCCCGGTGTTGGGCGCATGGCGATAGGTGCGCAGCGCCCCGTTGTCGATCCAGCTGTGCGAGATCGCGGCGATGATCTGCTCCTTGTCGCCGCCGAGCATGGCCGTCGCCACCGCCGTCGATGCCAGGCGCACCAGGATCACGTGGTCCAGGCCGACGCGGTTGAAGGAGTTGCGCAGTGCATAGCAACCCTGGATCTCGTGCGCCTTGATCGCGAACTCCAGCACATCACGCACGCTGAGCACCGGCCCGACCCTCGCGTTGCGCCCGAGGTAATCGGCGACGGCGAGGATCGCGCCGAGGTTGTCGGATGGATGGCCCCACTCGGCGGCAAGCCAGGTGTCATTGAAGTCGAGCCAGCGGATCTGCACGCCGATGTTGTAGGCGGCCTGGACCGGGTCGAGTTCATGCGTCGTGAACGGTACGCGGGCCCCGCCGGGCAGCACGGCCCCCGGCACCAGCGGGCCCAGGTGCCTGACACAGCCGGGGTGGTCCATGGCCAGCGCCGCGCAGGCGAGCGAGTCGAGCAGCATGTGGAACGCGGTGTCGTAGGCCTCCTGCGACTGGATCGGATAGTCGACGACGTAGTCGGCGATGTCCGCCATTGCCGCGTCGGGCGGCGGACGGACGGCGGAGCGCAAGTCGGCATGGCTCATGGTGGATCCCTTCGACGCAGCTGCGGCATTGTCGAGGGATCGCGGTGGCCTCGATGTGAGCCCGATTGCCCGTCGCGACGGAACGCACCGGAACGCGCCTGACGCTTGGAAAACCCGCGCCACAAGCACACCCTTGACGGCATGGACGCCCCGACCCGCTTTCCGACGCTGTTCCTCTCGCATGGCTCACCGATGCTGGCGGTGGAGGACTCGCCGGCCGGCCGCTTCCTCGATGGCCTCGGCCGGCAACTGCCGTGGCCGAAAGCGGTGGTCGTCGCCTCCGCGCACTTCATGACCGACCGGCCGATGCTGGGCGGCCACACCCAGCCGCACACGGTGCATGACTTCGGCGGCTTTCCCGAGCCGCTCTACCAGATCCGCTATCCGGCCCCCGGTGCGCCCGACCTGGCCGAGCAGATCGCGCAGCGCCTCGCCGATGCCGGCCTCCATCCGCGCGTGCGCGAGAACCATGGCCTCGACCATGGCGTCTGGGTGCCGCTGCGGCGCATGTATCCCGACGCCGACGTGCCGGTCGTGCCGTTGTCGGTGATGCCGCACGGCACCGCCGCGCAGCACTTCGCGCTGGGCCAGGCGCTGGCACCGCTGCGCGACGAAGGCGTGCTGGTGATCGGATCAGGCGGCTTCGTGCATAACCTGGGCGATCTGGACTGGCAGCATCCGCAGGCACCGTTGGCGCCCTGGGCGCAGGAGTTCGGCGACTGGATGCACACGATGCTGGCAGCGCGCGACTGGCCGGCGCTGCTGGACTGGCATCAGCGCGCACCGCACGCGCACCACGCGCATCCAACGGTCGAACACCTGATGCCGCTGTTCGTGGCGCTTGGCGCCGCGGGTGATGCGCCGGCCGTGCGCGCGATCCACCGTTCGCACCAGCTGGGCACGCTGGCACTGGATGCGTTTGCGTTCGATTGATGCACACCGTGATGTAACCGGGTGGATCATTCCCTCGGCAGCACCTGTGCGAGCCGCTCTTCCATGAAATCGACGAAAGCACGCACGCGCGGCGGCACCAGCCGCCGTTGCGGCATCACCGCATAGATGCCGGTTTCCGCAACGGGATAGTCTGCCAGCACGATCTGCAATCGCCCGTTGCGCAGGTCGTCCCACGCGTGCCACGTCGAATGCAGGGCGATGCCGAGCCCGGCGACCGCGGCATCGCGCACCACTTCACCGTAGTTGCTTTCGATGCGGCCATGCACGCGCACGGCGACTTCGCCGTCGGCACCATCGCTCATCCGCCACACGTCCTGTCGACCCTGGCTGCCGACCAGCATCACGCAGTCATGCGCGGCGAGGTCCTGCGGCGTGCGGGGTGCGCCATGCCGGCGCAGATAGTCCGGCGATGCGCACAGCACGCGCCGGTTCGGCGCGAGCCTGCGGGCGACCAGGTTGGAATCGGCCAGTTCACCGATGCGGATGGCCAGGTCGAAACCGGAACTGACCAGGTCGACCATCTGGTCATTGAGGTTGAGGCTCAGGCGCACGCGCGGATGCCGTTCGAGGAACTCCGGTACCAGCGGCGACACATAGAGCCGCCCGAACGAGGCCGAGGTCGTCACCCGCAACGTGCCGGCGATCTCGCTGCCCCCCAGGCCCAGGCCGCTGGTGAGCGCCTCCAGGTCCTCGACCAGCGCCCGCCCCTGCTCGGCCAGCGCAGCGCCCTCTGGCGTGGCGTGGAGGCGACGGGTGGTCCTGTGCAGCAGGCGCACGCCCAGATCCCGCTCCAGCCGCTTGAGGCGCTGGCTGGCGACGGCGACCGACAGGTCGAGGCTGCGCGCGGCGGCGCTGATCGAGCCCAGGTCGAGCACGCGCAGGAAGAGGCCGATGTCGCCGATGCGGTCCAAGGTCGATTATCAATCATTCGTTGAAACTGCTTAGCCATCCTGACGGTTTTCGCAGAATATGCAACGGCCTAGGCTGCGCTCCTTCCTATATGAGAGCGGACGCCGCCCCCATGGCCCTCGCCACTTCCTCCCCGTTGCCCGCCCGCCCCTCCACCCGGATGCCGGTGGCCCTCTATGCGCTGACTGCCGGGTCGTTCGGCATCGGCTGCGCCGAGTTCGTGATCATGGGCCTGCTGCTGCAGGTCGCCGCCGACCTCCATGTCTCGATCGCCGCGGCCGGCATGCTGGTGTCGGGTTACGCCCTGGGCGTGTTCGTTGGTGCCCCGGCACTGACGCTGCTGACCCGGCGGATGCCGCGCAAGGCAGTACTGCTGGCGCTGATGGCCATCTACACCATCGGCAACGCCGCCTGTGCGCTGGCGCCGGACTACACCACGCTGATGGCGGCGCGCGTGCTGACCTCGCTGACCCACGGCACCTTCTTCGGCGTCGGCGCGGTCGTGGCCACCGGCCTGGTGCCGGCGGACCGCAAGGCCTCCGCGATTTCGATCATGTTCTCCGGCTTGACCCTGGCGACGCTGCTGGGCATGCCAGCCGGCGCGTGGCTCGGGTTGCACCTGGGCTGGCGCTCGACCTTCTGGGCGATGAGCGTGGTCGGCGTGGTGTCGCTGCTGGTGATCGCGCTGCTGGTACCGCGCAGTCGCGACGAGCAGGCGCCCGCGACGGTGCGCGACGAGCTGCGCACGATCGCGCGCCCGCAGGTGCTGCTTGGGCTGTTGATGACGATGCTCGGCTTCGCCGGCGTGTTTGTGGTGATCACCTACATCCAGCCGCTGCTGACCGGTCCGGCCGGCTTCTCCGAGGCCGCCGTGTCGCCGATCCTGCTGTTGTTCGGTGCGGGCATGGTCGTCGGCAACCTGCTCGGCGGTCACCTCGCCGATCGCCGGCCGACGCCGGCACTGCTGGCCACGCTGACCGCGCTCGCAGTCGTGCTGGCCGCGATGACCTTCGCGCTGCACAACCAGTTCGCCATCGTCGCCTTCATCACCGCGCTTGGCGTCGCCGCGTTCGCCACGGTCTCACCGCTGCAACTGCGCGTGATGCGCCATGCCTCCGGTGCGGGGCAGAACCTGGCATCGAGTTTCAACATCGCCGCGTTCAACCTCGGCAATGCGATGGGCGCGTGGCTCGGCGGTTTTGTCATCGAGCGCGGCCCGGGCCTTGAAGCAGTGACGTGGGCCGCTGCGGCGGTAACCGTTGCCGGCCTGGCGGTCGCGCTGTGGAGCGTGCGCCTGGAGCGCGTGCACCTGAAGGGCATGCACCTGAAGGGCGCGCACCTGAAGGGCGCGCACCTCAAAGACGCGCACCTCGAAAACACGCGCGAACGAAGCGCGCCGCAGCTCGCGGCCTGCGTTCCGGAACGCTCCTGAGCCTGCACCCGCAAACAACCCATCGATCGCGAAGGAATTGCGTGCCATGAAACACATCGCCTCTCCCGCCCTGCTTGCCGCCTTGCTGCTCGCCGCATCCACTGTTCCGCTGGACTCGCACGCGAAGGAACCTGCCACCTGGGCAACAACGTGGACCGCCAGCCCGCAACCGCTGTGGGCAGGCGACTTCGTGCTGCCGACCAACGTGCCGTACCACCTGTGGAACCAGACCGTGCGGCAATCCGCGCGCGTCAGCGTCGGCGGTCGCCGCGTGCGCGTGCAGTTCTCCAACGAGTACGGCACGCAACCTTTGCGAATCGGCGCGGCACGGATCGCGCGCAGCCGCGGCGACGGCGCTATCGATGCCGCCAGCGACCGCGCGATCACCTTCGGCGGCGCCACCTCGGTGATGATCCCGCCCGGCGCGCCGATGCTGAGCGATCCCATCGACCTGGAGGTTTCCGCGCTCGCAGACGTTTCCATCAGCCTGTACCTGCCAGAGCCGACGCCGCCGTCGACATTCCACTGGGACGCGCGCCAGACGGTCTACGTCGGCGCGGGCGACCAGACCGGTGCCGTCGCATTCAAGGCCGACACGACGCTGACAGCGCGCGTGTTCCTGTCCGCGATCCAGGTCGAAGCCAATCCGACCACGCGCAGCATAGTGGCGCTGGGCGATTCGATCACCGATGGCAACATGGCGACCGTGGACCACAACCGCCGCTGGCCCGACTACCTGGCCAGCCGGCTTGCCGGCCAGGACGTCGCCGTGCTCAACGCAGGCATCTCCGGTGCGCGCCTGCTGCAGGACAAGATGGGCAGCAACGCACTGGCGCGCTTCGATCGCGACGTGCTGGCACAGCCGGGCGTGGCTGCGGTCGTGGTACTGATCGGCATCAACGACATCAGCTGGAGCGGCACCGCGTTCGCGCCCTCTGCGCCAGCCGCCCGCGCCGAGGATCTGATCGCCGGCTACCGGCAGCTGATCGCCCGCGCGCATACACGCGGCGTGCGCATCGTCGGTGCGACCCTTACCCCGTTCGAAGGCGCGCTGCAGGACACCCCGATGCGCGGTTACTACGGCGCCGGCAAGGAACGCGTGCGCCAGGCCGTCAACCACTGGATCCGGAACAGCGGCGAGTTCGACGCGGTGCTCGATTTCGATACGGTCACCCGCGACCCGTCACACCCGGTGCGCTTCCTGCCCGCCTATGACTCGGGCGACCATCTTCATCCCGGCGACGCCGGTTACAAGGCGATGGCCGACTCGATCGATCTCCGTACGCTGCTCGGCGAACCGCTGCCGGTGGCCACTTCCGCACTCGCGGCTCATTGAGGAACCCTGCAATGGAATACCGTTTTCTCGGCAACTCCGGCTTTCGCGTCCCGGCCCTGAGCTTCGGCACCGGCACGTTTGGCGGCAAGGGCGAGCTGTTCGGCTCGTGGGGCAACACCGACATCGACGAAGCCACGCGCCTGGTCGACATCTGCCTCGACGCCGGCCTCAACATGTTCGACAGCGCCGACGTCTACTCCGGCGGCCTGGCCGAAAGCATCCTCGGCGCGGCCATCAAGAACCGACGCGACAAGGTGCTGATATCGACCAAGGCCACGTTCCGTTTCGACGACGGCCCCAACAACGTCGGCTCATCGCGGTTCCACCTCATCAACACCGTCGATGCCGCCCTCAAGCGGCTGGGCACCGACTACATCGACCTGTTCCAGCTGCACGGCTTCGATGCGCGCACGCCGGTGGAGGAAACACTCTCGACACTCGATGACATGGTCCGCGCCGGCAAGATCCGCTACCTGGGCGTGTCGAACTTCTCCGGCTGGCACCTGATGAAGTCGTTGTCGACGTCCGACCGCCATGGCTGGTCGCGCTACGTCGCCCACCAGGCGTACTACTCGCTGATCGGTCGTGACTACGAATGGGAGCTGATGCCGCTCGGACTCGACCAGGGCGTCGGCGCGGTGGTGTGGAGCCCGCTGGGCTGGGGCCGCCTCACCGGCAAGATCCGCCGCGGCCAGCCGCGACCGGAAGTGACCCGCCTGTCCGCTCCCGCCGACTACGGCCCGCCGGTCGATGACGAGCATCTGTACCGCGTCGTCGACGCACTCGATGCCATCGCCGCCGAAACCGGCAAGACCGTGCCGCAGATCGCGCTGAACTGGCTGTTGCAGCGGCCGACGGTGTCGAGCGTGGTGATCGGTGCGCGCAACGAGGAACAACTGCGGCAGAACCTGGGCGCCATCGGCTGGAGCCTGACGACCGAACAGGTCGCCGCACTCGACGAGGCCAGCACGGTAACGGCGGCCTACCCGTACTGGCACCAGGCAGGATTCGGCGAACGCAATCCGTCGCCGGTCTGATACCTCACACGCCCTCGCTGGAGCTCGCATGAAAGCCGTTGCCCTCACCCGTTACCTGCCCATCGACGACCCGCTCTCGCTCGTCGATGTCGAGTTGCCCGACCCCGCCGCACCAAGCGGCCATGACCTGCTGGTTCGCGTGGAAGCCGTCTCGGTCAACCCGGTCGACACCAAGGTTCGCTCGCCCAAGGCGCAGGTTGAAGCGCAGCCCAAGGTGCTCGGGTACGACGCCGCCGGTGTGGTCGAAGCCGTGGGTGAAAGCGTCAGCCGTTTCCGTCCCGGCGACCGCGTCTACTACGCCGGCGACATCACCCGCCCCGGCAGCAACGCACAGTTGCAACTGGTCGACGAACGCGTCGTCGGCCACGCGCCGACGTCGCTCGATGCCGCACACGCGGCGGCGCTGCCGCTGACCGCACTCACTGCATGGGAACTGCTGTTCCAGCGGATGCCGTTCTCCAGCGAGGCGGGCTCCAGCGAGCGTGCAGACAGTAAGCGCAGCGGCGCGGCCAAGACCTTGCTGGTGATCGCCGGCGCCGGCGGTGTCGGCTCGATCGCGATCCAGCTGGCGCGCCGCGCCGGTTTCACCGTGATCGCCACCGCCTCGCGCGCCGAAACCATTGAATGGTGCAAGGCGATGGGCGCGCACCATGTCATCGACCACCGCCAGCCGCTGCCGCCGCAACTGGCCGCGCTCGGCTTCAGCACGGTCGATGCGGCATTGAACCTGGCCGACACCGGCCGCTACTGGGACGTGCTGGGCGAGCTGCTGGCACCGCTCGGCCACGTCGGCCTGATCGTCGAGCCGTCCGAGGCGCTGCGCATCGGCGACCCGTACAAGGCCAAGAGCATCGGCATCCATTGGGAAATGATGTTCGCCCGCACCCGCTTCCGCACCGCCGACATGGACGAACAGGGCCGCATCCTTGACCGGGTCGCCGCCCTGATCGACGCCGGCGAGCTGCATGGCACCCGCCACGACGCGTTGAGCCCGATCAACGCCAGCACCCTGCGCGAGGCTCACCGCCGCCTGGAGTCGGGAACCACGATCGGCAAGCTGGTGGTGTCCGGCTGGGGCTGAAGACGCTTGCCCCGGACCGGCTTTACCGGCATCGTGCCGGCTTCCGTACGCCAGCGTATTCGCCATGACGGCAGCCAGCCCCCTGAGCTTCGATAGCACCGCCACCCCGCACCCGCTGTACCCGCGGCTGTTCGAGCCGCTGGACCTGGGTTTCTGCACCCTGCGCAACCGCGTGCTGATGGGCTCGATGCACACCGGCCTGGAAGACAAGGCCGCCGACTTCCCGAAGCTGGCGGCCTATTTCGGCGAGCGCGCCGCGGGCGGCGTCGGCCTGATCGTCACCGGCGGCTTTTCGCCGAACCTGGCCGGCTGGCTCAAGCCGTTCGGTGGCACGTTGCGCTGGCCGTGGGAGGTGCGCCGCCACCGCCAGGTCACCTCTGCCGTGCACGGCCACGGCGGCCGCATCTGCCTGCAGATCCTGCACGCCGGCCGCTACGGCTACAGCCCGCTGCAGGTGGCGCCCAGCAAGCTCAAGGCACCGATCAATCCGTTCACTCCGCGCGCGCTTTCCGCCGCCGGCGTCGAGCGCCAGATCCGCGCCTTTGTGCGTACCGCGCAACTGGCCCGCGAAGGCGGTTATGACGGCGTGGAGGTAATGGGCTCGGAAGGCTACCTGCTCAACCAGTTCACCGCGCCGCGCACCAACAAGCGCAATGACGCCTGGGGCGGTGACGCCGGCAAGCGGATGCGCTTCGCGGTCGAGATCGTCCGTCGCATCCGCGAGGCGTGCGGCCCGGATTTCATCATCGTCTACCGCCTGTCGATGCTCGACCTGGTCGACGAGGGCCTGGCGTGGGACGAAGTGCTGCAGCAGGCGAAAGCCGTCGAGGCCGCCGGCGCGACGCTGATCAACACCGGCATCGGCTGGCACGAGGCGCGCATCCCCACCATCGCCACATCGGTGCCGCGCGCGGCCTTCACCGGCATTACCGCACGCCTGAAGCCACACGTGTCGCTGCCGCTGATCACCACCAACCGCATCAACATGCCGCACGTCGCCGAGCGCGTGCTGGCCAGGGGTGAGGCCGACATGGTGTCGATGGCGCGGCCGCTGCTGGCAGATCCGCAGTGGGTCAACAAGGCGCGCGCGCAGCGCGCCGACGACATCAACACCTGCATCGCGTGCAACCAGGCCTGCCTCGATCATGTGTTCGAGAACAAGACCGCCAGCTGCCTGGTCAATCCGCGCGCCTGCGCCGAGACCGAACTCAACTACACGCCCACTACGTCGCCGCGACGGATCGCCGTGGTCGGCGCCGGCCCGGCCGGCATGGCCTGCGCGACGGTCGCGGCCGAGCGCGGCCACCGCGTCACCCTGTTCGAAGCCGGCGACGCCATCGGTGGCCAGTTCAACCTCGCCAAGCGCATCCCGGGCAAGGAAGAATTCCACGAGACGCTGCGCTACTTCGGTCGCCGCATCGAGCAGACCGGCGTCGAGCTGCGCCTGAACACCCGTGTCGACGCCGAGGCCCTCGCCGGCTTCGACGACGTGGTGCTTGCCACCGGCATCCGTCCGCGCGAAGTCGACTTCGCCGGTGCGGACCATGCCAAGGTGGTCAGTTACCTCGACGTGCTCAGTGGTCGCGTCGTTCCGGGCCGCAAGGTCGCCCTGATCGGTGCCGGCGGCATCGGCTTCGACGTTGCCGAGTTCCTGGTGCACCACCACGACCAGGGCACCGCCGACCCCGACGCCGTCGACCCGGCCCGCTGGCGCGCCGAATGGGGCGTCGACCTGGGCTATGACGGCGCCAGCCGCGGCGGCCTCGCCCCGGCGCAGCCGGAGCCGCCCGCACGCGAGGTCTGGCTGCTCCAGCGCAGCCCCGGCCGGCCGGGTGCGCGCCTGGGCAAGACCACCGGCTGGATCCACCGCGCCACCCTCAAGGCGAAGAAGGTCCGGATGCTGGGCGGGGTCGAGTACCTCGGCGTGGACGACGAAGGCCTGCACATCCGGGTCGACGGCAGCGACCAGACCCTTCCGGTCGACCACGTGGTGATCTGCGCGGGTCAGGAACCGTTCAAGCCGCTGGCCGGGCAACTGGCGACCCTGGGCACCGTCGCCCACGTGGTCGGCGGGGCCGACGTGGCCGCCGAACTCGACGCAAAACGCGCGATCGCGCAGGCCTCGCGGCTCGCCGCGGCGCTGTGAATGTGACCGCCGTCGAAGTGCTGAGAGCCTGCCGGGACGGGGCTCTCAGCCGCCTGTTCAGATAAAAAAGCCAAGACAATCCGATGGTTACGAAATAGACATTCAGCTGGCGTTTATACTTCCGCCGCTACCTTGCGCCAACTTTTCAGCCACCCCCTTAGTGGCGACCCACACCGCCCGCGCCTTCTGCGCGGTTTAGGTGAAGGGGCAAAAGCGTGCCGCAGAGCCCGCTGCCCTCCCCAGTACGCCATGCCGGTTCGCGCCGCAGTTGCCGTGTTTCCCATAAGGGACGGCGACCGCGCTGCGGAAGGGCGCAACGGAGCAAGGAGTCCGATTAGATGAAACTGGCTTGGATACTGTGGCTGGCCTCCGTGCTGCCACCGCAAACCGCCGATTCGCTGTGCCTGAGCACCACCGTCTACCTGGAAGCCCGCGACCAGTCCGTGCGCGGCCAGAAGGCCGTGGCGGAAGTGGCCCTGCGCCGCCGTGACAGCGGCCTGTGGGGCAACACGGTCTGTGACGTGGTCACCGCCCGCAAGCAGTTCGCGCCGACCCTGGTAGCCCCAGGCACGCGCCTGACCAACACCGAGGCGTGGGGCGAGGCCGTCACCGTGGCCCTCGATGCCGAGCGCAACTGGGCCCTGCCGCCCGGCCAGCGCAAGGAGATCGTGCCCGGCGCCAGTCACTTCGCCGCGCACGCGATCGCCAGCCCGAGCTGGCGCACCGCCTACCAGGTGGCCACCATTGGCGATCACACCTTCTACAAGGTGCAGTCGCTGAAGCCGCGCCGTACCTGATCTGGCCGTACCTGATCCGCCCCTGATCTGGAACCCCACGGGAGCTGCTGAATGCGCTCCCGCATCGTTGCAGCCATGACGTTGAGCGGGCCGGCGCAGTCGGCCATAGTTGGCGATTCCCTGCCCTGCGGAGTCGTCATGAAGCTCTACACCAAGCCCGGCGCCTGCTCGACCGCTGACCACATTGCCCTGCAGTGGACCGGCCAGCCGTACGAGTTCGAGGTCCTCGACAAGGACTCGATGAAGTCCCCCGCCTATCTCGCGATCAACCCGACCGGCGCGGTTCCGGCGGTAGTTGATGGCGATTTCGTGCTGACCCAGAACGCCGCGATCATGGGCTATATCGCCGACACCTACCCCGAGGCCGGTCTGGCCGGTGATGGCAGCGCGCGCCAGCGCGGCGAGGCCGCCCGCTGGCTGGCCTTCGTCAATTCCGACCTGCACCCGGCCTTCAAGCCGCTGTTCGGCCCGGCCGCCTTCATCGCGGACGAGTCCCAGTACGACGCCGTCAAGGGCGTCGCCCGAAAGCGCATCCGCAGCCAGTTCGAGATCGCCGACAGGCAGCTCGCGGGCAAGCAGTGGCTGGCCGGCTTCCGCAGCTTCGCCGACCCGTACCTCTACATCACTCTGCGCTGGGCCGAGGGCCTGGGCATCGACCTGGGCGGCCTGGACAACCTGGCCGCCTTCAAGCAGCGCATGGAGGCCGACCCGGGCGTGCAGAAGGCCCTGAAGGACGAAGGCCTGGCCTGAGGCACGCAGGCCCCGTGGCGACGGTCTAGGCCGTCGCCAGCGCGCGCAGGCGCCGCTCCATCTCGCCGGCGAAGCCCACGGTGTGGGCCTTGGCCAGGGCATTGCTCAGGTCGGGCAACAACGCCAGCAGTTCACCCACATCGGTGCACCGCTCGATCTTCAGCTGCAGGAAATAGCCACGCAGGCCCAGGTGCTCGCGCACCGTCTCCGACATCTGCGTGTAGAGCGGCGCGTAGCCGCCAGTGCCCGTCGCTGGCCTGGCGCCAACGGCCACTGCCACGGCAGCGCTCACTACTTGTCCCGTGATCCGCCCCGGATGGATCGAAGCGGCCGCCGCGGCGGCAAGCGTCTGCGGAACTTCAAGCAGCCTCATCGATTGCAGTTGCTCGAGCGCATCGCCCGGGCCGCGCAAACCGGCGATCACATCGCGCAGTTGTCCCACGCTCCGCTGGCCATCGACCAGCAGCAGGATCGAACGCAATATGTTTGGCAGTTTCCGCGAACGCTGCTGGATCTCGTCGCGCCCGGCGTCGGTCTTGTTCGGCACTTCGTCATCGCGCATGGCTTCCCCTAAAACCATCGGCCACGAAAGGCGAACCGACTATGCCACGGGCGGCGGGGCGAGGGGACGACGGACGGGGTGTATCAGACGAAAGGCGGATATCGGGATGAGGGTGAGCACCGCCCTGCCCTCTCCCTGCCGCGCTGCAGCCCGACCCTCCCCCTGATGGAGGAGGATTGGTGCGCAGGGATCAGCGCTTGTCGATCGACACGTACGCGCGATCTTCCGGGCCGACGTAGTTGGCGCTCGGGCGGATGATCTTGCCGTCCTCGCGCTGCTCGATCACGTGCGCGCTCCAGCCGGTGGTGCGTGCAACTACGAACAGCGGGGTGAACATCGGCGTCGGGATTCCCATCATGTGATAGGCCGATGCGCTGTACCAGTCGAGGTTCGGGAACATCTTCTTGGTGTCCATCATCAGGTTCTCGATGCGCTCGGACACGTCGAAAAGCATCTGGTTGCCGCCGTCGGCGCAGAGCTTGCGCGAGATCTCCTTGATGATCGGATTGCGCGGATCGCCGATGGTGTACACCGGGTGGCCGAAGCCGATGACGATTTCCTTGCGCTCCATGCGTGCGCGGATATCGGCCTCGGCCTCGTCGGCGCTGCTGTAGCGGCTGATGATGTCCATCGCCACTTCATTGGCGCCGCCGTGCTTGGGACCGCGCAGCGCACCGATCGCGCCGGTGAGGCACGAATGCAGGTCCGAACCGGTACCGGCGATCACGCGCGCGGTGAAGGTCGACGCATTGAACTCGTGCTCGGCGTAGAGGATCAGCGACTTGTCGAGCGAATCGGCGTGCAGCTTGCTCGGCGGCTCGCCATGCAGCAGGTGCAGGAAGTGCGCGGCGACGCTGTCGTCGTCGGTCTCCACATCGATGCGGCGGCCGTTGTGGGTGAAGTGCCACCAGTACAGCAGCATCGAACCGAAGCTGGCGATGAGCTTGTCGGCAATGTCGCGCGCTTCCGACGCCGGATGGCCTTCGCGCTCGGGCAGCACGGTGCCCAGCACCGAGCAACCGGTGCGCAGCACGTCCATCGGGTGGGCGTTGGCCGGCACCAGCTCCAGCGCTTCGGTGACGATCGCCGGCAAGCCACGCAGGCGCTTGAGCTTGGTCTTGTAGGCGTTGAGCTGCGACTGCGTCGGCAACGCGCCGTGCACGAGCAGGTGCGCCACTTCCTCGAAGGTCGACTTCGTCGCCAGGTCGTGGATGTCGTAGCCGCGGTAATGCAGGTCGTTGCCGCTGCGGCCGACGGTGCACAGCGCGGTGTTGCCCGCGGCGGTGCCGCTCAGGGCGACGGATTTCTTGGCCTTGGGCAGGTTCTGTGCCGACTCACTCATTGTTTGTCTCCTCATTCGGCCTGGCGGGCGGTGGACGTTTTGTCCGGTCCTGCCAGGTGGCGTCGTTCTCAGGGATAACGCTGATAGCTGGTGTCGCTAAAAGCAGGGGGTTAAGCCAAGTTGCGACGGGCAGGTCGCACGCGACCGTGGCGGGCCAGTATCGCGCTCGTCGCGGTCGCAGGGCGGACGGACGCGCCGGCGGAGATAGGGACAGGGGGACTCAACGTCGAGGCCCTGTACGCTCCGTCGGCCGACCACTTCCATCGCAACTTCCAACATTCACTTCTCGCGCGCGAACAGTGCGTCGAGCTTGTCTTCGTAGGTGTGGTAGCCAAGGAAGTCGTACAGTTCCGCGCGGGTCTGCAGGGTCGGAACCAGGCTCTTCTGCGTGCCTTCGCGACGCACGGTCTCGTAGAAATTCAACGCCGCCTTGTTCATGGCGCGATAGGCGCCGCAGCAGTACAGCGCGATGTCGACATCGGCCTGGCGCAGTTCATCGGTGGTGAAGAACGGAGTCGAGCCGAACTCGGTCAGGTTGGCCAGGATCGGCACCTTCACCGCGGCCTTGAAGCGGCGGTAGTCCTCGAGCGTGTTCATCGCCTCGGGGAAAATCATGTCGGCACCCGCCTCGACATACGCGCACGCGCGCTCGATCGCCGAATCGAGGCCTTCGACCGCGGCCGCATCGGTGCGGGCCATGATCACGAAGCTGCTGTCGGTACGCGCATCGACCGCCGACTTGACGCGATCGACCATCTCCGACATCGGCACCACTTCCTTGCCCGGACGGTGGCCGCAACGCTTCTGGCCAACCTGGTCTTCCATGTGCACGGCGGCGACGCCGACATTGATGAAGGACTTGATGGTGCGACCGATGTTGAAGGCGCCGCCCCAGCCGGTGTCGATGTCGACCAGCAGCGGCATCTGCGTGGCGTCGACAATGCGGCGCGCGTCGGTGAGGACGTCTTCCATCGTGCTGATGCCCAGGTCGGGCACGCCGAGCGAGTTGGCGGCGACGCCGCCACCGGACAGGTACAGGGCCTTGTAGCCCACGCGCTTGGCCATCAGGCCGGCGTAGGCCGTGATGGCGCCCATTACCTGCAGCGGGGATTCTTCCTGGACGGCGGCGCGAAAGCGTGCGCCGGCGGAGGGGTGCGAAGTCATGGCGTCTCCTGGTTAAGGGGGCATTTTAGGCCACCTCGGGCAGCGACGTCGGGATTGCCGGTGATGGCAAAGGGTGGCCCCCCGTTGGCCGCGGCCCGGGCCAGCGCAGTCGCCATCCGCCCTCGCTCACCCGCCCGAGTCCGACCCCCGCTCCAGCGCCTGCCGCACCTCCTCCAGCGCGCCCGGGTCGTCCAGCGTCGACAAGTCGCCCGGGTCACGGCTTTCGGCCAGTGCCTGGATCGAGCGGCGCAGCAGCTTCCCGGAGCGGGTCTTGGGCAGCGCGTTGACCACGTACACCCGCGCCGGCCTGGCGACACCGCCGAGCTGCTCGACCACGCGCTGCTGCATCGCTGCGGCGACCTGCGCCGCCGATTCGCCGGAGACGGCCTGCTTCAGCGTCGCGAAGACCACCGGCACCTGCCCCTTGAGCTCGTCGTGGACACCGATGACCGCCGCCTCGGCCACGCTGGGGTGGGTCGAACACGACTCCTCGATCTCGCGTGTTCCAAGCCGGTGGCCGGCAACGTTGATGACGTCGTCCGTGCGGCCCAGGATGAAGGTGTAGCCCTCTTCGTCGCGGATCGCCCAGTCGAGCGAGCTGTACACCAGTTCCCTGAAGTGGCTGAAGTAGCTCGACAGGAAACGCGCGTCGTCATTCCACACAGTGGTCAGGCAACCCGGCGGCAACGGCGGCTCGATCACCAGCACGCCCTTCTGCCCCGGTGCGACGTCCTCGCCGCTGTTGTCGTCGATCACGCGCAGCTTGTAGCCCGGCGTCGGCAGGCCGGGCGAGCCGAACTTGACCGGCTTCATGTCCAGCCCCGGCATCAGCGACAGCACCGGCCAACCGGTCTCGGTCTGCCAGTAGTTGTCGATGATGGTCTTGCCGATGCCGTCGGTGATCCAGTGCGCGGTCGGCTCGTCGAGCGGCTCGCCGGCGAGGAACAGCCAATGCAACTTCGAAAGATCGTGCCTGGTCAGCCACGCCGGGTCCTGCTTCTTGAGCACGCGGATGCCGGTAGGCGAGGAAAACATCGTGCGCACGCCGTACTGCTCGCAGATGCGCCACCAGATGCCCGGATCGGGATTCGTCGGGAGCCCCTCGTACAACACCGACGTCGCGCCGGCGATCAGTGGCCCGTAGACGTTGTACGAATGCCCGACCGCCCAGCCGACATCGGAGGTGGAGAACATCACCTGGCCGGCGCGCACGTCGTAGATCGACCACATCGACAGGGCCATGGCCACCGCATACCCGCCGACATCGCGCTGCACACCCTTGGGCTTGCCGGTTGTACCGGAGGTATAGAGCAGATAGCTGGGCTCGTTCGATTCCAGCCACTCGACATCGACCTGCGCGCCAAGGTGCCGCGCGCGCAGGGTTGCATAGTCGAAATCCCGGCCTTCGACGACACTGAGCGCGGCGTCGAGACCGCGACTGACCACCAGCACGTGCGGCGGTGGCGACGCCGCTTCCTCGCACGCGGCATCGACCAGCGGCTTGTAGGCGATGACCTTGCCGCCGCGCATGCCGGCATCGGCGCAGATCAACAGTGCTGGTTTGGCGTCATCGATGCGCAGCGCCAGGTTGTGCGCGGCAAACCCGCCAAACACCACCGAATGCACGGCGCCGATGCGCGCGCAGGCCAGCATCGCGAACACCGCCTCGGCCATGTTCGGCATGTAGATCACGACGCGGTCGCCACGGCCCACGCCAAGCGACTTGAGCACCG
Source organism: Lysobacter sp. (assembly GCA_036524915.1). Classification (GTDB taxonomy): domain Bacteria; phylum Pseudomonadota; class Gammaproteobacteria; order Xanthomonadales; family Xanthomonadaceae; genus Lysobacter_J. The sequence goes on along the minus strand of DATDBI010000186.1, from coordinate 2,891 downwards.
CGGCGAAGGTGCTCACTTCGGCGTGCAGTTCGCGATAGCTGATCTCGCGGGTGAGATTGGTTTCCGACGAAATCGCGACCAGCGCCAGCTGATCGCCGCGCTCGTCGAGATGACGATCGATCGCGTTGTAGCAAAGATTGGTCTCGCCACCGGCAAACCACTGGCGAAACGGCGGACTGGAATAATCGAGGATCTGCTGCGGCGGCTTGTGCCAGTGGATCGCCCTCGCCTGCTCGGCCCAGAACGCCTCGGGCTCTTCGATCGAGCGTCGGTAGAACTCCTCGTACCCCATCACGGCAACCTCCAACGGCTATCCATCGAGGCTAGCCCCAGCGCCGGAAGGAAGCGTTACGACCTTGGTCGAAATCCAAGGACGCCCTCCACCGAAGACGTTGAAACAACGTGCCGAGCGTTGTCCGCAGGGGTGGGGAGTGCTCCGCAGCGGGACATGGATGTCCCGCGCCCCGCATCGGACAAGGATGTCCGATTAAGGGGCGGAGCACTCCCCGCCCCTGCGGACAACGCCACCCCGAAGAAAGCAGGCCACCCCGAAGCCAGCACGCCACCCCGAAAGAGACGCAAACAAAAAAGGCGACCCGAAGGCCGCCCTTTCAGCGCAACCGGCACGAAGCCGGCAGCGATCAATCAACCCAGCAGATGGGCAACGCCAGCGCGCTCTTCTTCCAGCTCTGCCAGCGTCTTGTCCATCGCCGCGCGGCTGAACTCGTCGACCGGCAGGCCCTCGATGCGGGTGTACTCGCCGTTGGCCGTGGTGACCGGCACGCCGTACAGCACTCCTTCCGGAATGCCGTAGCTGCCGTCCGACGGCACGCCCATCGTCACCCACTTGCCGTTGCTGCCCAGCACCCAGTCACGGATGTGGTCGATGGCGGCATTGGCGGCGGACGCTGCCGACGACAGACCACGTGCCTCGATGATCGCCGCACCGCGCTTGGCGACCTGCGGAATGAACGTGTTGGCGTTCCACTCGGCGTCGTTGATCTTGTCCTTCAGCGAGGCACCGTTGATGGTGGCGAAGCGGTAGTCCGGGTACATGGTCGGGCTGTGGTTGCCCCACACGACCAGCTTCTCGATATCGGCCACGGCCACGCCGGCCTTGGACGCCAGCTGCGACAGCGCGCGGTTGTGGTCCAGGCGCAGCATCGCGGTGAAGTTCTTCGCCGGCAGGTCCGGTGCCGACTTCATGGCGATGTAGGCATTGGTGTTGGCCGGATTGCCGACGACCAGCACCTTGACGTTGCGCGAAGCCACCTTGTTCAGCGCGGCACCCTGCGCGGTGAAGATCTTCGCGTTCTCCAGCAGCAGGTCCTTGCGCTCCATACCCGGGCCGCGCGGACGCGCGCCAACCAGCAGGGCGATGTCGGCGTCCTTGAACGCGACCTGCGCGTCATCCGTGCCGACCATGCCGGCCAGCAGCGGGAACGCGCAGTCTTCCAGCTCCATCATCACGCCCTTGAGCGCGGCCTGGGCCTTCTCCATCGGCAGCTCGAGCATCTGCAGGATGACGGGCTGGTCCTTGCCGAGCATTTCGCCGGAAGCGATGCGGAACAGCAGCGAATAGCCGATCTGGCCGGCAGCACCGGTAACGGCAACGCGGACGGGGGTCTTCATGGGGCAACTCCTGAAATGAAAAGCGGGGCGACACGCGCCCCGCTATGGATTACGAAAGCTCTGCGAAGAATTCCTGGAACCGCTGCAGGCCCGGAGCGAGCTGCGGCGTCGGGCAGGTGTAGCTGATGCGCAGCGCGCGCGGCTCGCCGAACGCCGAACCCGGCACGCAGGCGACGCCCTTGGTTTCCAGCAGCGCATTGCAGAAGTCGACGTCGTTGCCGATCTTCGTACCGCTCGGACGGTGGGTCTTGCCGAAGGCGACGCTGATGTCGGGGAACACGTAGAACGCACCCTGCGGACGCGGGCAGACCACGCCCGGGATCGCATCCATCACCGCCATCACCTGGTCGCGCTTGGCCTGGAACTCGGCGCACTTGGCCGTCGGCACGTCCTGCGGACCCGACAGCGCGGCGACCGCAGCGGCGCTGACGATCTCCGGGATGTTGGTGATGTGGTTGGAGTTCATCGTCACGATCGCCTGCGCGATGACTTCCGGACCGGCCATGAAGCCCACGCGCCAACCCGGCATGCCGTAGGTCTTGGACAGCGAGTCGATGAAGATCACGCGCTCGCGCAGCTCTGGACGGGAGTGCACGAAGTTGTGGTAGCCCAGGCCGTCGAAGACCATGCGGTTGTAGATGTCGTCGGTGATGACCCAGGTGTCCGGGTACTTGGCGACGACGTCGGCCAGCGCATCGATCTCTTCCTTCGAATAGACCATGCCGGTCGGGTTCGAGGGATTGTTGAACAGGAACACCTTGGGCTTCTTCGCCAGCGCGACATCGAGCTGCGCCGGGGTGAGCTTGTAGTCCTGCGAAGCCGGGCACGGCAGCAGGTCGATCTTCGCGTTGACGATGTCGGCGATGTCGAGGTAGCTGGTCCAGTACGGCGTCGGGAAGACGATGGTGTCGCCTTCGTCGAGCAGCGCTTCGGCGAGGTTGTAGATGACGTGCTTGGCGCCGATGCCGGTGGCGACGTTGACACGGCCGTAGCCGGTCAGGCCGATCTTCGCCATGTGCTCGATGAAGGCATCGAGCATCGCGTCGGCGCCGCGATTGCTGCCGTACTGGCCGCTGTCCTTGCTCAGCGCATCACGCGCCGCGGCATAGACATGGTCACCGGGGAGGAAGTTGGGAACACCAATCGAGAAACTGATGATGTCGCGGCCTTCGGCTTTGAGCCGCTTGGCCTTCTCGGCAACCTGCATGATCGCGCTGGGCTTGGCGCGACCGATGCGCCGGGCAAGCTGGGGCATCGCG
>DATDBI010000185.1:0-19113 GCA_036524915.1 Lysobacter sp. | reverse complement strand
CCCGACACGGGGATTTTCAATCCCCTGCTCTACCAACTGAGCTACCCGGCCATTCCGCGACGGTCAGGCCGTGCGAGGAGCGGAATGATACGGATCGCGGGCGGGCATGGCAAGCCGGATGTGCGCTGAACGGGTTCGCGGCCCGCTGCAGCGGCGGCGGCGGGGCGGTGCAAGATTGCGCTGTGTCCTTACCCCACGCAGCCGGTGCGGCTGCAGGAGACCGTCATGAAAGCCACCGCCCTGGTCCTGGCCGGACTGGTCGCGTTTGCCGCCAGCGCCTGCGCCAGCGAGTCGCGCATCAGCGATTCCGACAAGCTCCAGCTTTACCGCGCCCATGCCGGCGCTCCCGTAGCCAATTTCCAGTATTTCGGCCGCCTCGATGGCTGGACGCCGCTGGGCGACTCCGCAATCGCGGTGTGGACCAGGCCGAGCGTGGTCTATCTGCTTGAGCTCAAGGGCACTTGCCAGGACCTCGACTTCGCCCAGGCCATCACCGTCACCAATCAGTCCGGGCGGGTGTACCAGAACTTCGACAAGGTCATCGTCGTGGGGCGGGGTGCCAACCAGATCCCGTGCTGGATCAAGGAGATCCGTCCGGTCGATGCGAAGGCGCTGAAGCAGGCCGAAAGCGAGAAGCGCGCCGCGCAGACGGCCGAGCGCGAGAAGACCTGAGGCGTCAGGTTTCCGGGGCGACGTAGCCGGCGGGTTTGGCGGCGTCGCCACCGAACAGGAATTTCTCCATCTCGCCTTCGAGGAAGGCGCGGTGCTTGGGATCGAGGGGCGACAGCCGGTTTTCGTTGATCAGCATCGTCTGGTGCGCCAGCCACGCCGCCCATGCGGGCTTGCCGATGTGCGCGAAGATGCGCTTGCCCAGCTCGCCGGGCCACGGCACGAAATCCAGGCCTTCGGTTTCGCGCTTTTCGTATTCGCAGTAGACGGTGCGGGGCATGGTCAGGATTCCCGGGCGCTGGCTTCCAGCAGTTTGCGTATCGGTGCTGGTATGCCGATCGCGCCCAGTTCCTCGCGTGCGACCCAGCGCAGGTCGTCATTGTCGCCGATCCGGCCGCGCAGCGCGGCGCCGCGCCAGCGCAGCGGCTGCAACTGCAGTTTGTAGTGGCTGAAGGCGTGGTGGATCGGGGCAAGCACCTGCGCGCCTGCGTAGTCGCCGGTCAGGTGCTGCTGGAACCAGTCCTGAGCCAGTGCGCCGTCGTCTGCCTGTGGCAGCGTCCACAGCGACGCCCAGATACCGCTTGCGGGTCGTCGCTGCATCAGGATCCGGCCGTCGCCGTCCTCTGCCCACAGCACGTGCGCGTACTTCTGCGGCGGTGTCTTGCCCGGCTTCTGCGTGGGCAGCTCGGCGACGCGTCCTTCGCGGCGCGCGATGCAGTCATCCTGCATCGGGCACAGCACGCATGCGGGATCGGACCGCGTGCACAGCGTCGCGCCCAGGTCCATCTGTGCCTGCGTGTAGTCGGCCATCCGCAGCGGCGGCAGGTGCGCGCGAGTGACATGTTCCTCGGCCAGCGCCCACAGCTTCTTCTCGACCGCGGGCAGGCCCGGATAGCCGTCGATGCCGTGGTAGCGGGTGAGTACGCGCTTGACGTTGCCGTCGAGGATCGCGCAGCGCTCGCCCCATGCCTGCGACGCGATCGCGGCCGCGGTGCTGCGGCCGATGCCGGGGAGGGCGGTGAGCGCGTCGAGATCGCGCGGCAGGTCACCATCGTGCAGTTCGACGCAGCGCTGCGCCGCAGCGTGCAGGTTGCGGGCGCGGGCGTAATAGCCCAGGCCCGACCACAGCGCCAGCACATCGTCCAGCGGTGCGGCGGCAAGGTCGCTCAGCGTCGGCAGCGCGGCCACGAATCGTTCGAAGTAGGGCGCGGCGGTCTTGACCTGCGTCTGCTGCAGCATGATCTCCGACAGCCACACGCGATACGGCGAGCGCGGGTGCTGCCACGGCAGATCATGACGCCCGCTGACATCGAACCAGGCGAGCAGGCGCGTGGCGAACGGGTCGACTTGCACAACGCTCATGGCGTGATGGCCTCGCCCGGCGTCGGCATGAAGTCGACCTCGACGCCTTCAAGCGTCGCTCCGGCAATCTCCAGTCGCGGCGTCGACAGATGCCCTGCCAGCGGTGGCAGCGGTGTGCCCTGGTCGATGCCGTCAATCCAGGTCAGCATTTCCGGCAGCCTGAAGTGGCCGTCGAAGCGGGTGGCGTCGCGCTGCAACTGCAACGCGCTGGTGTCGGAAAGGTCTGAGCGGCCGCGGTATTCGTACTTGAAGGGCAGTGCCGACACCGAGGATTCCATGGGTTCGGGAAGCGCCGGCCAGGCTTTGGGCCAGTCGGCAATCAGGCCATCCAGGCGCAGTGCGAGAGCGTCGCCGAATGCGAATCCACCGTGCGCATGCAGGCTCGGAATCGCGTCGCGCCCGCGCACCGCAAAACCGAGCGGTGTCATCGCCACTTCGCCCGAATGCAGGCGCAGCGGGCCGGCCAGCCCGAACACGAACGGCAGTTCTGTTTCGCCATTGCGATAACGCGCGGTCGCGCCAAGGCGGAGCACATCGACACCCATGCCATCGATGCCGTCGTGAATGCGTCCGGACAGCGTCAGGCGCATCGGCAGCGACCACGGTGGCGATTCGACGCCGACATCGCCGCTGAGGCCCAGCCCGGCGTTGGCGGCAAGGCGCGTCAGTGCGGCGTCCATGTCGAAAGGCGCAGCCAGCGTGCCGCTGGTGAAGCGACCACGCACCCGCGCGGTCAGGGTGCGATCGGGATGAAGCGCAGGAAGATCGATGTCGAGCCCATCGACCGACCAGCCATCGCCAATTACCCGGCCGCGCACCACGCGCATGCCATCGGTCAGCGTGGGGATGCGCGTCTTCGACGGCGGTCGCGTGGCCTGCCAGCGTTGCAGCGCGGCAATGTCGAGCTGCGGTGCGTCCAGTTCGATGCGGCGCACGGTCAGGTCGTCGCCTGCCGCGCGGATGGTCGCCCATGGCAGTTCGAGCTGGATGCGCTCGGCGCGCAACAGCGGAACCGGCGCGCCGGGCTGGCGTGCAACGACGTCGCGTAGCAGCAGCATCGGCGTGCCGCGCAGCCGGTACTCGCTGGCGCCGGCCGCGGTGATCTCCAGGCCGAGTGCATTGCCGGCCTGGGTGAGGATCAACCCGGCAACACGACTGGGTTGCCCGACCCAGCGCAATGCGATGACCAGCAACACCAACACCACCGCCAGCGCGATGAGCACTGCATTGCGGCGCGAAGGGCGACGCGGGATGGCGGGTTCCGGCGCGGCCATGCGTGGGGAGGGCGTCGTCAGGCGCCGAGTGTTTCGGGCAGCAGCGCGTCGACGAAGGATTCAGCGTCGAACACGCGCAGATCCTCCGGCCGTTCGCCAATGCCGGCGAACCGGATCGGGATGCCGAATTCGCGGGCAAGCGCGAACACCACGCCACCCTTTGCAGTGCCGTCGAGCTTGGTCACGACCAGGCCGGTCACGCCTACCGCGGCGTGGAACTGGCGCAGCTGCGAGAGTGCGTTCTGTCCGGTGGTTCCGTCGATCACCATCAACACCTCGTGCGGCGCATTGACGTCGAGCTTCTGGATGACACGCTTGATCTTGCCCAGTTCGGCCATCAGGCCCTGCTGGGTATGCAGTCGACCCGCGGTGTCGGCGATCAGCACCTGCGTGCCGCGAGCCTTGGCGGCCTGCAGGGCATCGAAGGCCACCGAGGCGGCATCGGCGTTCTGGCCCTGGGCGACGACGGGCACCCCGTTGCGATCGCCCCAGGCCTGCAGCTGGGCTACGGCGGCGGCGCGGAAAGTGTCGCCCGCGGCGAGCATCAACGATCGGTTCTCGTCCTTGAAGCGCTTGGCGAGCTTGCCGATCGTGGTGGTCTTGCCGACGCCGTTGACGCCGACGGTCAGCAGCACGAATGGCTTGGCGTCGGTGTCGATCTGCAGGGGCTGGGCGACCGGGCGCAGCATCGCCAGCAGGTCCGCGCGCAATGCCGACAGCAACGCCTGCGCATCGGCGAATTCGCGCGCCTTCATGCGCTTGCGCAGCGATTCGATCAGCTGCGAGGTCGCGCCGACGCCAACGTCGGCGGTGATAAGCGCGGTCTCGATCTCGTCGATCAGGTCGTCGTCGAGCTTGGGATTGCGCGAAAACAGGCCGCCGAAGCTGCGGGCGAAGCTGCTGCCACGCAGGCGCTCGCGCCAGCCGGTCTTGCCCGGTGCGGCAGGGGCGACGATGGGGTGCGTGGCCAGGGCGGCTTCGGGTGGCAGCGTCTGCGCGGCCACCGGAGCCGGCTCGGGGATCGGACCGGGCACCGAAATCGGCTCGACATCGAGCGCGGCGGCGATGATTTCGGCGGGTACCGGCTCGGGCTCGGGCTGCCGCGTAGCGGGCTCAGCCGTCCGCGGGGATTCGGCAACAGGGGCCTGTCCGGGCGCGGAAGGGCTGGCAGGGGCAGGGTGCTCGAAAGCGTCCGGCTCGGACGCCCGATCTTCGAGCGGCGCCGGAAACGCAGCGGCCAGTTCCTCGACGCTGTAAGCGCCCTCGGTGGAGCCCGGCTTTGCCGCTTCGGCTGGAGAGTTGGGTTTCTTGCGGCGGAAAAAACTGAGCATCGAAGGCAATGTCGGCGAATGCGCGAGAATGCACACATGCTAGCACCGGCCTCCCACAGTCCCCGATGAACAAACCGCCCCGGCGCCATCCCACTGCCGTTGCCGCGCCATCGGCCAGCGCCGCAGGCAAGGTGCGCCTGATCGGAGGGCGCTGGCGCGGAACACGCCTGAGCGTGCCCGACGTGGCCGGCCTGCGACCGACCTCCGACCGGGTCCGCGAGACCCTGTTCAACTGGCTGATGCCGATGCTGCCCGGGGCCCGCGTGCTGGACCTGTTTGCCGGCAGTGGCGCGCTGGGACTGGAGGCGCTGTCGCGCGGGGCCGCCAGCGCCGTGCTTGTCGAGCGCGACCCGGACCTGGCCAATGCCTTGCGCGCGCTGGCTGCGCGCCTGCCCGGAGGCGAGGCGGCCAGCGTGGTCCAGGCCGACGCCCTGGGCTGGCTGCCGGGCCAGCACGAAGCCGGCTTCGACCTGGCGTTCATCGACCCGCCATTCGCCGCCGGCCTTTGGGATGCCGTCCTGCCACTGGTCTCGCAGCGGCTCAAGGCCGACGCCTGGCTGTACGTTGAGGCGCCCCATGACGCGGTGCCGCAAATGCCGCCGGGGTGGCGCCTGCACCGCGAAAGCCGGACCCGTGAGGTGCGTTTTGCCCTCTACCGGCGGTCCGGGTCGCAGCCGTAAGGGCGACGGAATGCTGTGTCGCCGGCGGACCGGCTCCCGCATTTCGCGCCGCTGTTACACTTCGGCCACCTGTCGACGACCCGAATGACCGTGGCCCGAAACCGAATCGCCGTATACCCCGGTACCTTCGACCCGATCACCAACGGCCATATCGATCTGGTCGACCGCGCCGCTCCGCTGTTCGAGCGCCTCATCATCGGCGTCGCCGAGAGCCCCGGAAAGAGCCCGGCGCTGCCGCTGGACCTGCGGGTCGAGCTGGCGCGCAAGGCGGTGGCCCACCACGCCAACGTCGAGGTCCGTGGCTTTGACAGTCTGCTTGCCCATTTTGTCGACCATGTCGGTGGTGGCGTGCTGCTGCGCGGCCTGCGCGCGGTGTCGGACTTCGAGTACGAATTCCAGCTGGCCAGCATGAACCGCCACCTGATCCCGGAAGTCGAGACGCTGTTCCTGACGCCCGCCGAACAGTACGGCTTCATTTCCTCTTCGCTGGTGCGCGAGATCTCCCGCCTGGGCGGCGACGTCTCCGGTTTCGTGCCGCCAGCGGTAGCCGCAGCGTTGCAGGCGCAATGGCAACGCAACCATCGTTGATCGTTCGCAGCCGCTTCCAGTAATTCGCCCGCAAGAATCCAGATCCTCCACCCGTTCCACCATTGCACCATTCAGACCTGAAATCACCGAAGGGGACCCCGATGAAGACCACCACCCGCCTGTTGCTGCTCGCCTGCCTGTCGATGCCGTTGCTGGTTGCCTGCAACAAGGGCGAAGACAAGGCCGCTGCCGTTGTCGAAGCGCCGCTGGCCGCACCGACCACCAACGACAGCAACGCCTGGGACACGTACCTGACCGAAGTCGTCAAGCGCAACATCGAAGGCGCCACCAACGTCTACCTGTACACGCTGCCTGACCCGGCCGGTGCCGATTTCGAAGGCGAGTACGCCCGCCAGCTGGAAAAGGCGCAGGGCGACGTCGCCCGCGGTGGCGTCGAAGGCACGCTGCTGGCGTTCGGTTCGCAGAACTCGGCCAAGTCGGCCGACCTGGCGATCGCCTCGTTTGCCCAGGCCCAGCCGGGCACGATGAAGGGCGTGCGCCTGATGTTCATCGGCGCCGCCGCCGACAGCGAGCGCGTCAAGGCCGCGGTCGAGCCGTCGGGCGCGAAGTTCGAGTTCATCGAAGCCAAGTGACGTTCCGGCGCGTGGCCGCACCCGCGGCCACGCGTTCACCGGAGCGCCATCCCCGCGCGCGCGGGGACACGGCCTGAATCCCCCATGTCACTCAAGATCAACGAGCTCTGCGTCAACTGCGATGTCTGCGAACCGGCTTGCCCGAACCAGGCCATCTCGCAGGGCGAAACCATCTACGTGATCGATCCGGCGCGCTGCACCGAATGCGTCGGCCATTTCGACGAACCGCAGTGCGTGGTCGTCTGTCCCGTCGAGTGCATAGACCCCGACGCGGACTACCCCGAATCCAACGAACAGTTGCTGGCCAAGCTCGCGCGCCTGCAACAGGAGCTCAAGTAATGCGTCAAGCGTTGCGTGTGCTGGTGAACGCCAGTGTGTTGTCCGCCGGTCTACTGTTCACCGCAACGCTGCCGCTCCATGCGGCGCAGAAAACCACCAAGGCTGCCGGCCGTCCGCCGGGCGTGGCCATTGCCAGCGCCCACGCGCTGGCCACCGACGCCGGCATCGAGATGATCCGTGCCGGCGGCAATGCGTTCGACGCGGCGGTCGCGGTATCGGCAACCCTGGCCGTGGTCGAGCCGATCAGCTCGGGCATCGGCGGCGGCGGCTTTTTCCTGCTGCACGACGGCAAGAGCGGCAAGGACGTGTTCGTCGATGCGCGCGAGACCGCGCCGGCCGCGGCGACGCCGGCGGCCTACCTCGACGAAAAGGGTGAGCTCAACCGCGACCGCGCCACCAACGGGCCGTGGTCGGCCGGCATCCCCGGTCTGCCGGCTGCATTGGTGCACGTCTCGCAGAAGTACGGAAAGCTGCCGCTGAAGACCTCGCTTGCGCCGGCCATCCGCATCGCCCGTGAAGGTTTCGAGGTGTATCCGCGTCTCGAGCGCGGCTACGGCAGCCGTCGCGACGTAATGGAGCGCTATCGCGGCACGCGCGAAGTGTTCCTCGCCGACGGCAGTCCGCCCAAGGCCGGCGAGATCCTCAAGCAGCCTGATCTTGCCCGCACGCTGGAACTGCTGGCCGACAAGGGCTTCGACGGTTTCTACCGTGGCGAAGTCGCCGGCAAGCTGCTGGCAGCGGTGAAGGAAGAAGGCGGCCAGTGGCGCGCCGACGAGCTGGCGGGTTATCGCGTCAAGGAACGCGAGCCGCTGCGCTTCCAGTACCGCGACTGGACCGTCACCACCGCGCCGCCGCCGTCGTCGGGTGGCGTCGCGCTGGCCGAGATGCTGCAGGTGCTGTCGGGCTGGGATCTGTCGAAGCTCGATCAGGCGCACCGCACCCACATCATCGCCGAATCCATGCGCCGCGCATTCCGCGACCGCACCATCTACCTGGGCGATCCGGACTTCGTGAAGATGCCGCTCGCGCGCCTGGTCAGCGCCGACTATGCGGCCGGCCTGCGCGCGACGATCCACCCGGAGAAGGCCACGCCCAGCGACCTGCTGTCGGGCCAGCCGGCGCCGCTGGAAGACGATGAGACCACGCATTTTTCGATCATCGATGCCGACGGCAATCGCGTCTCGACCACGCAGACGGTGAACCTGCTGTACGGCTCGGGCATGGTCGCGCCAGGCACCGGCGTGCTGCTCAACAACGAGATGGACGATTTCGCGCTGCGTCCGGGCACGCCGAACGCATTTGGCGTGATGGGGTTCGCCGCCAACGCGCCGGCACCGGGCAAGCGCATGCTTAGTTCGATGACGCCGAGCTTCATCGAATCCGACGACAAGCTGGCCGTGATCGGCGCGCCCGGTGGCAGCCGCATCATCACCGAAGTGCTGCTGGGCATCCTCGGTTACGACGCTGGCCTTGGTGCGCAGCAGGTAGCCGCGCTGCCGCGCATCCACCACCAGTGGATGCCCGACGTGATCTCGGCAGAGAAGGGCACGCTCGACGCGCAGACGGTGACGGCGCTGGAGGCGATGGGCCACAAGGTCAATGCCGGCGAGAGCACCTGGGGCAACCTGCAGACCGTGTCCTGGGACAAGCGCGGCAACGTGCTGGAGGCGGGCAGCGACCCGCGCAATCCGGTAGGCAAGGGTACCGTCGAGGGGCGTTGAGGCCGAGGCCTGACGCTCCGATGTCGCGAAGCTAACGCGCGTGGGGTTACCCTAGTGCCATGAAACTGTGGTCAATACTCGGCAACAGCCAGAAGCTCGACGGCGGCGCGATGTTCGGCAACGCGCCGCGGGCGATATGGGCCAAGTGGTCCCCGCCCGATGAGCAGAACCGGATCGAGCTTGCCTGCCGCGCGCTGCTCGCCAGTCCGCTTGCCGGCAAGACGGTGTTGTTCGAGGCCGGCATCGGCGCGTTCTTCGAACCCAAACTGCGCGAGCGCTACGGCGTGGTCGAAGACCAGCACGTGCTGGTGCAGTCGCTGGCCGCAGCGGGCTTTACTCCGGACGACATCGACGTGGTGGTGCTGTCGCACCTGCATTTCGACCATGCCGGCGGCCTGCTCGCGCCCTGGAAGGAAGGGGAGACGCCGCAGTTGCTGTTCCCTAACGCGACCTATGTTGTCGGCCGCGAGCACTACGAGCGCGCGCTGCATCCGCATCCGCGCGATCGCGCCAGCTTCATACCGGAACTGCCGGGACTGCTCGAGGCCACCGGCCGGCTTGAACTGGTCGATGGCGAGTATTCGCGCACGCTCGGGCACACGGTGCGGTTCCACTACAGCCACGGCCACACACCGGGACTGATGCTGGCCGAGATCGTCGGACCCGACCAGGTCGATGGCGATACGCACGGCGGCGTGGTGTTCTGCGCAGACCTGATTCCGGGCCGACCGTGGGTGCACGTGCCGATCACGATGGGCTACGACCGCAACGCCGAGTTGCTGATCGACGAGAAGAAGGCGTTCCTTGCCGACAAGCTCCGGCGCAACGTGCATCTGTTCTTCACCCACGATCCGCAGTGTGCGCTGGCGCAGGTAACGCAGGACGACAAGGGCAAGTTCGGCACGACCCACGAGGTCGCCGAACTGCAGGCGAGGATGCTGGGCGCATGATGCGGCGCATGGCGACAGCCTGGCTGTCGCTGGCCTGCGCGTTGGCGATGGGCGCGGCCTGGTCGCAACCTGCGGTCGTCGACGATTCGCTGGATCCACCCAAGCCGGGCAAGGCGCTGCAGGACCGCGACTTTGGCGTCAGCACGCGCGGCTTCGCCCTCGACCGCAAGGTCGAGATGTACCAGTGGCGGGCCAACCACGACGGCTACACGCAGGTGTGGAATTCGGCTGCGATCGATTCGTCCGGATTCTCGCCGGGGCACGCCAACCCCACAAAGCTGCCGCTCGACAACCGTCGCTGGTGGTCTGAAGACGCGACACTCGAAGGCAAGCCGATCGACATGACGGTGCTGCAGACGCTGGGGCAGTGGCGCGTGTTCCGGCCGAACTTCTCGCGGCTTCCGGCCAACCTGGCAGCGTCGTTCCAACCCGAAGGCGATGGCCTGGGGAGCGCGGAGAATCCGCTGGACCCGCAGATCGGCGACCTGCGCATCACCTGGCGCGAACTGAGCCTGCCGCCGCTGGAAGGAAAGGTGGAGCTGCGGGGCAATCGTTGGGTGCTGTCACCGGAAGCGGCGGCGCAGGCATTGAGCGCGGAGCGTGCCTCCACGGTGGTGGAGTTGCCGCCTGGAACGGACCAGCGACTGTTGCCATGGCTGCTGGCCGCGGCAGTGACTCTGCTGGTTGCCGCGCTGGTGTGGCGCCGCTTGCGACGCAGGCCGTAGCCCGGGCAAGCCAGCCGCACCGGGCGACGCACCCGTCCAGTACGGGTATCAGCCGTTGTGCCGCGTACCGAAGATCTTGTCGCCGGCGTCGCCCAGCCCGGGCAGGATGTAGCCGACGTCGTTGAGCCTGTCGTCGATCGAGGCGGTGAAAACCTCCACGTCTGGATGGCGACTTTCGAGCACGCGCAGACCCTCCGGCGCAGCCACCAGGAACAAGCCCTTGATGCGTTTGCAGCCCGCCGCCTTGAGCATGTCGACGGTGGCAACCAGGGTGCCGCCGGTGGCCAGCATCGGGTCGAGGATGATCGCGGTGCGTTCGTCCATGCGCCCGGTGAGCTTCTCGTAATAGCCGACGGGCTCGAGCGTCCTCTCGTCGCGCTGCAAGCCGACCACGCCGACCTTGGCTGCGGGAATCAGCTCCAGCACGCCCGGCAGCATGCCCAGGCCAGCACGCAGGATCGGCACCAGGGTCACCTTGGCGCCCTTGATGCGGTGGGTCTTCACGGGCCCGGCCCAGCCGTCGACCGTGATTTCCTCGGTCTCCAGGTCGGCGGTGGCTTCGTAGGTCAGCAAGGTCGCGACCTCGGAAGCGAGTTCGCGGAATTCCTTGGTGCTGATCCCGGCGACGCGCATCAGGCCGAGCTTGTGCTGCACCAGCGGGTGGCGGACTTCGATGATCTTCATCGCGCAAGCCTAGCGCAGCCGGGGCCGCCGGGCATGTACCGGCCGCTGCCGCCGGGCGTACACGTTTCCCTTCGCATCGACGGCCGACTATCGCGGTGACCGGCATGGATCGCCGCAGGAGCAGCAATGAGCAACCCCGCCGTCACCTATGAACGCGAAATGGTCCCGGTGCTGTTCCGGCCGTGGGTCGCGCTTTTGCTCGACCTGGCCAGGCCCGCGCCTGGCGAGCACGTGCTCGACCTGGCCTGCGGCACCGGCATCGTCGCGCGCCTGGTCGCGCCGCGCGTGGGGCCCACCGGGCGCGTGGTGGGCGTGGACCTCAACCCCGACATGCTGGGGGTGGCCCAGGTGGAGGGCGCCCTGGAAGAGCTCGACGTCGAGTGGAAACAGGGCCGGCTGGAAGTGCTGCCGTTCGCCGAGGCCGAGTTCGACCTGGCGCTGTGTCAGCACGGCCTGCAGTTCGTGCCCGATCGCGCCGCGGCGCTGGGCGAGGCGCGACGCGTACTCCGTGAAGACGGGAGGTTGGCAATGGGGATATGGCGCGGGCTGGATCACCACCCGTTCTGGTCCCGCTTCAACGACGTCCTCAATGACCTGATGGGCATCCCGGCGCTTGCAGCGCCCTTCCAGCTGGGCGAGGCCGACGCGATTGAACGGTTGCTGCTCGATGCCGGCTTCCGCGACATCGCGATCCAGGCGCGTGAGATGCCGGCGGTGTTTCCCGACCCCGACAGCTTTGTCGCGATGGAAGTGGATGTGATCGCCGCGGCAAACCCGGCCACCCAGCACCTGGACGACCGCGCGCGAGCGGAGCTGACGCGGGCGGCGGAATCGCGCATGGGGGATGCGCTGCGTGACCAGATCCGCGATGGTCATGTCGTGGTGCCGATGCATTCGCACCTGGTGCTGGCGCGAAGGTGAGCGGTTCGCACCCGTGGGTGCGCGTTGCTGATCCGGGCCACGCGAGGTAGCCCGGTCAGCACGGTTCCAACGCTAGAACGAATATCGCGCGATCAGCTGGTACACCGGGCCCGACGTCTCGCGCTCCAGTTCGTACTCGTCGAAATCGCGATCGATCTGGTCGGCGGCGTTGTCGAACTTGTTGAACGCCTCATCCTTGGAGGCGTCGAGCAGGTTCGAGCCGGTCAGGCGCACCGACATGCGATCGCCGAAGCGTTTCTCCACGAACGCTTCCAGGTCGCCGTCGTAGGTGGTGGTGACTTCCTCGCTGACGATCCGCGAGTAGGCCTGGCCCTGGCGACGGTAGCTGGCGCCGAAGGAGAAGCCCCAGTCGGGGATGTTCTGGATGAAGCCGACGTTGTAGACGTACTTGGCCTGGTTGTTGAAGCGGCGCTCGCCGAACTCGTCGTCGACCGAGCTGTCCAGCCACGAGTAGTTCACGAACACGCCGGTGTCGGGCAGGTCGATTACCGTCAGCGGCGTCGACAGGTCGAACTCGATGCCATAGACGTAGCCATCGCCGACATTGCGCGCCGTGTAGACGAAGCTGTCCGGGTCGAACTGCGGATAGCCTGGGGTGTTCTCGTTGGCGCCGGGGTTCTCATCGAGGAACTCCTCGACCTCGTCCTCGTAGTCGTCCAGCGCGGTCGAGCTCGGGTCGCCGGTGTTGACCGTCTCGATCAGGTCCTGGATGTCACGGTAGAAGAGGTTGACGCCGAAGACGCCGCGCTGGCCCAGGCGACGCTCGTAGCCAAGATCCACGCCCCAGGCGCGCTCGGGCTCGAGCAGCGGGTTGCCGGTGAAGTCGTTGTCGCCGAACTCCTCTTCCAGCGTCAGCGGCAGGATCTGGTCGAAGTTCGGGCGGCGAACGGTGCGCGCCAGCGACAGGCTGATGCGGTCGTCGGCAGTGACGTTCCATTTCAGGTGTGCGGACGGCAGCAGCGTGGAGTAGTCGTTGGACGCGGTGCTGCGGTCCTCGCCGTCGACATCGGTGCGAACGTCGATGTCGGTGGTTTCGTAGCGCAGGCCGGCCTCCCATGCCAACGCCCCGGCGGTGCCGGAGAACATCAGGTAGGGATCGATGCGGGTCTCATCGATGCGGCTGGCCATGCCCTCGAAGTCCGCGTAGGCCGGCAGGGCCGCTCCTTCGACATCCGATTCCACTTCACTGATCTGCAGGCCGGTGTCGCGCTGCTTGTCGAGGTAGTCGATGCCGAACTCGACCCTGGCGCCGCCGAATTCGCGCTTGTGCGCGGCCTTGAAACCGACCTCGTCGTCGCGGATGTCGCTCAGGGTGCGGGTACCCTCGCGACCGTCGAAGGACGGGGGCGCGTCCTCGTCGTCGTAGCCCGTCTCCTCCTCGGTCGAAACGGTATCGTCGTCGAAGCGGGCATAGTCGAGATCGAACTCGGTGCGACCGCCGAGCATGTCGAATACGTAGTTGGCGCCGAACGACCAGTTGTCCTGGCGGATGTTCTCGACCTGGTCGTTCTCCGACAGCAGGTTGTCGCGGCTGGTGCTGGCCGGGTCGTTGTACTCCAGCGAGTGCTCGGTCTCGTCGCGATCGGTGCGCACGTAGAATCCGTCGAGCGACAGGCGGCCGGTGCCGACGTCGTGGGTGTAGGACAGGTTGGCCGAGTAGTCGGTGCCGTCGCGGGTGTCGTCCTGGTCCTCGCGGTCGACGAAGTCGCCGCCGGGTTCTTCGAAGCGATCGCTGCGCTTCACCTTCGGGTTGTAGCGGCCCTGGACATTGAAGCCGCCCAGCAGGCGGCCGCCGCCCACTTCGCCGCTGCTGACGGCGCCGTACGTGTTCTTGTACTTGCCGTCATCGAAGTGCAGCACGCCAGCGCGGACGTAGCTGCCGTCGAACTCGTAGGCATCGCGAAGCACGATGTTGAGGGCGCCCGCCACGGCGTCGCCGGAGCGGTTGGCGCTGGCGCTGCGGATGACTTCGATGCGCTCGACCAGCTCGGCCGGGATGCGGTCGACGAAGAAGGAACGATCGTTGGCCGCGCCCGGCACCTTCTTGCCGTTGATCAGGATCTGCGTGTAGCCCGGATCCAGGCCGCGCAGCTGTGCGCCATCGTACTCGAGCACGTCGGAGACGAAGGCCACGCTCGGTACGCGCTTGAGCATGTCGCCGACAGTCAGTGGCTCGAAGCGCTGGAAGTACTCCAGGTCGTACGACAGCACCGGCGCGATGTCGTCGGTGCGGTTGCGGTAGGCGATCTGCGCCTGCACGACGACGGCGTCCAGCTGCTTCGGGTCCGGTGCCGGCTCGCCGCTGTCATCGGCGGCGATGGCGGTGAAGCTGGCGGGTGCGAGCAGCGCACAGAACAAGGCCCGCGACAGGCCGCGGGACAGGAGGTTTCGTTTCATTGGATCTGCATCCCCATGCAAGACGAAGGCAAACAAACCGCGAGTTGTACGCGGCGGGGATGGCGGAAATGTGTCGGAAATCTGTCGGAATGAATCTTCGCGGGACGCAGGCTATCGCGCAATGAAGCCGTCACAATGGACGCGTAGAAAGCCGAGGTTTGCTTTCAATCTTCTGGGGGAATCGTGACTGCACGCCTGGCCACGTTGGCACTTGTTTCCATGCTCTGCGCCTGCGCGACGACCGCGCCGACAATCGCACGCAACGGCCATGAGCCCGAGCCGGACGAGAAGACCTCGCAACCCGATCCGCTGCTCACGCAAGCCCGCGTTCCGCACAAGGTCGTGACCGAGAGCTTCATCACCGCGGCCACGCCGGCGGACAACATCGACTCGCCCGCAAGCTGGCGTTCGCCCGACGGCAAACGCTGGGTGATCGCCACCGCCAAGGCCACCGACAAGCTGGTCGTGTACGACGGCGACACCGGCAAGGCGTTGCGCACCGTCGGTGGCACGGGCACGGCCCTGGGGCAGCTGCAGCGGCCCAACGGCATCGCCGTGATCGACAGCCTCGCCCTGGTGGTGGAGCGTGACAATCACCGCGTGCAGGTGTTCCAGCTGCCCGAGCTGAAGCCGCTGCTGGTGTTGGGCGGCGACGACCTCAAGCAGCCGTACGGCTTGTGGGTGCGCGCGCAGAAGGACAGCTACGAAGTCATCGTGAGCGACAACTACATGTCGCCGCAGAACGAGGACCTGCCGCCGCCCCTGGCCGACCTCGGCCAGCGATTCAAGCGCTACCAGCTGCGGCGCGTCCCGGGGGGGTGGCAGGCGCGGTTGATGGGCGCGTTTGGTGACACCGGCCAGGCCGGTGCGATCCGCATTGCCGAATCGGTGTTTGGCGATGTTGCCAACGACCGCCTGCTGTTGGCGGAAGAAGATGTTGCCACCGGCACGCGCCTGCGCGAGTACGGGCTCGACGGCCAGTACCGCGGGCGCGACATCGGTGCGGAGCTTTTCAAGGCGCAGGCCGAGGGCATGGCGCTGGCGCGTTGTGCCGGTGGCAGCGGTTACTGGATTGCCACCGACCAGTTCAAGGATCGCAGCCTGTTCCATGTGTTCGACCGCGTCACGCTCAAGCATGTCGGCGCGTTTGCGGGCGGCAAGACGGCCAACACCGATGGGGTGTGGCTGGACCAGAGCGCGAGCGCGCGGTTCCCGCAGGGCGTGTTCTATGCGGTGGATGACGACCAGGCTGTGGCCGCGTTCGACTGGCGCGATATCGCGGCGGCGCTGTCGCTGCGCGATTGCACCGTCCCCTCTCCCTGACCGCGTTCGCGGTCGTCCCTCTCCCACAAGGGGAGAGGGTAACGCGGATGCTTCAAGGCCTTGCCTTTGCTTTTGCCCTCTCCCTTGTGGGAGAGGGACAGGCGCGTAGCGCCAGGGAGAGGGCGCGGCGCGCAGTGCCGCGCAGTGGCTGTTACGCCGCCACTGCCTGCTCAGCCCGCGGCCCTTCCTTCAACGCCTTCGCCACCATCGTCACCAGCAGGTCGATTTCCTCGCTGGTGATGGTGAACGTCGGCGTGAAGCGCAGCGAATTGACGCCGCCGTGGATCACGCCGATGCCATGCTCGCGCAGCCATTCTTCGGTCGAGCGCACGCCGTAGCACTTGAACTGCGGTGCCAGCTCGCACGAGAACAGCAGGCCGGTGCCCTGGACCTTGGTGATGAGTCCACCAAGCTCACCCTTGAGCTTTTCCAGCTTCTCGAGCGCTTCGACGCCACGCGCGCGGATGTTCTGCTGCAGGGCAGGGGTGACCTGTTCCAGCACGGCGCAGGCAACGTCGAGTGCGCGCGGGTTGCTGGTCATGGTGTTGCCGTACAGGCCCTTCTTGTAGAGCTCGGCCGCGCGCTTGCCGACGGCGAGCACCGACAGCGGGTACTGGCCGGCATTGAGCGCCTTGGAGTAGGTCTCCATGTCCGGCGGATCGAGCTGCTCGAAGCCGGGATAGTCGACGATCGACAGCACGCCATGCGCGCGAAGGCCGGCCTGGATCGAGTCGACGAGGAACAGCGAGCCGTGGCTGCGGGTGAGGTCGCGCGCGGCGGCATAGAACGCCGGCGGCACGCTGCGGCCGGGGTCGCCTTCGCCCATCACCGGCTCCAGGAACATCGCCTCGATGAACCAGCCATTGGCATCGGCGTCGGCGAAGACCTTCTTGAGCGCGTCGATGTCATAGGGTTCGACGGTCAACAGCGAGTCCTCGCCGCGGAAGCTGGCAAGGTGCTGCAGGTAGGTCTTGCGCGAGGAGTCCGAGTACAACGCCGGGCGCTCGGTGCGGCCGTGGAAGCTGCCCTTGACCACCACCCGCCTGATCGTGCGGCCGGCGTGGCGACCACCCGGATCGGTCATCAGCTTGGTGTTGACGTCGGCGATGCGCGAGGCCAGCGAGACCGATTCAGAACCGGAATTCAGGCACAGGAACTTCTCGTAGGGGCAGCCGCCGCGAGCGGCACCGATTGCCGCACGCAGGGCACGATCAAAGCGCAGCTGCGACAGCGACGGCGTCATGATGTTGGCCATCGCCTGAGGCTTGCTCATCGCCGCGATCACCGACTTGGGCGCGTGGCCGAAGCCGAGCATGCCGTAGCCGCCGGAGTCGTGCAGGACGGCACCCTTCAACGTCACCACCCACGGCCCGCGCGCGGCGAGGGCGACATACGGATTGACCGCGTCGTCCGGGTAGAAGTTGATGTAGCCGGCCAGCACGGCCTGGATCTGCGCGTCCTCATCGAGGTCGAGCAGCTCGGCGAAGTCGTCCTTCAGCCGCTGGTATTCCTGGTCGGCGGCTTCGATCGCCTCGATCAGTTCGGCATGGCTTGCGGCGAACCGGATGATCGTGGCGTCGTCCAGGCCCGGGGTGCGGCGGAGGCCCTTGTGGGCGCGCAAGGGGGCGAGGCGGTCGATGACGGCCATGGGTATTTCTCCTGGTTCGGACGCGATGCCTCTATTATCTGGAATAATTCGTCGGTAGACAGTACGGATTTGTACGAAATTATTGACATTCTCGTCGTTTAGACGATAAAAGTGGGCGAGATGAAGATAACCGACGCCGACCAGCAGCTGCTCTCTGTCCTGCGTGAGAACGCACGGGCCTCAACGGCCGACATCGCCCGGCGCCTGAAGCTGTCGCGGACCACCGTCCACAGCCGGATCGAGCGGCTCGAACGGCAGGGCGTGATCAACGGCTACACCGTGCGCGTGCACGACGAGGCCGAGCGCGGCCACATCCGCGCCCACATCATGGTGACCGTCCTGCCCAAGCAGATGGCGGCGGTCGTGGCGGTCCTGCACGCCATGCCGGAGGTCCGGGCGCTGCATTCGGTCAGCGGCCCGTTTGACCTGATCGCGCTGGGCGTGGTGCCGACCGTGGAAGCGATGGACGAGCTGACCGACCGCATCGGTGCGATCGACGGCGTCGAGCGGACAACCTCGGCGATCATCCTGTCGGCCAAGTTCGAGCGCTGACCGCGACGGCAGGCGGCGTCGGGGCGGGGCCCTTACAATGGCCGGTCCTGCGGCCAGCCATGCCGCCCTGCCTCGCTTTCCTGCCGTTGCCTCCCTGCAGCCCCGCCTTGAAGAAATCCGACTTCCATTACGACCTGCCGCCCGAGCTGATCGCGCAGGCCCCGTTGCCCGAGCGTTCGGCCAGCCGCCTGCTGGTGGTGCCGCCGGCGGCCCCGGGCGACCGCGACTCGCGGACGTTCCAGTTCCAGGACCGCGTATTCCGCGACCTGCCGGACCTGCTCACGCCGGGCGACCTGCTGGTGTTCAACGACACCCGCGTTATTCCGGCGCGCCTGTACGGTCAGAAGACCAGCGGCGGGCGGGTCGAGATCCTGATCGAGCGACTGCTCGGCGGCCATGAAGTGCGTGCGCAACTTGGCGTCAGCAAGTCGCCCAAGGCCGGTGCGCGGATCGTGCTCGATGCCGGCGGCGAAGCCGAAGTGCTTGGCCGCGATGGCGAGTTCTACCGGCTGCGCTTCGAGGTGCCCGAGTCGCTCGAGCAGTGGCTGCTGCATGCCGGGCGCCTGCCGTTGCCGCCGTACATCCAGCGCGAGGCCGGCAGCGACGACGACACCCGCTACCAGACCGTGTTCGCGCGCGAGGTCGGGGCGGTCGCCGCGCCAACGGCAGGACTGCATTTCGACGAGGCCCTGCTGCAACAGTTGTCGGCCCGAGGGGTGCAGTTCGGTCATGTGACCCTGCATGTCGGTGCGGGCACGTTCCAGCCGGTGCGCGTGGATGACCTGGGCCAGCACGTGATGCACAGCGAGTGGCTCAACGTCGGCGCCGCCCTGATCGAACAGATCCAGCGCACGCGGGCCGCCGGTGGTCGCGTGATCGCGGTTGGCACGACGGTCGTGCGCGCGCTCGAAAGCGCGATGCGCGGCAACGACGCCGGTGAGCGCGAACTGCAGCCGTACGCGGGCGAAACGCGGTTGTTCATCCTGCCGGGCTACCGGATCCGTTCGGTCGACGCCCTGATCACCAATTTCCACCTGCCCGAGAGCACCCTGCTGATGCTGGTTTCCGCCTTCGCCGGCAAGGCGCGCGTGTTCGCCGCCTACGACCACGCGATTGCCTCGCACTACCGCTTCTTCTCGTACGGCGACGCGATGCTGCTGTATCCGGAGCCCGCCGCATGAGCCGGATGTCGTTCGACCTCCTCGCCACCGACGGCGCCGCCCGCCGCGGCCGCCTGACCTTCCCGCGCGGCACCGTGGAGACGCCGGCTTTCATGCCGGTGGGCACCTACGGTTCGGTCAAGGGCGTGATGCCCGAGCAGATCCGCGAGCTCGG
>DATDBI010000184.1:0-16317 GCA_036524915.1 Lysobacter sp. | reverse complement strand
AGGGCTCGCTCGGCCGGTCTCGGTCGGGGTGTGTCGTGAGCGGATGGGCCTACCATGGGTGGCGGCCCAGCAACGGGCGAAGGTGTCGACGAGGTGTAAGGGAGCGGCGTTTCCGTGGCTTTGATGGACCGGCTGCTGCGCGTCGGCGAAGGCAAGCTGCTCAAGCAGCTGAAGGGCTTCGCCAACCAGGTGAATGCGATCGAGGACGACTTCGTCGCTATGGACGACGAGGAGCTGCGCGGCCAGACCGCCGACTTCCGCGCCCGGGTCGACAAGGGCGAGACGCTGGAGTCCCTGCTCCCGGAAGCTTTCGCCACAGTCCGCGAAGCGAGCCGGCGGGTGCTGGACAAACGACATTTCGACGTCCAGCTGATGGGCGGGGCCGCACTGCACCTGGGCAACATCGCCGAGATGAAGACCGGTGAGGGCAAGACGCTGGTCGCCACCATGCCCTCGTACCTGAACGCGATCACCGGCCGCGGCGTCCACGTGGTCACGGTCAACGACTACCTGGCCAAGTTCCAGTCCGAGCAGATGGGCCGAATCCATCACTTCCTCGGCATGGAGGTCGGCGCCATCCTGTCCCAGATGGACCCGGCGGAACGGCGCAAGGCCTATCACGCCGACATCACCTATGGCACCAACAACGAGTTCGGCTTCGACTACCTGCGCGACAACATGGCGCTGTCGAAGGAAGACCGCTTCCAGCGCAGCCTGAACTACGCGATCGTCGACGAGGTCGACTCGATCCTGATCGACGAGGCGCGCACGCCGCTGATCATCTCCGGCCCGGCCGACGAATCGCCGGAGCTGTACATCAAGGTCAACCGCCTTGTTCCGAACCTGATCCGCCAGACCACGGAAGAAGGCGAGGGCGACTACTGGGTCGACGAGAAGAGCAAGCAGGTGCACCTGTCCGAGTCGGGCCAGGAGCATGCCGAGGCGCTGCTGCGCCAGGCCGGCATCCTGCAGGACGAGGACGACTCGCTGTACGGCGCGCAGAACCTGGGCGTCGTCCACCACCTCAATGCCGCGATGCGCGCGCATGCCATCTACCAGCGCGACGTCGATTACATCGTCCGCGACGGCGAAGTGGTGATCGTCGACGAGTTCACCGGCCGCACCCTGGCCGGTCGTCGCTGGTCCGACGGCCTGCACCAGGCGGTCGAGGCGAAGGAAGGCGTGCCCGTGCAGCGCGAGAACCAGACGCTGGCGAGCATCACCTTCCAGAACCTGTTCCGCATGTACAACAAGCTGTCCGGCATGACCGGCACGGCCGACACCGAAGCGTACGAGTTCCAGAGCATCTACGGCCTGGAAGTCATCGTGATCCCGACCCACCAGCCGGTGCAGCGAAAGGATCATCCCGACGCGGTGTTCCTCAACCGCGCCGGCAAGTACCGCGCGGTGGTGAACGAGATCAAGGACGCCAACGCGCGCAAGCAACCGGTGCTGGTTGGCACGACCTCGATCGAAGTGTCGGAAATGCTCAGCCAGCAGCTGCGCGACGCCGGCATCGCCCACGAGGTACTCAACGCCAAGCAGCACGAGCGCGAAGCGCAGATCGTGGCCCAGGCCGGTCGCCCGGGTGCGATCACCATCGCCACCAACATGGCCGGCCGCGGTACCGACATCGTGCTCGGCGGTTCGCTCGAGAACGAAGTGTCGCTGCTCGAAGCAAGCAGTGGCGGCGAGCTGGACGAAGTCAGCAAGGCGCGCCTGAAGTCCGAGTGGCAGGCACGCCATGAGGCAGTCAAGGCCGCCGGCGGCCTCCACATCGTCGGTACCGAACGCCACGAGAGCCGCCGCATCGACAACCAGCTGCGCGGTCGCGCCGGTCGCCAGGGCGACCCGGGCTCGAGCCGCTTCTACCTGTCGCTCGAAGACAACCTGATGCGCATCTTCGCCGCCGACTGGGTGCAGCGCGTGATGGCACGCATGGGCCTGAAAGAAGACGACATCATCGAAAGCCCGCTGGTGACCAAGCAGATTGCCAACGCGCAGCGAAAGGTCGAAGCCCACAACTTCGACATCCGCAAGAACCTGCTCGACTTCGACGACGTCAACAACGACCAGCGCAAGGTGATCTACTCCCAGCGCGACGAGCTGCTTGAAGCCGACACCGTCGAGGAGAACATCGAGGGTCTGCGCAGCGACGTCGTCGCCGACACCGTGGCGCGCTTCGTGCCGCTCAACTCGATCGACGAGCAGTGGGACCTGCCGGGCCTGGAGGCGACGCTGGAGCAGGACTTCGGCGTGGCGATGCCGCTGGTCGCCATGGCCAAGGAGAGCGAGGAGCTCGACGCCGAGACCATCGAGGAGCGCGTGCAGGAAGCCGTGCTGGGCCACTTCTCCGAGCGCGAAACCCAGCTTGGCGCCGAGACGATGCGCATGCTGGAGAAGCACATCATGCTCAACGTGCTCGACCAGAACTGGAAGGAGCATCTTGCGCGCATGGATTACCTGCGCCAGGGCATCCACCTGCGCGGCTATGCCCAGAAGCAGCCGAAGCAGGAGTACAAGAAGGAAGCGTTCGAGCTGTTCAGCGAAATGCTGGAGAAGGTCAAGCGCGAAGTCGTCACTCTGCTGGCGCGCGTGCGCATCCGCAGCGAGGACGAAGTCGCCCAGCTGGAAGCGCAGGAGCGCGCGGCCGCCGAAGCCCAGGCTCGCCAGATGCAGTTCCAGCACGCCGATGTCGGCGGCTACGGTGCCGACGAGGAAGCGCAGCAGGCCCTGGCGCAGGCCGGTGGCAACGATGCCTTCGCCAACACCGGTCGCAACGACCCGTGCCCGTGCGGCAGTGGCAAGAAGTACAAGCACTGCCATGGGCAGATCGCCTGACCGGCGGCCGCCCTGTTTGAGCCCCCTCTCCCTGCGGGAGAGGGGTTGGGGTGAGGGCAGGGCACCGAAGGTGCTCCCGCGATGACGGCGCAGCCTCCCCCAGCGATATCCCCGAACCTGCCCGATCCGGGCATGCCAATGCCTACTCGCGTGGTGGAGGTCGTCGCAGGCGTCATCCGCGACGCCCGCGGTCGCGTCCTGTTGGCGCGCAGGACCGAAGGCCGCGACCTGGCCGGGCTGTGGGAGTTTCCCGGCGGCAAGCATGAGCCCGGCGAATCGGCCGAGGCCGCACTCGCGCGCGAGCTGCATGAAGAACTCGGGATCGATGTCGATCTGGGCGCGCCGCTGATCACGGTGCCGCAGGTCTATCCAGACAAGCGCCTGCGCCTGGATGTGCGCCTGATCGCCCAGTGGCGCGGCAGCGCGCGCGGTCGCGAAGGGCAGGCGCTGGTATGGGTGCCCCCGCACAAGCTCGCCAGTTACGAGATGCCGCCGGCCGACCGGCCGGTGGTGGCGGCCCTGCTGCAGCCATCGCACTACCTGGTGACGCCAACGCCAACGCCGGACGACGATGCGACATGGTTGCTGGGGCTGGACGCTGCCCTGGCGGCCGGCATCCGCCGCGTGCAGCTGCGCGCGCCTGGCATCGATGCGGCGCGCTGGCGCCAGCTCGCTGGCCAGGCGGTGCAGCGGTGCCACCGCGCCGGCGTCGAGGTGCTGGTCAATGGCGACATCGCGCTGGCGCTCGAACTCGGGGCCGGACTGCACCTGCCTGCAGCGGTGCTGCACGCGCAACGCGAACGGCCGTTGCCGCCCGCGCTCACGTTGGCGGCCTCCTGCCACGGCATCGATGACCTGATGGCGGCACAGGCATTGGGCTGCGACTTTGTCGTGCTGGGAAGTGTGAAGTCGACGCCGAGCCATCCGGGGATTGCCGGGATCGGCTGGGACGCTTTCGCTGCGTTGCGCGAGCGGGTGTCGCTGCCGATCTACGCCATCGGCGGACTCGGCCCCGCCGACCTCGATGAAGCCCGCGCGCATGGCGCCCAGGGTATTGCGGCTATCCGCGGCCTCTGGCCGTAGCCAGGGTAGGCAGCACTCCTCGGAGTGGATAGCGGATGCGGGGTCAAACCCCGGCCGCAGCCAACGCCCGATACCTGCGGTCCAGTGCCGCAATCGGTGCATCGAGCGCTTCCAGCGGGCCGTCATTGACCAGCACATCGTCGGCGATGCCAAGGCGCCCCGTCCGCGTGGCCTGGGCCGCGATCATCCTCTCGGCCAGGGCGGCATCGGCACCGTCGCGCATCATCAACCGTGCCCGCTGCAACGCGACCGGGACATCGACCACCAGGATCCGCGCGAGCCAGGGATAGGCGTCGCGGCCCCCGCCTTCGGCCAGCAGCGGAATCGCCGCAATCGCGTAGGGGCCAGGCGCCTTCAGGCAGGCCTCCTGGAGCGCGAGCCGCACGCGCGGGTGGATGATGGCTTCCAGGCGCCGACGTGCGGCGTCATCGCCAAACACCCGCTGTCGCATCGCCGCACGATCGAGGCCGCCACCGGCGGCCAGCACTTCATTGCCGAACAACGCCACGACTTCGGCCAGGCCATCGGAGCCGGGCGCCACCGCGGCGCGGGCGGCCACGTCAGCATCGGCCACGATGATCCCGAGTTCCCCGAAGCGGCGCGTGACCACGCTCTTGCCCGAGGCCACGCCGCCGGTGACACCGATGATGAAGTCGCTCATGGGCCGATCATATAAGCCATGGCCCCTCGGCGGCTTGCCGGGAGGGGAGTGAGGCCGGGCGTCAGCGCAGCCCGGACACCCGCATGTACGTCCCGACGATCTGCTCGCCCCAGAAGAAGGCGATCCACCCGGCAACGGCCAGGTAGGGGCCGAACGGGATGGGCGTCGCGCGATCGCGGCCCTTCATCGCCAGCCAGACCGAGCCGATGATCGCTCCGACCAGCGACGACAGCAGGATCGTCGGCAGGATGCCCTTGAGGCCGGTCCAGGCGCCGATCGCGGCCAGCAGCTTGAAGTCGCCATGGCCCATGCCCTCCTTGCCGGTGAGCTGCTTGAACAGCCACCACACCGTCCACAGGCTCAGGTAGCCCGCCACCGCGCCGAGCAGTGCCGGCTTGGCGGGGAAGTACAGGTTGTCGGATGCGGCTATCAATCCCAGCCACATCAAGGGCAGGGTCAACTGGTCCGGCAACAACTGCGTGCGCAGGTCGATGCCCGACAGCACGATCAGGAAGCAGGTGAAGACGATCGCGCCGAAACCCTGCCAGCCGAACCCGAAGCGCCAGACGCAGGCGACCATCAGCAGCATCGTCAGCAGCTCGACCAGCGGGTACTGCGGCGAAATCGGCGTCTTGCAGTTGCGGCAGCGCCCACGCAGCGCCAGATAGCTGAACACCGGGATGTTCTCGTACCACGCCAGCTGGTGCTTGCAATGCGGGCAGTGCGAACGCTCGATCACGATCCCGGGCGGAGGCGGATCGTAGGTCTCCGGCTCGCCGAGGACCTCGCGGCTGTCGCGGCGCCACTGCCATTCCAGCCGCTTGGGCAGCCGCAGGATCACAACATTGAGGAAGCTGCCGACCAACAGGCCGAGCCCGGCCGCCAGCGGAAAACCGATGGCGGGGTTCTGATCTAGGAATGCCATGCGTCGGATTGTGGCCTAAGTAGCGATGCCCTGGCGATCAACCGACCGTTGCGGCGAGCTTGAAGATCGGCAGGTACATGGCGATCACCATGCCGCCGACGATCACGCCCAGGAACACCATGATCAGCGGTTCCAGCAGGCTGGCCAGCGCATCGACGGCATTGTTGACCTCCTGCTCGTAGAACTCGGCGACCTTGAACAGCATCGTGTCGAGCGCGCCGGCCTCTTCGCCGATCGCCGTCATCTGAACGACCATGTGCGGGAACAGGTTGACCTGCTTCATCGCGACGTTGACCGGGTAGCCGACCGCGACGTCGTCGCGGATGTTGCGCACGGCATCCTCGTACAGGACGTTGCCGGTGGCGCCGGCGACGGTGTCCAGCGCCTCCACCAGCGGCACGCCGGCCTTGAAGGTCACCGCGAGCGTGCGCGAGAAACGGGCAATGGCCGAGTTGTGCATGATCTGGCCGATGACCGGCACCTTCAGGATCATCCGGTCGAGCAGCCTGGAGAACGCTACCGAGCGGTTCTTGGCCATGATGAAGGCCACGATGGATCCGACGACGCCGATCAGGATCACGAACCACCAGGCCACCATGAACCGGCTCAAGGCGACGATCAGCTTGGTGAAGGCCGGCAGGTCTGCACCGAAACCCTTGAAGACTTCTTCGAATTGGGGAACCACGAACACCAGCAGGATCGAGCTGACGATCAGGGCGACCGCGATGACCATCGCCGGGTAGAACATCGCCTTCTTGATCTTGCCCTTCAGCGCCTCGAGGTTCTCCTTGTAGGTCGCGACGGTATCGAGCACCACTTCGAGCACACCGGCCGACTCGCCGGCCTTGACCAGATTTCGATACAGCTCGTCGAACTGGACCGGATGCTTGCTCAGCGACTCGTACAGCGACGAGCCGCTTTCGATATCGGCACGTACGGCGTTGACGAGTTTCACCATCCGCGGGTTCTTGTTGCCGTTGGCGATGATCTCCATCGCACCGACAATCGGCACGCCGGACTTCATCATCGTCGCGATCTGACGGCTGAACACCGCGATGTCGAGCGGGGTGATGCGCTTGCCGGCAGCACCAAACAATGGCTTGCCCTTGGGCTTGACCACCTTGGGCTGGATGCCCTGCTTGCGCAATTCGGCGCGCAGGGCATTGGCGTTCTTTGCCTGCTGTTCACCCTTCATCACCTTGCCGCGCTTGTCGGTGCCCTGCCACGTGAAAACAGGCAAGGCGTCAGCGCGGCGCACAGTGGCGGGTTTGGTGGCAATACGGGTCGCGGACATGGTTTAGTCCTTGGTTACGCGGTTGATTTCGGCGAGGCTGGTGACGCCGTTCCTGACTTTCTGCATCGCCGACTGGCGAAGATCGTTGACGCCGGATTTCTGTGCTGCGTCGGCAATCTGCATGGCGTTGCCGCCGGCCAGCACGATGGCCTGGATCTCATCGGTCATCGGCATGACCTGGTAGATGCCGGTACGACCCTTGTAGCCCTCGGTGCAGTCGGCGCAGCCAACGGCCTCGTAGATCTTCAGGCCTTCGGCAATTTCCTCGGGCTTGAAGCCTTCGGCCAGCAGCGCGTGCTCCGGCAACTGTACTTCGCGCTTGCAGTCGTGCAGGCGCCGGGCCAGTCGCTGGGCGATGACCAGGGTGACCGACGAGGTGATGTTGAACGGCGCCACGCCCATGTTCATCAGGCGGGCGATGGTCTGCGGCGCGTCGTTGGTGTGCAGCGTTGACAGCACCATGTGGCCGGTCTGTGCGGCCTTGATGGCGATCTCGGCTGTTTCCAGGTCGCGGATTTCGCCGACCATGATCACGTCCGGGTCCTGGCGCAGGAAGCTGCGCAGCGCGGCGGCAAACGTCATGCCGCGCTTGACGTTCATCTGCACCTGGTTGATGCCCGGCACGCGGATTTCCACCGGGTCTTCGACCGTGGAGATGTTGCGCTGTTCGTCGTTGAGGATGTTCAGGCCGGTGTACAGCGACACCGTCTTGCCCGAGCCGGTCGGGCCGGTTACCAGCACCATGCCGTAGGGTTTTGCCAGCGCCTGCTCGTACAGCGAGCGCTGGACATCTTCGTAGCCAAGCTTGTCGATGCCGAGCTTGGCGGCACTGCCGTCGAGGATACGCATCACCACCTTTTCGCCGAAGAGGGTCGGCAGGGTGCTGACGCGAAAGTCGATCTGCTTGGTCTTGGAGATGTTGAGCTTGATGCGGCCGTCCTGCGGCACGCGCTTCTCGGCAATGTCGAGCTGCGCCATCACCTTCACGCGAGCGGCGATGCGGGCCTGCAGGCTCGGCGGCACCTTGGCAACCTGCTTGAGCAGGCCGTCGATGCGCAGGCGCACGCGGTATTCGGTTTCGTAGGGCTCGAAATGGATGTCCGAAGCGCCCTTGCGGATTGCATCCACCAGGACCTTGTTGACGAACTTGACCACCGGCGTGTCGTCGGTCTTGACATCAACGCCGCTTTCGTTGGCCAGGTCGGCATCGCCGGAGGAGACGTCCAGCGACTCCAGGCCCTCGTGGTCGCCAACCGAATCGGCCAGGGCGTCACTGGCTTCCAGCCAGGTTTCGATGCAACGCTTGATCCGGTCCTCGTCGACCAGGATCGGTTCGATCGCCAGGTTGGTCTGGAACTTGATCTCTTCCAGGGCCTGGTTGTTGGTCGGATCGGCGATGCCGATGAACAGGCGGTTGCCGCGCTTGAACAGCGGCAACACCGAATGCTTCCGGATCAGCGCCTCGTTGACGACCTTGATCGCGGACTGCTTGGGGTCGAACGCCGAGGCATCGAGCAGCGGCACGCCGAACTCGACCGAGTTGGCGGCAGCCATTTGCGCCGGGGTCACCAGGCGCTTTTCCGCCAGATAGGCGGCAATTGGTTGTTTCTGGCTGGTGGCCGTCGCCAATGCCTGGCGGGCGGCGGTGTCATCCAGCGCTCCGTCCAGCACGAGGCGCCGGGCAATGCCGGTGATCCCCACCAGATTGGCAGTGGCAACGGTGCTCATGGAGCCCCCTGTAATTCCCCGACCGGACTGTACCGCAATCCTGTTGCCTGGGGAGCGGACCGTGCGCACGTTTGTGCAGTCCGGCGGCCGCAGCCCCATTTAGAAAACGGGGACGCCTGCACCTTCTCGGGGGAGCCCCTGATCGCCTACTCTGTGAGGGCAAAAGGGGAAGGGGATGCGCGTTTCCGTTGTACTACCTGCAAAGAACGAAGCCGAGGGCCTGGCCAGGACACTGCCTGCCCTGCGCGAGCAATGGCCCCAGGCCGAGCTCATCGTGGTCGACGACGGCTCCAGCGACGGCACGGCCGCCGTGGCGGCTGAACACGGAGCCCGGGTGCTGTCGTCCCCGTATTCCATGGGCAATGGCGCCGCGATCAAGCGCGGGGCCAGGGCGGCCACGGGCGAGGTGATCGTGTTCATGGACGCCGACGGCCAGCACAGCGCGGCCCACATCGGGCGGCTGCTGGCGAAGCTCGACGAGGGCTACGACATGGTCGTGGGCGCGCGCGACGGCTCTGGCCAGGCCAATTTCCACCGGGGGCTGGCCAATCGGTTCTACAACCGCCTCGCAAGCTGGATGACCGGTCACGAGATCCTGGACCTGACCTCCGGATTCCGCGCGGTGCGCGCGGAGAAGTTCCGGGAGTTCCTGCACCTGCTGCCCAATGGATTCAGTTACCCGACCACCAGCACGATGGCGTTCTTCCGCAGCGCCTACCCGGTGGCCTACGTGCCGATCCCGGTGGCAAAACGCGTCGGCAATGGCAGCCATATCCGGCCGATCAAGGATGGCATTCGATTCCTGCTGATCATCTTCAAGATCGCGACGCTGTACTCGCCGCTGAAATTGTTCGCGCCACTCGGAATCGGATTCTTTCTCACCGGGCTCGCCTACTACGCTTTCACGTTTGCGAGCGAGCACCGGCTCACCAACATGAGCGTGCTGCTCTTCAGTGCAGGTGTCATCATCTTTCTGATCGGGCTCATCTCGGAGCAGATCACGTCGTTGACATTCCTGGCCGCGCGATCGGAGAAACCCGGCGCCCATGATCGATAGAAGTCCATCACGATCATGCCAGAGGCATTGAACACATGAGCTCTCCCGAGGCGTTGGGGTGGATCCCCGACGATGGAAGCTGGACGCCATCGCTGCGATATCTTCTGCGGCGCAACCGCGTAATGGCGAATCTCCCTGATTCGCTTGGCGAAGAGCTATTGGAAGTCGGGTGCGGGGCCGCCTCCCTGCTCGTCGATCTACAAGCGATGGGGTATCGGTGCACGGGTCTGGAGTCGTCAGCGCAAGCGCTGGCCGTCGCCAATCGGTCCGTGCGGCAATCGGGACATCCCATCAACCTGCACTCGTGCCCAGGAAATGACTGGCAAGAGCGGTTCGGTGCATTGCTTGCGATGGATGTGCTGGAGCACATCGAGCACGATGTCGACGCGCTCCGTGAGTGGTCAAGTTGGCTTCGCTCCGGCGCCACCGTGTTGATCTCAGTGCCTGCGCATCGCCGACGTTGGGGAAGCGGCGATGATTGGGCGGGGCATTTCCGCCGCTACGATCGCGAGGACATCACCGCCGCCATCGATCGCGCCGGGCTGCAGCTGTTGCGCCTGGAGTGCTATGGATTTCCGGCCGCAAACCTGACCGAGATCTTTGGAGAGCCCTACTATCGCGCTGCTCTGAAACGCCGCAAGACCCTAGGGATGGGGCGGGAAGAGGGCAACGCCGCAAGCGGCGTGGAGCGCACCTCTTATCGACGCGTTTTGCCCCTCCTTTCCTCTGCACCAGGTCTGATGGGAATCAAGGCGGCATTCGCGATCCAGAATGCATTTCTCAATGGCGACGCGGGCAGTGGATACTTCGCAGTGGCGCGACGGCCGTGAGAAGCGCGTACCGGATGATTGCACTGATCGTCGCGTTGCTAGCGCTTGCATACTTCGGCTGGTTCTGCTTCAAGGCTTTCGATCCGCAGGCGCTAGCGAAGTTGTACGAGCCCCGGGTGATTGCGGCAACTGCCATCGCGGCAGGTCTGTACGCCTTGATCGTCCCCGTTTCGGCGATGGCGTGGCGGAAACTGCTGGTTCCACATTCGGCGCTGCCGGGATGGAAGGAGCTATGCGGGATCATGGGGTTTACCCAGCTCGCCAAGTACCTGCCGGGCAACGTAGCCCAACACGCAAGTCGTGCAATGCTGGCCATGTCGCGCGGCATGACCTTCAGGCGTTTTGCGACGTCTGTGACCATCGAGACCATCCTCGCGGTTCTGGCGTGCGCGGCCGTTGCGGGCGTGTTCACCGTATCTGGAAGCGCTTCACCCAGGGTGCCACTCGCTCTCGTCATCTGGTTTCCATGGGTTGTCCTGGGGTTGTGCGTGGGGGTCGCGTTTGCGCCTGAAGTCGTGCGCTGTCTGTCGCGGATAACGCGCGATTCGCGCATCGGGATATTCCTGTCGAGCTGGCAGGGCGAGATTCCAGGTCGCCCATCGCAGTTGATGGCTTTCGCCGGCTACTGCCTGAACTACCTGGTCATCGGCCTAGGCTGGTTCCTGATTGCCCGGGCACTTGGTCTTGGTTCCGGATACTCCTACGGCCAGCTGACTTCGGTGTTCGCGATTTCCTGGCTGGCTGGGTTTTTTGCTCCCGGCCTCCCCGCTGGCATCGGCGTGCGCGAGGGGGTGATGGCCATGATGCTCGGAGGCGTCAACGCCTCTGGCGAAGTACTCAGTGCAATACTGGCAATGCGGATTGCCACGATCGCTGCCGATCTCGTGTGGTTCTTTCTGGGTGGGTGGCTCTTGGCGCGAAACGCTACGGGAAACGAGACATGAGTGAACTACCCCTCACGGGTGAACGTGTAATCGAGGAGGCCTACCGGAGGTCTCCCGGTCTTCACGCAATCTATCTGATGCATGTCGCCAGCTATCAGTTTGCTGAGCCGCTGGTTCGGGGAAAGCGCGTACTTGATCTTGGTTGCGGCAGCGGATACGGGGCCCAGATGCTCGCGGAAACCGCCGCTGATGTGGTCGGGGTGGATGTCTCGTCCGAAGCCATCGCCTACGCGGCGTCGCATCATTCCGCGCCGAACCTTAGCCACCGTTTGATTGTGGCTGGAGAGCGGCTTCCGTTTGCCGATGCCAGCTTCGACGTTGTGGTTTCTTTCCAGGTCATCGAGCACGTCTGGGAGGATGCGGCCTACGTCCAGGAGGCTCGGCGCATGCTCAGGCCCGGCGGGCAGCTGGTGATGATTACACCGGATCGGCGTCATCGTCTTTTGCCTGGCCAGAGACCCTGGAACCGCTGGCATGTCAGGGAGTATGGCGCGGCCGGATTTCGCGCATTGATCGAGTCCTCCGGATTCAATGTGAAACTCAGGTTCATGACGGCCAGTGGCGGAATCGACGCGCTTGAGCTGAAGCGTTACCGAGCCTTGAAGTGGGTGACCTTGCCATTCACGTTTCCGGGATGCCCGGAATCATTCCGCAAGTGGGGCTTGAATCTGCTGCATCGGTTTCAGGGGCAGGGCCCCGCGGATGCAGCGTCGCAGTTCAAGGTTGAGGACATCTCGATTGGTGACGACCCCACTCGCTCGCTGAATCTGGTGGCTGTCGCAACCCAGTTTCCACGGGAGTCGTGAAATCGTGGACCAGCGGGTGATCAGGGTGGCAGGCGTCCGTGCTTGCGGTGCCGGCTATCAGAACGCCGAGCAGAACCTCAGAATCCTGCGTGAGCTTGGAAGCGTCGAGATCCGGGATTTGGGCTGGAAGCTGCCGGAACACCTGCATTTGTGGAAGCTCAGGCATTCGAGGGGATGCAGCAAGTATCTCCAGCTGGCCAGATTGCTGACCCTTAATGCCGCCAGCACAATCAGAGTCCTGCTTGACTGGCACGGCCGTCACCAGGCCGTGTTTGTTCCTTATCCTTCGGTATTCATGCTCTGGTTGATGGCCTGGATCCCGCGACGTATCAGGCCCAGGCTGATCGCCGACGCGTACATCTCAATCTGGGATGCCCAGTTCAATGATCGCGGAAACACTCGACATTCGCTGGCAGCCAGGCTGATCAAGTCTTTCGAAGGGCGGGCGCTGAAGGCGGCGTCGGCCGTGATTGCCGATACCGAGGCAAACCGAAGTCAGATGGTCGAGGAGTTCGGGCTCCATGCGGAGCGGGTCCACGCCTGGCCGCTCGCTATCGATGGCGCTCGCTTCCTCGGCAACAATTCAACGGATCATCGCAATCCGGTGTTCACCGTGTTGTTCGTCGGCACCATGATTCCGCTTCATGGAGTGGAAAGGATTCTCGCGGCCGCTGCCAGCTTCAGTGCTGATGAAGGCGTGCAGTTCCGGCTCGTCGGCGATGGCCAGCTGGGCCCAGTGATTGAGGCCTTCCTCATTGCCCATCCGGGCATTCCGGTCACTTGGGTACGAGACTGGCAGAGTCTGGATCAGATCGCCGGGGAGATTGCGCGAGCAGACGCCTGTCTGGGCGTGTTCGGCGGTGGCGCCAAAGCGGCCCGTGTTTTGCCATTCAAGCTGTACATGTACCTTGCAAGCGGAAAGGCGATCATCACGCAGGCCCTGCTTTCCACGCCTGAAGGAGTGCCCCGGCCCCCAGCGGTACTTGTGGATCCGGCTGGCGATATCGCTCAGGCAATCAGGGGTCTGATTGCCGAGCCTGGTCAGGCTGTCGTGCTGGGAACTCGGGGACGCCAGTACTTTGAGGAGTTCCTGGGCGATGATCGCATCCTGCAGAAATGGCAGGCATTGCTGCGCGACCCTGGATGAGGCCCATCAATCTTTTGACGCAGCCTTGATCAAACCCAGACTCGTTGCCTTGGCATAGACCGCCTTTGCCTGGCGCTTGCGGCCGTCGGCAACAAGTCCGCTGAAGATCTGGAGCGCGTACTGCGAGTCGCCGCCCGCGTTCTCGATCGCCGTCACGAACATGCGATCGGCGAGGTCTTCGTCGTGCAGGTAGGTAAGCGCGAAGTCGCCGTACTGGACATAGAACTGTGGCGGCATTTTTCGCCGTGAGAGCAAGGTGGCGTAGGCTTCCGAAAGGCGCGAGTCGTCCAATGGGACCCCCTTGTATCGCTGCACCATCAAGCCATTGACGGCGGCGACTTCCTGAGAGCCGATCGGTCGAAGTTTAATCTTCTCTATCAGCTGCAGCCACCAGCGGTCCTCGACAGTCTGACCTGTGGTCGCGGCCATGAGGATCAGGCCCTGGTCGAGCAGGGGTGAGGCATTTGGCAGCCTGGATCCCCTCTCGAACTCGCGGTAAGCCATGGCGAAGTACGGGGATGCAGGGTCACTACCAGACAAATTCACGTACTCGGCCCCCAGGTCGCTGCTGGCTCGCGGGGACGTGGGATTCTTTGCCACGAGTTCGACCGCGAGCTTCACCGGGTGTCCCCAGGTCGCGGAGCGGATGATCGCCAGTGTGCCTACGCCCACGACGATTGCGGCCACCGCGAAAACTTTCAGCGACGGCGAGTCTCGAAACTCGACCTTCCGCCAGATCTCGGAAGCGGTCAGGAGAAAGCCGAGGAGCGCGAAGTAGTTGCGGTGCTCAAAAACGAGCTCGAGATTGAAGACGTTGCTCGTGATGAGGTGGGCAGCGAAGAACCAGAACACCCCCAGCGCGGCCAGTGGCGCCCTTTTGCGCAGCGCCCAGGCCGAAGCAATGAGGCCTGCAATCAAGAGGCCGCCCAACAGCGTGGTATACGGAGCCAGCAGTCCGTGAGAAGCAGGGAATGCATCGTAATAGAACGTCATCCTTCCCGGCGCCGGAAGGATCATCTGCCCCAGGTGCATCGGAAGCACGCGCAGTTGCGTCAGGACGCGTTCGTAGGCGGTGAAGTCGCGATTGGCGAAAGCGTCGGCAGTCGCAAAATGGGGGACGATGACAAGCAGGAACAAGGCGGCGGCGAGTGCTGTTCCGCCGGCATAGAATCCCACGAGCCATCGTTTTCTGGCGGGGGATGACGCCTCGAAGCGAAGTGCGGTCAGTTCCAGCGCGAGGGCATATGCAGGAAAAAGGGCGGCGGTCTCCTTGCACAGCAGGCCCATGATCACGAGTCCGGCACACGCCGCCAGCCATGGCCAGCCCGCGCGGCCCTCGATCTGCGATGAGCGTCCCTTCAGATATGCAAGCAGCGCCAGAAGGACGAATGTCAATGACATCGTCTCCATGCGCTGAACTATGTAAAGAACCGAGGAGATCTGGATCGGATGTATCGCCCACAAAAGGGCGATCACAAACGATGTTGTTGTTGATGACCTTGCGGCTTCCACGCGGGTCAGAGCGAGCAGCTTCCGGACGAGAAAGAAGACCAGCAGCGAGTTGAGCAGATGGACGATCAGCCCGGTGAGCTTGTACCCCCACGGATTCTTGCCGTAGTGCAGGTAGTCAATCGCAAAGCTGATTGTGGGCAGCGGCCTGTTGTAAAAGCCGGCGTCGTATGACCGGGCAGCGGTCATCATGCTTTCGACAGTCAGTGTCGACGGCTGGACGCGCGGGTTGGTAACGATGTTCGGATAGTCGTCGAGCAGGAAGCCGCCGCCCAATCCTGGCCAATAGACGAGGGTCGTCGCGGCTATCAGAGCAAGAATCAGCAGCAGCGTGCGGTCGAGCTTCAAGGTCTTCAAATTACTTCTACTGCTCTGCTCAGTGAGTGGCGACCCGCCGCGGGTCCGGTCAAGTCAGGTACAGCCGTCCGGCCTGTACTTGGCTGCAATGGCGCCATCGACCTGGCAAGCCCAGTGGCCGCTGCTGTTGCGAACGATTTCCACTGCCTTGCCAGCAATCTTGGGATTCCCTTTCAGCAGGCAACGGATGTGGCCAGTGGCACCCGGGTTCATCTCGAGTTCGCAACGAGCAGTTGAAGGCTGCAGGCCGATTTCCTGGACGTTGAACGTGGTGCGGTTGTTGGCGACGACCTGGGCTTCAAATGTGGACTTGCCGCCCGTGATTTCCGACAGTCCTGCGGTGATCTGCGAACGGATCACATAGTCCTGATATGCCGGAATCGCAATCGCCGCCAATATCGCGATGATTGCCACCACGATCATCAGTTCGATGAGAGTAAATCCTTTGGCCCTTTGCATCTGCATCCCCCTGCAGAAGTTTGTCCAACACACTTACGCACGTTTCGTGCCAGCCAGTCTTCCGCAACAAAAAAGGGGCGGATAGTCCGCCCCTTTTCCGTGCAGCTGACCAACAATTGCTATTAGAGGCAACCGTTCGGCAGGTACTTGGCTTCCAGACCGCCGGTGACCGTGCAGTTCCATTCGCCGCTGTTGTTGCGGGTCAGGGTCACGACCTTGGCGACGACCTTCGGGTTGCCCAACAGTGCGCAGGTGATCGAACCCGTGGCGCTGCCCGTGACGGTGATCGCCGAGCAACGGGTGGTGTCGGGCTGCAGGCCGATGGAAGCGCCGCCCGAGAAGGTGGTCGAACCGCGGTTGATCTTCTCTTCGAACGCGGTCACGCCGCCACGGACGTCGGCCAGGCCGGCGGTGACCTGCGAGCGGGCCACGTAGTCCTGGTAAGCCGGCAGCGCGATGGCGGCCAGGATGGCGATGATCGCCACGACGATCATCAGTTCGATCAGGGTGAAGCCTTGCTGGTTGTTCTTCATGTGTTTCCCCTAGGAGTGTTTTTGTTACGTCACGTGCCATTGGGTCGGGCCTTCCGATCCTCGGGCAGCCGTGCTCACGGCACGTGCGCTGAAAATACACGCATAAGCCGTGCCAAGGGCGGTTTTGCCCGCCCCTGTTGCTA
>DATDBI010000183.1:0-7794 GCA_036524915.1 Lysobacter sp. | reverse complement strand
TACACGCCGACCAGCACGATGAAGGCCAGCGCCAGCATCTTGATCGTCGGGTTGTGGTCGATGAAGTTGCCCAGCGGCTTGGACGCCAGCAGCATCACCGCGACCGCGAGCAGGATCGCCGCGACCATCACCGGCGTGTGGCTGGCCATGCCGACTGCGGCGATGACCGAGTCCAGCGAGAACACGATGTCGATCACGGCGATCTGCGCGATCACGCCCATGAAGGAGGCGACCGGCTTGGTGTGGATGTCCTCGGCCTCGCCTTCGCCGACGACCAGGTCCTTGATCTCCATCGTGCCCTTCACCAGCAGGAAGGCGCCGCCGAGGATCAGTACCAGGTCGCGCACCGAAATGCCCTGGCCAAAGATCGAGAACAGGTCCGAGGTCAGGCCCGCCAGCCAGGCCAGCGTCAGCAGCAGTGCGATACGGGTGATGCAGGCGACGGCAATGCCGAACTTGCGGGCCTTTTCGCGCTGCGTGTAAGGCAGCTTGCTGACCGCGATCGAAATGAAGACGAGATTGTCGATACCGAGCACGATCTCGATGGCGCTCAAGGTAACGAGGGTGATCCACACCTGCGGATCGGTCAGCAGCTCAATCACTTGCGGTTTCCTGCACTTAGGCTTTTGGGTTTCTGGAATTCTGGTCTACGGGTGGGATGCCGGCGGCGAACGGTTGGTTCACCACAACCGGGGGACGACGATCGCACCCCAGGTCAGCAACACATTCATCATCAGCACGAACACCGCCGCCGAGCCCATGTCCTTGGCGCGGCCGGCCAGCTCGTGGAATTCGGGACCGTAGCGTTCGATCACCGCCTCCACCGCCGAATTGAGCAGCTCGATGCTCAGCACCAGCAGCATCGACCCGATCAGCAGCACGCGTTCCACCGCGGACTGCCCCAGCCACGCGCCCAGCGGCGCGAGGATCACGAACAGGTACACCTCGAGCCGGAACGAGGACTCGTGCAGCCAGGCTGCGCGAAGACCCTGCATCGACCATTTGGCCGCCTTTAGTACCCGCGCGGGGCCGCGCGGCATGTGCCCGAATTCATCCGCCATGTCGGTCGCTCAGGCTGCCGGCTGCGAGACGGGGTGCATCGGCGCGCCTGCGCCACCGTGCAGGCACTCCGGCGACTGGCACACGTGCTGGGACAGCTCGAAGATCGACATGGGTGGAGGTCTGGAAAGAGGGAGGCGCGGCTGGGTTGGCTGCGACAGGGGGCCGATTTTGCCACAAGCCCCGTGCGGCTGCCCCGCGGCCACATGAACGGAACCTGTCATGGCCCCGTAGCGTGTTTTTCGCGTGCCGTTAGCGTGCAAGGCCCTACGCTGGGCGACCGGTCCGCCAGGAGGTGCTCGCCATGTCCCGTTGCGCTCTGCTCGCACGGCTGGAGGCCAAACCAGGCAAGGAAGACCAGCTGGAACGGTTCCTTCGCAGCGCCCTGCCCCTGGCCGAGGCCGAGCCGGGGACGCGCACCTGGTTCGCCCTGCGTTTCGGCCCGAGCAGTTTCGGCATCTACGACACCTTCGACAGCGAAGCCGGGCGCCAGGCGCACCTGGATGGCCCGATCGCCAGCGCGCTGATGGCGCGTGCCGACGAGCTGCTTTCGCAGCCACCACAGATCGACCGTGTCGACCTGCTGGCCAGCAAACTGCCGCATTGAACGCGCCCTCGGGGGCGAATCACTCTGCTTCGTGGATCGCCGTGCCGCGGCTGCCGTCGGTCCGGATCCAGCCACGGAACATGCTGCCGCTGTTGAACGGCATGGCGATGTTGCCCTGGCGGTCCATGGCGATCGCGCCGCCGTCGCCGCCGGCGGCCGGAACGATCCGGTTGACCACTTCTTCCGCCGCGGCCTGCAGCGAGTCGCCGCGGTACGCCACGCGCGCGCAGATGTCGTGGGCAACGGCATTGCGGATGTAGAACTCGCCCCAGCCGGTGCCGGACACGCCGCAGCCGTCATCGGCCCAGGTGCCGGCGCCGATGATCGGCGCATCGCCCACCCGACCCCATTTCTTGTTGGTCATGCCGCCGGTGCTGGTGGCTGCGGCGATGTGGCCCTGCGCATCCAGCGCGACCGCGCCGACGGTACCGAAATAGGTCGGCGCATCGTCCTGCGCGCGGCTGGCTTCGCGCTTGCCCTTGGCTGCCTCTTCCTTCTGCGCCTTCTCCAGTTGCTGGCGGCGCTTGTCGGTATCGAACCAGTTGTTTGGCACGCGCTCGATCTCCGGACGGGTATCGGCGAACGCCTCGGCGCCCGCGCCTGCCAGCATCACGTGCTGGCTGTGTTCCATCACCGTGCGCGCCAGCTTTATCGGGTTCTTGATGGTGGTGACACCGGCGACCGAGCCGGCACGACGGGTATGGCCTTCCATGATCGCCGCGTCGAGTTCATGCCCGCCCTTCGCGTTGAACACGGCGCCCTTGCCGGCGTTGAACTGCGGTGCGTCTTCCATCACTACCACCGCTGCGGTCACTGCATCGAGCGCGCTGCCGCCGCGCTTGAGCACCGCGTTGCCGGCATCGAGCGCGCGGTTGAGCGCCGCGTGGTAGGCGCGACGCTCATCGTCGCTGATCGAGGCCTTCGGCACGAAGCCGGCGCCGCCGTGGATCACCAGGGCCGTCCTGGGGGCGGCGGGCTTGTCGGCGGCGTGCGCGTTGACGGTCATGGTGGCGAGGGCAAGCAGCGGCAGCGAGATCAGGGTCGGCAGGCGCATGGGTCGGAGTCCGGCGAGGAAGCCAGAGCATAGCGCCGTGTGGGGCGCGTGCCGGCACCGGGGGCCAGGAGGTCCCGACCTTACTGCTGCCGCAGCGCCTCGATCGGGTCCAGCTGCGATGCCTTGCGCGCCGGGTAGTACCCGAAGAACAGCCCGGTCATGATCGAGAAGCTCGCCGCCAGCGCGATCACCTGCCCGTTCAACGCCACCGGCAACGAGCCGAACTTGCCGACGAGCAATGCACCGACCACGCCTATCGCGATGCCCAGTGCACCGCCGATCAGCGAGATCAGCATCGCCTCGGCGAGGAACTGCCGGCGCACGTCCGCAGGTCCCGCGCCGACCGCCATGCGCAGGCCGATCTCGCGGATGCGCTCGGTCACCGACACCAGCATGATGTTCATGATGCCGATGCCACCGACGATCAGCGAAATCGTCGCCACCGCGCCAAGCAGCAGCGACATCAACCGCGTCGTCGCCGTGCGCGTGGCCACGATCTCGGAGATGTTGCGCACGTTGAAGTCGTCATCCTCGCCCGGCTTGATCCGATGGCGCTGGCGCAGCAGCGCCTCGACCTCGCCCTGCGCGTAGCCCAGGTCCTTGGCGTCGGCCACCGTCAACGCGATCTGCGTCACCGCGCCGGCGGGCAGGCCCATCGCGCCCATCAGGCGGCGGCGTGCGGTCTGCAGAGGCACCATCACCACGTCGTCCTGGTCCTGGCCGAAGCCACCCTGGCCCTTGGCCTTGAGCGTGCCCACGACAGTGAACGGCACGCGCCCCAGGCGGATGGTCTGGCCGACGCCGGGATCGTCGCCAAAGAGCGTGCGGCGCACGGTTTCGCCGAGGATCACGACCTTGCCGGCGCTGGTGTAGTCCTGCACGTCAAAGCCTTCGCCGCTGTCGATCACCCAGGCATTGATGTCGAAAAAGTCCGGCTGCACGCCCTGCCAGCTGGTCGAGGCATTGTTTTCGGCATACACGACCTGGGTGTTGCCACGCAGCGCGCCGGCGACGTACTGCACTTCCGGGATCTCGCTGCGGATCGCTTCGACATCGCCTTCGTTGAGGGTGAAGAAGCTGGACGCGCTCATGCGCGCGCCGCCACCACCGGGACCGCGACCGGCGCCGGAACTGATGTCCAGGCGCTGCGAGCCCAGGCCCGACACCATCTTGTCGATCTCGGCCTGGGTGCCCTGCCCCACCGACACCATCACGATCACCGCGGCAATGCCGATGATCACGCCCAGCGAGGTCAGCGCGCTGCGCATCCAGTTGCCGCGCAGCGCATGGATGGCGGTGCGCAGGATGTCGGAGAAGTTCATGCCGCGTCCTCCTGCGCATGCAGTTCGCCGTCGCGCATCACGTAGATGCGGTCGGCGTGCGCGGCGACCTCGGCATCGTGGGTGATCAGCACGACGGTGTGCTGGTCGTCGCGCAGTCGCTTGAACAGCGCCAGGATTTCCTCGCCGGTCTTGCTGTCGAGTGCGCCGGTGGGCTCGTCGGCAAGCAGTATCGGTGGCTGGTTGATCAGCGCGCGCGCGATCGCCACGCGCTGTTGCTGGCCACCGGACAGCTCGCTCGGACGATGACCCACGCGGTCTCCCAGACCGACCGAGACCAGCGCCGCGCGGGCGCGCTCGAGCCGTTGCTGTGGCGGCACCTGCGCGTAACCCAGCGGCATCGCCACGTTTTCCAGCGCGCTCATCCGCGGCAGCAGGTTGAACCCCTGGAAGACGAAGCCGATCTTGTCGCGTCGCAGGATTGCCAGCGCTTCGGCGTCCAGCGTGGACACGTCCACACCATCGCATTCGTACGAGCCGGCGGTGGGCGTGTCGAGGCAGCCGATCAGGTTCATCAGCGTCGACTTGCCTGAACCGGACGGGCCCATGATGGCGACGAACTCACCGCGGTCGATGCGCAGGTCGACGTCGCGCAGCGCCAGCACTTCGGCTTCGGTGTGCGCCGAGTAGGTCTTGCACAGCCCACGGGTGAGGATCACCGCCGGTTGCGCTGACGGTGGTGCCGGATGTGACGAAGCGGCATTGGCGCTCATTGCCTGGCACGCTCACCGGTCACGACCAGGTCGCCCTGCTTGAGGCCGCCACCGGAGACTTCGGTGCTGCTGCCGTCACTGGCGCCGATACGCACCATCACCATGTCCGGCTGCCCGCCAGTCAGGCGGTAGACCGGGGCGCGCCTGGCGCTGAGCAACGCCGCCAGGGCGCCATCCCAGGTGGCCTTCTGTGCCGGGTTGAGGCTGGCGCGGAACTCGGCGAAATCCTCGCGGAAGCGGTCGGCCATGCGCTGGCGCATCTGCGCCTGCATGTTGCCCGCGCCGCTGCCGCCGCCCATCACCACCGCGCCGGGACCACCGCCTGCACCGCGGCCGCCACCGCCTCCAGCGAACAGGCGATTGCCGCCGCCCGACTGCGCGGCCTGCGCCTGGCGTGCGGCCTGGCGCTCGCGCACAGAGGTCACGGCGGCATCGAAGGCCGCCTGCTGCGGCGCATCGAGCTTGAGCCCGGCGGCGGTGCGCGTGAGGTCGTCGATCACGCCGCTGCCACCCTGGCGGTTCGGCTGCGCTGCCGCCGCGGTGGCGTTGCCGGCATCGTCGGCCGGCTTGTAGCGCAGTGCCGCATTGGACAGTTTCAACACGTCATCGCGACGGCTGACTTCGATCTCGGCATTCACCGTCAAGCCGGGCAGCAGCGTGCCGTCGCTGTTGTCTACGGTGACCACGACCGGATAGGTGACCACGTTGTTCGTGGTGGTCGCCGACAATCGCACCTGCTCGACGGTGCCGCGGAACTGGCGATCCGGGAAGGCATCGACGGTGAACGACACGCCCTGGCCGGCACGGACCTGGCCGATGTCGGCCTCGTCCACGGCCAGCTCGATCTTCATCTTCGCCAGGTCTTCGGCGATCTTGAACAGCTCCGGCGCCTGCAGGCTGGCGGCCACGGTCTGCCCCGGCTCGATGCTGCGCGTGAGCACGACGCCATCGACCGGCGAGCGGATCACGGTGCGGTCGAGGTTGACCTGGGTGGTCTCGGTGGACGCGCTCTGCTGGCGGATCGATGCCTGCGCGGCGGTGACCTGCGCGCGTGCCTGGTCGAGCGCGGCACGGGCCAGGTCGACGTCGCTGCGGGCGACCAGCTGGCGCGCGCCGAGGTCGGCCTTGCGGCGGTAGTCGAGCTCGGCATTGACCAGCGCCGCCTGCGCCTGCGACAGCGTGGCGCGAGCGTTGGCGACCTGCGCGTTGCCCTGCGCGATCTGCGCCTCGTAGGTCTTCGGATCGATGCGCGCGATCACCTGCCCGCGCTTGACCTGATCGTTGAAGTCGACCAGCACGTCGGTCACCTGGCCGGAAATCTGGCTGCCGACCGTGACGGTCGAGATCGCGCTGAGCGTACCGGTGGAGGAAATCGCAACGCGGATGTCGCCGCGCTCCACCGGCGCGGTGCGAAACGCCCCGGTGGCGGCCTCGGCGTCGCGCTGGCGGAAGTACCAGTAACCGCCGGCCGCGAGGGCGAGCACGATGGCAGCAGCAACGCCGCGACGGATCCAGGCTTGGGACTTGCGGGGGCTCGACGACTGGGTGCTGTTGCGGGCTGCGCTCATGGGGCTCGATTCAAAGGTTATGCCGGCGCCAACGCGTGAGGTGGCGTTGCGTTGACAACAACAGTGTCCAACAGTTCAGCCCGTTGTCATCCCGCGACGACAACTACTGGAACCGGATCACCGCCGTGGTGCCCTGCCCCGGCTCGCTGGC
Source organism: Lysobacter sp. (assembly GCA_036524915.1). Classification (GTDB taxonomy): domain Bacteria; phylum Pseudomonadota; class Gammaproteobacteria; order Xanthomonadales; family Xanthomonadaceae; genus Lysobacter_J. The sequence goes on along the minus strand of DATDBI010000183.1, from coordinate 1,302 downwards.
CAGGCTCACCGGCCAGCCGAAACGCTCGCCCAGCCTGCGCACGATCGACAGGCCCATGCCCTTGCCGTCGCTTTCGGCAAACTCGGCGCGGAAAAACGGATCGAATGCCTTGGCCAGCACTTCCGGCGACATGCCGATGCCGCTGTCGCGGATCACCACGCGGTCGGGCATCACCCGCACTTCGATCTGCCCGGTGCCGGTGAAACGCACGGCGTTGCTGAGCAGGTTGCCGATCATCACCCGCAGCACGTGCGGCGGCGCGACCAGGCGCGGCCCGCCTTCGTCATGGAACAGCACCTCGACCGGCCGTCCGGCCAGCATCGGCCTGATCCGCTCGACTTCGCTGGCGACGATGTCGCGCACTTCGAACTCCTCGCTCTGCGGCGCCACGTCGGCTTCGCGGGCGAGGATCAGGAACGCTTCGATCACCGACTCCATGTCGCGGCCCGCCTGCTGCACGCGCGCCAGCGAGCGCTGCGCGCGCGGGCTGGTCTCCGGGTCGGCCAGCATCAGGTCGGAGGCAACGCGAATCACCGTCAGCGGGGTGCGCAGCTCATGGCTGGCATCGCGGGTGAAGTTGCGCTCGCGGCGGACGAAATCGCTGACCCGTTCCGACAGCCCGGTCAGCGCTTTCGACAACTTGCGCACCTCGTCGCTGGCATCGGCCGGCAACCGCGCCGGCGCGATGGCACTGGCATCGGGGTCGCGCGGATCCCAGTGCGCGACTTGGTTGGCCAGCCAGCTGACGGGCGTGACCAGGCGTTTGGAGGTCCGGTAAGTCAGCCAGATCAGCGCGCCGCTGGTGATCAGCGACAGCAGCAGCGAGACCAGGCCGGTCATCAGCACCGACTGGTCGGCCATCCAGGCCGAGAACACCAGGTACAGCGTTCCCTGCGGCCGGCGGTCTACGTAGACCAGGCTGCGGCTGTCGGGCAGTCGCTGCACGCCCGGCCGCAGCCCCTGCAGCTCGGCCGGCAGCGGCGGATGGACCTGCCCCGGCACGACGACATAGCCCGACATGGTCGAGCTGCTGGGCAGCCGGTGAGTGGGGTCGGCCGCGTATGCCTTCCAGAACGCCTGCGCTTCCTGTCGCACGCGTTGTTCGATGACTTCCTGGCGCACGATCACGCCGGCGAGCAGGATGCCCACCGTGATCACGATGCTGCCGATCAGCGCCTGCGTGATGAACGCAAGCTTGATCCTGCGCGGAAGTCCGTGCCGCATGGCGCTCCGTACTACTCGGGCGGCTGCGAGATGTCGGCGACGCGGTAGCCGGCACTCTGCACGGTGTGCAGCAACTGC